>NZ_JBJNOF010000009.1:0-228329 GCF_052166775.1 Serratia sp. CY74737
GCTGCAGGACTGGGAAACCCCGCCGGCACCTTGTCGGCGAAAAGCGGGATTTTGAGCTTGGTTGGGTTTGGTGTTGGATAAAAGAAAGTCATAATGTTGCCTTGTTACTGTGTTTTTATGGGTCTTCCCCGGTTATGGTGGGTGTGCTATGGTTTTGTACATTTAATTTCAGTGAATCATGCACAAGGATCCGCAGTTATGCGCCTGACTACTCAAATGTTATCAATCTGCACTGTTGTAGCTTTTCTCATCGCTTCACCTTATACAGCGGCACACAATGACGGAACTCCCGGTATTAACGTTGAAAAACTTCTTGAGACAGAAAAATCCTGGGATGGCGTGCTTTACAAGGAATATCCTAAAGGAACTCCCCAGCTATCAGTTCTTAAGATAACTGTTGCACCAAATACTAGTCTTGCCTGGCATGAACACCCGATACCTAATGCTGCTTATGTACTGAATGGGGTATTAACTGTGGAAAAGAAAGCCACTGGCGAAAAACGACTTTTAAAAGCCGGGGAGGTATTACCAGAGATGGTTGACAGCGCTCATCGCGGGTACACAGGTGAAGAAGGTGTTACCCTTGTGGTCTTCTACGCAGGGCAAAAAGGGCTCCCTCTTTCTAAACCCGCTGGATAAACACGGTCTAAGGGAGAGTATTTCTTTGTTGCGGTGGCTGAGGCATGATGATGTTTATTTAATCGCCAGAGGTCACCTCCATGGACGAAAAGTCCCTCTACGCTCATATTCTCAACCTGTCAGCCCCGTGGCAGGTAAAGACCCTTTCACTCGATGAAAATGCCTGTTCAGTTACTGTCACTGTCGAAATCGCTGTAAACACCCGGTTAACCTGCCCGACCTGCGGTAAAACTTGTTCTGTTCACGATCACCGTCATCGTAAATGGCGCCATCTTGATACCTGCCAGTTCATGACAGTTGTTGAGGCGAATGTTCCCCGGGTCATGTGCCCAAACCATGGATGTCAGACGTTACCCGTTCCGTGGGCCGGACCCGGCAGCCGGTACACGTTGTTGTTCGAGTCATTCGTTCTTTCCTGGCTGAAAATCAGCACTGTTGATGCGGTAAGAAAGCAGCTGAAACTTAGCTGGAATGCGGTTGACGGCATTATGACCCGGGCGGTTAAACGTGGTCTTGCTCGAATAAAAAGACCGCTATCAGCCCGGCATATGAATGTGGACGAAGTTGCCTTCAAAAAAGGACACCGGTACATCACCGTGATATCCGACCGTGATGGGCGCGCACTGGCGTTAACAGATGATCGGGGAACAGAAAGCCTTGCCAGCTATCTTCGCACTCTCACCAACAGCCAGCTGGAGGCCGTCAAAACGTTCTCAATGGATATGAATGCCGGGTATATCAGAGCTGCGCGCATCCATCTTCCGGGAGCAGTCGGAAAAATCGCCTTTGACCGCTTCCATGTGGCAAAGCAACTGGGTGAAATCGTTGATAAGACTCGGCAAAACGAGCATCCCCGGCTTCCGGTGGACAGCCGCCGCCAGGCAAAAGGAACCCGCTTCCTGTGGCAATACAGCGAAAAATGGATGACAGAGCCCCGGCAGGAAAAACTGGCATGGCTGAGAGAACAAATGCAACTGACCAGCCAGTGCTGGGTACTGAAAGAGCTGGCGAAAGATATCTGGAACCGCCCCTGGAGTGACAAGCGCCGCGCAGACTGGCAGCAATGGATAGCGCTGGCGAGAAGTTGCGATGTGCCGGTAATGAGGAACATGGCAGGAACCATCACAAAAAGGTTATACGGAATACTTAACGCAATGCGGTACAGCGTCTCAAATGGTAATGCCGAAGCGCTGAACAGCAAAATAAGGCTGCTGAGGATCAAGGCCAGAGGCTATCGAAACCGGGAGCGATTTAAACTGGGGGTGATGTTCCATTACGGGAAGCTGGATATGACGTTCTGAGCTTCCCACCATGATCGGGGAAGACCCGTTTTTATACAGTATATGCGCAAGATTTTGACGGGGGAAAGTTCGGATTTTTGTTAGAAAGGTAGGATATTGATCGGTAAAGAAAGATAGTTTATGTGAATGATACCCATCCCGTAAGTGGGACAGGATCAGGCTTGATATGTGGCACAGAGGGAGATGGCCGCTGGTCTCAGAAACGCCATTCGAAACAGAGGACAAAGCCGTAGATGCCGCGATCACCTTCGATTTTGCCACGCTGTACAAATAGCCGGGATCCATCCCTGCCAGGTGTTATTGCTGAGTCACTTTCCCTAAATCATCAGCACTCAGCGCCACCTGATAAAGCAACAACCCCGTGACAACACCATCAAAATATTCAGCATCTGGCCTAGAGCTGCCCACCTGTATGCTATTCGATGATGATTGAACGAAACCAGGATCAGCTGACACAACATCGCCATTGGACGATAGGATCCCCGCAGTGCTGTATGCAATGAGCATCCTCTCTAATTGCCATTTTTTCTTTCCTAGCAAGCTGATATTGCTTGTTTGTGTGCGTGCAAAAGCTTGTGGCAGCAATGAGGACATTTGCCGCCCTATCAGGGCTCTTACTGATGCTGAGCCAGTTAGGTTTGAATCTCGCAATGCAAGCACCCCCGACGTGACCTCGCCAGCAGCATAAGCGGCGAGTGGTAATGATGTCGGTATCACCTCAGCACAAATAGACATATCCGTCGAATCGAACCCTGCAGGAATCATAAAATAATAATTATCGGCATCACGCGTACCAGGGCCGTTTGCAGTAATGATCGTGGATGTAGAGCGTGGAGTTAGCTCCAGTTGTGGGTATTGTATATATACGCCATTTCCCGGCGTTCCCGCGTATATTTGGCTAACTCCGTTGTGATTGAGAATGCTCAACCTAACAGTTTGAGATGCAACAGATGCCGCTTGTGCAGAAAGCTCTATGAGGTAAATCCCGTTTTTGCAACTGGTCGTCTTCGCTACACCATTCGCAGTCCCTCCTGTTGTGAATGTCCCATCATTTAAATTCACTGTTACATTGAAAGTGATACCGCCGCCGGGAAATCCGATCTCCACAAATATGTGGCTGTTCTCAGCCGCTTTCGCATAGACTTTTCCGGAAGCCCATCCGGTCGCCTGTATTGATGTCGTCGGCGATGGTAAGCCATGGTATGTATTTACCGCATCGTCTGCCAGTTTGAACATCGGAATACCATCAAGCCCTGACACTGTCGATTGCGTAATGGTGCAATTGTGCGGAGTCCAATAACTATTCGTTAGTTGTCCGTTATAACTCAATACGTTTGTCGATGATGGCTCTGCAAGGAGACCGATAATTTTCCCTGTTAACGGATTTCGCTTGAACCTGACAACGCCAGGGCTAACCGTCTCAACATCCCCATTTTCATTAAACTGCCTTGCTGTGGTTGTCCTGCCACACATCAGCGAAATGCTACCATCAATACTTTTAATACTTCCTGATGTAAAATCAAATTCCTTGGTTGGAATTACATAGAGGTAATTAGTATAGTCCTGATCATCAAAAGAAATTATGTTAGCACTCATGTGCATTCACCTTATAAAAGATTGGTTGAAAACCATGCGCCTGAAATATAAACCCACAGTTTTTTATTAGCGGCGTCAACGCAAATCGGATTTTTACCATTTTTTGAAGATGGTGTACCTGTAGGCACTCCATTTATTGAAGGTATATATAGAAAACCATCAACAGCAGTTGTCGGTAGCTGGCTATCATCGCCAATCTCTATGTTTCGGCCATCGAACCTGATACCGTTGCTTTTTGAAAACCCATTTTTTTCCGGCCTATAAATCTGCCATGAACCATCACTACGTTGACCAGCCCTTATTACAGGAAGATTGCTTACCTCAGGAGAATATTCGTCAACAGCTTCTCCACCGGCCCCTGTCGGTGTAATTACGTTTCTTACGACTCCATCTGTTCTTGGGGCAAAGCGGTCATCAACCCCAGCTCCTGATACATATAGAGTGATAACACGATCGGCCCCTTCCCCGGTTGTGAAGTGGTAGACTTTACCGCCAACAACAGTGATCCACGGCTTATGTACGTACTTAGATTCATTTATTGCAAATGGTATTGGTGACAGTGTTGGCTTTCCAAGTTCAACCCAACCCAGCGGGAACTTATCATCGGTAGTTACAGCTATAGAATCATAGGCCTTGCTACCATCAAAGCCGAAATAACTCATATACCAGAACTTGCCATCACGCCTAACGCTCGGATCTCCAACTTTGGCTGACTTCCACGTCCCATTCTTTGTATTTATGATGGGCGCATTTGCATCATCAACTATCCAGGGGCCAGTTAACGAATTCGCGTATGCATAGCCGATTCGTTCATTGCCTTGAGAATCATCGCCACCTGTCGCGCTCGTTCCCTTTGAGTTAAAGAACATGTAGAACACGTTATTACGCTTTACAATGCTGACATGATAAACATCCGAGGAGCGCCACGGCTTACTTGAGTCCGGGCCGATCAACACCCCCATACGGGTAAAGTTACCGGCGACAACATCAGCCAACGAATCTGCAACTGCAAGGCAAATACGTTTTATGCCCCCCTCATAGCCAGGGTTTGGGAGTCCAATATAAAACAGATAGTATTTACCATCATCGCCACGAAGCATATAAGGGCCAGTACAGCCGTATCTGTCCGCAGAATTAACAACACCACTGCCGACTAAAATAGGAGTATCACCTACATTCCAATTTACCAGGTCTATACTGGTTGCGTGGCCTATAGAGCCGTTTTCTGGACGCGTGAATGTCCCTGAATAGGCAGTAAAAACCATATGATACTGAAGGTCAGAATCATCCCACCAAATAGCGGGTGACTCCACCATTGAACTCATCCAAGATTTGCTAACGTCTTTTTTTAGTACCGTGCCAATTCGACGCATCGCAACACCTGGCGATGCCGTTTGTTGGTTTCCATACGAGCTAGGCATTCCGTTGAGCGCTACATATTCTGTAAGCTCACCGGCGCTATTACCCTGGAAGGCACCAACTGATGGCAGTTCAGCTTTTGAGATATCTTTACCAGCGAAATCAATGGATAAATTTTTGGCATCCATTTCTAGTGCTGTAAGCTTAGCTATTCTTACCTGACCATTTCGCTTGATTTCCATTGCAACTTTTCCGTTTTTAGAGAATGTTACCTTCCCTCTCTGCGGAACAATTTGCATTGATATTTCATCGTTATTATCCGTGATGTTGAAAGCTTTGCTTTGCAATGCCAATGCACACCACGCCATAGATTTATTTAGCCCTGCCCCCACTTTTCCCTTTGAGTCAATAAAGGCATTCCTAAACTTGTCACGAACTGTCTTGAGACGAGATCTGACCTCATTAACTGACTTCATACCAGGAACAACAGAAACAGGCTCAGCAATACCATTATTATTAATGTAATAAATGAAAGCGTAATCGCTCATTACCCCCTGAGCAACGCGAAATGATTTCCCTGATGGCGTCCCAGCAATACCAGCAATCGTGCCGTCAGGGTCTTCTGGTGTGATGTAGTATGTATTGGCGTCTGCGATGTTCTGGGCGTTGTCTGCTGCCTGCTTAGCCTCATCCGTATACTGCTCAATGCTCTTTTGCGCACCAGTTATCTCATCAATGCGATCAGCAACCTGCCGACGCACCGTAGGGAATGGTTTTTGAAACCGATCGTAAGCCTCATCTTGTTCGCCATTAAGGAAGTCATCATATGCGAGAGCATTATCATTTAAATCCTTCATGCTGTTAGAAGGACGTGGGTTTCCGGTGTTGTATCTATTAGCCATAGTTATTTCCATAAAAAAACCCGCACAAGGCGGGTTTTCTTAAACTGGTTAAAATATAGATTAGGTTGTCACTTGCTTCGATTTTACGCTGAAAAAATATTTTCTGAATCTTTCAGATGGATTTTCAACAATAAAATACATCGCTATACCAAATACTATCACAAAACAAAATGATAGCATTGAAATCAACATTGATGAACTCTCTCTTGGTATAACCCAAAATACATAATTATATAGATAAATTGAAAAAGAACACTTACCAACAAATGAAAGCAATCTCACCACTATCGTAGGGTTAACATTACCCTTGCCTCCAACAACAAACGACCACATAGAAATTGCCGCAAAAGTAGAAGCAACTATTTCATAAAGTTTAACATTGTTATTAAATCCATCACCCTTATAGAAAAGCATAACAACTAAAGCGACAATGGAAGATATCCTTATTGCTTTTAATTTACGAAAGCTTAAGCCACAGTCGGATGAGACAAACAAAACCCAACCCAAAACAAAAAGATAAAGGTAGGATATTATTGACCACGTCAACACCCTATCCACGGTTATAAGATTAATAACGATGGAAGATACAGCGCAAATTGCAAGCAATATAATTCTATTGCGATCTGTTTTGCAAATTAAAACAAAAATTGGCAACAACAAATAAAACTGCATTTCTACAGCTAACGACCAATAAACACCGCTAATGCTAAACATTGTACTTTCATTTAAGTTATGTATGAATGTCATGTGAGTTAAAATGTCATATATTCCAGTTGGCTTTTCTGCCACTCCATAACATCTTATCAATACTATCCAAAACAAAATAGAAATGTAGTACGGAATCGCAATCCGTAAAAAACGCTTTGAGAAATAAAGAAAATAACTTGACTGTGAAACACCATTTGAAAACATGTTTCTTGTTGACATTCCCATGCAGTGCCCGGAAATAACGAAGAAAATCCCAACCCCTATCCATCCATTCCCAAATGGGCCATAAAGGTCAAAATAGTTACCCAATGGCAGCCCACTAGAAGAAGACCAGAGGAAAATGTGGAACGATGTCACCAATAGAACAGCGACTCCTCTGAATGCATCTATGATGTAGTTTCTTGTTTTCATATGGCATTACCCAATTTTAGATCATTGGATTATACCACATAGGTAGAATTTATCACCACCCAACAGCTACATAACTAAAATTGTCCACGTTGCCTGATGATCCTGAGATCCATCCAAAAACATCAAACCCATTCAGGGTATGATTAGCTGACGACACATATCTATTTGTATCGGTAATTTTTGACGGTATTACTGCAAGTACATTACTGGTAAAAGGTTTAGGGAAACTAACAGTACCAGACGATGCATTTATTACTGACTTTCCTGCTTGAATGGTAATCACCACATCGTTAAAAATATCTTTTACTGTAAAGCAAATCCCCAATGGGTTACTTTCCACCGTCACGTTATTTCCAAGGAATCTTTTAATCGCTTTAAAAACTTGATTGTCATCCTCCGGGTTAAGTTCCATCCCTGAACCTTCCACCACGCCAATTAACTCGCGCTGGAAAGTGTTCAACATCTCGGCATTGATAATAGTCGGCGGGATGCCCTGCGCCACATTGCCATTCGTATATTCACCATTTGCATCTGCTGTATCCGTTGTGCTTCCTACTTTTCTCATGATAACTCCTGAAATTTAATATAGATTTGATTAGAGATAGCCCGATGCAGTGTCGAACATATCGGCAAACTCTGGAGTAACGTCGTAAACGCCCTCGTCGTTGAATCCAAAATTGATATAGCCAAATTTAACGATCGTATGTGAAGGCGAGAGCGCATTCATTCGGCACTCAAGCTGCCGGTTTCCCCATGAGCGCAACGGATCGCCGCAGTAACTCATTCCGGCACGGGCATAGGAGATGGTTGTTTCCTCTGCCTCCACCAGCCACACAAATGGCCAGTCGTCGCCATTTAACCCGTCGCCACAGACAGACAGCCCTGCGCGCGCCTGGCGGTATTCTTTGATGGTGATGTTGTAACCGAGCGCTCTGGCGATACCGATAAAATAAGTGCGTGACTGGCCGCCGGTACTGATAAATTTTGATACCACGGCCGCCTGCCGTTTCGCTATCGTGTCAACCTCACCGATCGAACAGTCATCTGGCAAACCCAGCGTTTTTTCCCATTCAGTCAGCATGATGGTTGCGGTTTCAGGGAAAGCGCCGACAAGCAACGCTATCGCATCGTTATCGCTACGCTGAAACCCTGTAGCCAAAGCCCGGATAACTGCCCCCTGAACCCCACCGGGGTCGCGCGGCCACGCTATTCCGGTCGGGATTAACGCCTGCAGCGCGCGAGAATACTCCTTTACGGTAAACTGGCTCATGTGTAGTTCACCTCGCCACGCACCGGCAGTTCCCCTATCCCCAGATCGATATTCGTTGTTGGGGAAACAAGGATAAAGCCTGCTGTGCCATCAATGTCTCCGATTGCCCTGTTCAGGTCAGAGAGGAAGATCTTGCCATTGCCGACCGGCGTTCCGCCTTCGAAGAAGACATTGTCGATAGCCGCCGCAATGGCCGTTGTAATGTCGCTGCCAACATGTGAAATGCCGCTGATCTCAAAATCCACCGTCTTGGCCGATGGCGAACAAACGTAAACCAGCGCAGTGACTGGCGCGCGTGGGTAGATGTAATCAGCCACACGCCCCTGATCTCCGGTAGCCTTCTGTGCGCCCCAGTCATCCAGCTGAGAAATACCGTCAGTCCCTACCGGGAAACCGTGATTGGTTTCGTCGTTGCCGTCGCACATGATGTACACCCCAACCGTACCGGCCCCCATCAGGCGCCGTTTGGGCCAGCAGCGTGTAACACCAGGTACCGCCAGCGCCCACTGCTCATAATCTGTGTCGCTGCCACCCTGGGGCGGATGTTGATAGGCAAGCAGCATACGGGCGCGGAAACTTTCCTGTGTCTCAATGTCTGCTCCGCCGGTGGCGGGCTCGAGCATTACGCCGCTGGCATCAATGCCGGGTAGAGAAACATCCAGTGTCAGGGTCGTGCCGGCATCCGCATTGCCGTCAATACCGCCCCCTGTCGGGTCGTCGATAATGTCGGGCAGGATTGCAGTAAGCTTGCCGACACCTTTCCCATTTGCCCCGATCGTTACGCTCTCCTCAAGCCGGTAGAGATAACCATCACCACGGCGCAACACGGCACCTTTGTTGACAGGCGCGCCCGCAGTTCCGCTAAATTCATAAGACGGTGTGGATGCCGGATTGGCCGGGTTTTGGTAGACACTTTTAAGACCAGCCCATCCAGATAGCCATTCATCAGTGGCATTAAAAGGGGTGGACTGCAGCGCGATATAATCCAGGTACCCGTAATGTAAATGGGCGAGGCCGGCGTCAGCATCCGCCAAAACACGCATGTTAGAATAGCGCAACAGCGCACCGGTCTTTCTCAGTTCAGCCTGAAGCTGTGTGCGACTTTTCTCACGCAATTCGGTGAGTGTCGGCCGATTGAAAGGCATAATTTATTGCTCCCAAACCCAAAAAAATCGCATGTCCGTGCGGTCACCGTTACCCGGACGCTGATAGCGAATGACCATATTTAGCCGGCGGGGATAAACGATCTGGGTTGCTATTGTGAACGACGACACCACACCATCAGAGATCAGCCACTGCAATGCCTCGCGGGCGTAGTCTTCCGCTTTTTGAGCAACTGCCTGGGTCAATTTCTGACGACGCAACAACCACAGCCGGGAGCCGATGTTATGCTCCTCCCCCATATCCCCCCACCAGCCGCGGCGGTCTTCTCCGTCTATATCATCGTCATCACGGGCAACGCGATCGGTGAACAGACTGATAATCATCGCTGTCTGCAGGTCATCACCATTGTTCAAATCGCCGCGTCCCTCACGCCACTCAGCCACCAGCCGTTCAATGTCCCAAAAGGAGCTGATATCACTCATTCGACGATCTCCCCCGGTTTCTCGCTGGTTTTCTCATCGTTGCCGCCCTGGACATTTTTCACGGCATGGCTGTGCTCGTTATAGGTGTCGCGTAAGGCTTTCAATGTGGCGCCATTGCTGTCGCAGTTGTCTATCACGTCCCCGGTCACTTCCAAACGCGGTGTTTCAAGTCTGATTTTTTCAGTGGCTGTGACGGTAACCGTGGTCGCATTGGTCACTGTTACCGGCTTCCCTTTCGCTTCTATCTCAATGCCATTTTCCGTGAGTTTTACGAACATCCCCCACTGGTTATAAATCAGCGTCTCACCGCTTTTTAAACCCGATTGCCGGTATTGCTGATTGTTACTGGCCACGATCACGGCGCTGGAACGATCCCCCCCCAGATACGCCAGCACCACATCCGTCCCTATCGGGAGACCGGAAGAAAATCCAAACTCCGCCATACGCGGGGTTTCGCCTCTCACTTCCATCTGGGTCTGGTATTGAAGTTTTTGTATGCCGCCGGCATCGCCGTATCCGGTGATCTTGCCCAGACCTATCATCATGGCTACCCTGCGCCCAAGCTGCCTCAACATACCGTCATTCATCGATTAAGCTCCTGCACCTGGCTATAGAATTGGTAGGGTTGAACGGCAAATGCCTCTTTCGGCATCATGATGAGATTGGCCCGCGTGCCCCGCTCGTCACGAGTAAAAGTGACCTCCGCCAGAAGCCACTGCACGTTATTGAGCCCAAAGACAGGAATATTGATGGGGATCAGCGTATTCGGCTCCCACAGTTTTCCGGCCTTGTCTCGCCAGCTGTCGATCTCCACCTGCAGACGTCGTGAACGGCCATAACGCCGGTTCATCTCCCAGTCGATGCAGTTTTGCGCCTGACCGTGAGAGTTCATGGTGCTCTCAACGATGACAATCCGATTGCGGTAGCGCATTTTGGCGACTTCCGGATCCTGAGCGCGCGCCAGGGTAACGGCGGAATAGCCCCCATCCGGCGACAACTCCATCGCCGGCGTCATCGACATTGATACCCCGACATAATCGGAAAACCGTTCGTCCATCGATGACATGAAAGATGCCGTCTCGATATTTTCCCCTTGCGCCACGCCGCTGGCCGCCTTGGCGGTTCCGACGCGGGTAAGGAAAAGACAGCCATCGGGCTTGTCGTAATACAGCAGCGCAGCCCAACGGGTGATCCGGTCGATCACTTCTTGCGAAGACTCCCCCCAGTTAAGGGTAAATTGGGGAACCGTCGTCATATCATTCACGTCGCTGCTGACATTGATGCCGTATGGCGCCGCCAGCTTTTGGGCTATCTGTAGGGCATTAGCCTGGCTGATCACGTTGTTAGGCCATTCAGCTGAACAATCCACCAGGTCCTGGCATTTACTCCGGCCCGTAGCGCGAACTTCATGACGCTCTTTGCCAATCACCGGATTCCAGCGATCGACATAGCCGGTCATAACCAGATCATCCCCCAGATGCACCGTGCAACTGTCTCCGGGCAGTACCAGCTGCTTTTCTTCGTTACCGGGGTAGTAGTCCATCAACGACAGGTCGAAATCCGATGGCAAGCGCTCAATGCCTCGCGTAACGCGAACAGAATCCCAGCCGGAAATTCGCTTACCGCCGGCCGTCAAAATCAGTTCATCTTTCATTTTCTCAGCGCTTTAAATTTGGTGGGCATGAATGCCGGATGGCGCGGCCCGACAGACTGAACCAGTTCATCACCCCGAGCACCGTCCTGATACATGCGGTTGGCCAGCACCAACGCCGGTAACGATGTGGGCATAACAACCTGGGTCAGTGAACTAAGAACGGCGCCTTTCTGGCTGTAGGCGTTGACCAGCGCATCGCGGGTTTGCAACAGGTTCATATAATCGTCGTCGTCTCCGGCATCCGCCGCCATCAACAGCACCTCATCCAGCGTGTCGCAGACGCGATTAAGCATCAAAATGGCATCGTCATAGCTTGATGGCTCATAATTGGCGGCGGTCGCTGCCAGTGCGCCGGCGGACAATACGCAGAGCAGGATAGTGGCGCCATTGGCTACCGAATTTTCACCAGAGGTTGCGTAAAACGTGGTGTTTCGATACGAAGCCAACGTTTCCAGCATGCGGATTTTTTCTTCTACACTGCCGCTGAACGAAATGACCGCATCAATGATGGCCCTGGCATCAACGGGGAAGGCATTCACGGAGGCTACGCCCTCAAATGTGGCCGTGAGCGCTAATAATTCAGCGCGTCCTGTTACCGCTTGCGCCATTTTTTGGTTAACCAATCCGGCGTAATTGTCGGTATCTGCCGTTCTATTTACTGCACCGGTTGATCCCGAAACGCCTCCCCCTACGGAGCCTTTGTTGTATCGCCCATACCGGGCGCTACCGAAGGTCGATTTCAGGACATTACTGAGATTAGTGACTTCATTGGCGGTGCTTTTCACCATGTTTCCCCAAAACGCAGCGGTATTGCGCAACGTCTTGATAGTCTGGGTTACACTGCGGATCTCACCTTTAACCGTGGCAATAAATTTTGTGGCCGCCATCAGGCCGGTTCGTAACCAGTTTGCCTGAACCAGTGATGCCGCCTGAGTGCTGCCGGTGATCGCAAACACCTTTAAACCGGACTCAATGACCGTCAGGGTAAACTCGAAGGAACGGCCGTTATCCACGCTCTCAAGTACCCGCAAACCGCCATCCGGCACACTTACGGTAAGCTCCCCAAGCGTCGGATGTATCAACGTACCCGGCCCTTCCTTCTCGCACGCAGCCACCAGCGAATCACGCTGCGTTATCACGTCAGGTGCGTCATACGCCAGGCTGTTATGGACGATGAAACCCCTGATCGTTAATTTGCGCGTACCACGCCCCAGGTCTTCCACCCAGGCGGTGTTGCGATAAGGGTATTCATGCACGGCCTGGCGCCGGCCAAATACGCCTTCGGCACTGACTACTGCAAAAGGAACGCCGCGAAATGATGCCGGGTGAATATGCTCAAACCAATCCCAGCTGTCGCCGCCACCAAGCAGCGATGAGATCGCATCAGTGATCAGAGCCATAAATTCTCCAGAAACAAAAAAACCGCCGAAGCGGTTTAACTCAGTGATTGCATTGACAAGGCCACGCGGCCACCGCCTTCAGTCTGGACCTTGCGGCGCTCGCCGGTCTGGGGATTGACCAGTGTAATTTCCAGTTGGAATTTGTTCTCGTCGATCGCCTTAGACATGGCATCAGAGATCTGGCCGATGGTTTCCTCTCGCTGATTATTCGGTGCAAACAGCGAGGCTTGCGTTGACGAATCCTTTGGCGTTGGCGGCGGTAATGACTGCCCCTGCTCAGAGAGTTCGAACAAACCAGATGCTCGCTGCCCGTAAAGATTGTTCTGGTCACGCAAGCCAGACCAGCGAGGATCAAAGACCGAATCGCTGATCCCCCTGAAAATTTGATCGCGGCTGTATGGCTGGGCGCCGTTTTCATGCTTGATGATGGCCGGGATAAGCTTTTCAAGCACCGCCGGTGAATGCAGGTCTAGCGGTTCCGCGGGGTTAAAGCCTGTTTGTTTTGCCACACCATCAATATAGGCCTGGGTGATATTTTCGTTAGGTGGCGCATAAGTCCTAATCATTCGGTTTAACGTGTTATTCCCTCGATCGCCGAACAGCATCAGCTGTCGAGAAAGCGCCGCCAGCCCATCATTGGGATTTTCGAACGTGACAAAGCCGCCGTTACGTCCAGTCGTATTCGGTGCTGAACGCAAATTGCCTGGATTATTGTTGCGCAGCCCGAGTGCATTATTCCCCGGCTGGCCATACGGCAACATCGCCCCATTGTCAGCCGGCGCCGGGTAACCTGAAATTTTCTCGGTATCGGCTCTCAGCTGGTCGGCGCGCCATACGGGCTTATAATAGCCGTTCAGTTTCTTGATCAGATCTTCCGACGCATAGCCCAGTTTTAAATCCAGCTTCTCTTTCCATGACAGCGTGTCTTTAAATTTCTCATCGCCTTGAGCCTGCCGCAAAACATCGGCCTGTTTCCCGCCGCTGTTAAACGTCAGGATCGAACCGATAGCCGTACTGTCCAGACCATTGGTGACGACCTGCTTGATCTGGTCTACCGAAGCCGCCAAGGTTTCCGACTGGCCCAGCCAGGCCTGCCCTTTCATCAGTATGCCGTCATAGGCAGCACCTATCTGGTTCAGCTGCTGCTTGAACGCCAGGGCATTCTGCAGATCCTTCTCGGTAAATATCAGGCCATCCCGGCGGGCCTGATCCTTGAGCCGTTGAACTTCACTGGTCGTGTTGCGCAGATAGCTGAGAAGATCGGGCGAAATACCCAATTTGTTGGCAAACAGCGCCTGCTGCCCAGCAGGGAGTGATTGCATGGCGCGGTTGAGGTCGTTAATCAGCTTGCCTACATCGGCCAGGCCATCCTTGGTTTCGCTGATCCCTATCCCTCGCTGTTTCAGCAAGGCGAGAAAGCCATCATTACGGCCGTGTACAGCATCATTCGCCTTTTCAAACAACTCACTGACCGAACCTTCCGCAGCCTCACGCGCGCTGCCGTTTTCAATCATGGCGCCAGTCAGTTCCTGAAACGCGTCCGCCGTCATGCTGACGTTTTTTGCAACGGTATCGATCCGGTAGCCGGCGTCGGCAAAATTGGTCAGGTTGTTTTTAACAACATTGACGACCGCTGCAGCGCCACCCAATCCGAGGGTTAATCCACCGACCATTTTAAGCGGCGGGACCAAATCGCCGATGAACTGGACGCCGCTTCTGGCATTTTTAGCCAACACATCAAAACGGCTGCCCAAATCGTCAAGGTTATCTCTGGATTCCTGACCGCCCAACGCCAACGCATCGCGCGTTCTGTCCAACAGCGGATTGAGGTGCTTTACAATTTCCTCAATCCGCAGAATTGCGGCTGACGCCTCATCATTAGCCGTCAGCTCAAAGTCAAATGACTTGGCCATTACTTGCCCGCCTTAAGCTTTTCTATCCGACGGGCCTGATCGGCCCAAAAATCCAACCGGGTACGGGTCAGGGACCACGCATCCTGCGGCCCCCACCCGTAATACTTCGTCACCTCAGCAGCTAGTTGCTGCCATCCGCCGAGGGATCGAAGGTCAAAAAAGACATCAAGTAGTCCTCACACTTCCTGTAGTCGGTGTAAGCCATGCCACTCAACACTTTTTCAGTTATGCCGGAATTTAACGCCAGCAGCAGCTTCATGGCCGCCATGCCATTCTTGCTGCGCTGCGTTTCATAGAACTGCTCAACCTCAGCCAGTGCGGGCTCTTTCAGTTCGAGGCTCTCGTAGCGGATGTTGGCCATCTCCAGCGCTTTGCTGAGTACGATCGTTTTGGTTTTATCAAGCACTGCCATATCAATACTCCGTTACCGATCCGCCTTCCCAGCGAACATCAAACACCGCTTCTTCGCTATCAACATCCTGCGTATTAACGGACCACATGTTTTCGCCGATCACTGTTTTGCCGTTGGCCAGCTCAACGACCACCGTGACGTTGGTGGAATCATTGATTTTAGCGATCGATGTTCCGCCGCTGTCACGCGCCTGGTAGGAAATAAACGGCGCCCGCGGTTTTTCTTTGTAACCGTGCACCGTATCCATCCCGGTCAACGTGGAGCGCTCCACTTTACCGGGGCTGTATTTGAACTGGCCGGCAACCATGACCGTTACACCATCGATGGTAACGTACGCGGTCCCGGCCAGGCGGTTAGTTGTATCTCCCATGAATCCCCCTTAGGCCGCGGTCTGCGCGCGTCGCCATTGATTGAGTAGTGCAAAAATTTCCAGTTGGTCGATCAGCGTGCCCGTCCAAAGCACATCGATCCGCTTGGTATTGCTGCTGTTACGCTCCACCAGCAACGTCTCAGCAAATGCCGCGGCATCCTGCACATAGCCGTTATATTCCAGCGTGCGATACTGCGCGATCAGCTCCGCGCGGATCACATTGGGCGTCACAATCGCGGAGCCTGGTGCAAAACGGGTGCCGTCGTTTGCCAGCTTCATGCGGCCGAACTTTGAAGTGATTTGCGTGCGCAGGAAGCGGGTCACGAACATCAGCAGATAGAGCGTTTCAATGTTCAGGTAGCTGTCATCTGCATCGCCGAACTTGTTCTTCTGGTAGGTGGTGATGGTCTTTTCAACCTGCACAGAACCATCATCAGCGACCGTAAACGTTGAGATACCGCTGTATAGCAGATTATTGCGCTCGGTCAGCATGAAGCGGGATTCCAGCGGCGGAGCCAGTACGCCACTGATCGTCAACGTCTGCGTTGGACGGCCCGGATCGTTCCGCAGACTCGGCGCAATCGCCCCGGTCAACGCTGCCGCCCAAAGATAAGCGGGCGTCGGTGAGCCGTTGATCCCCAGCAGCGTCTCATGCTGGTTATTGCGTGCTTCGCCGGCGGCGGACAAGGAACCATACGTGCCCGCCAGCGCGCCGAATGAATGACCATAGAGCTGCTGTGCGTAAGACCAACGGCCGGTAGCGTCTGACAGGAACTCTTTCACGGCATCCAGCGACGTGGTATCCGTGTAGGGATTGACGATGAAGTCAAACGCACGATCTTGCAGATTACCCAACGGATCAGTCAGAGATGGCGCACCGGAACCGCCGGCCATTGGCGTTACCTTCAACTCCATGCCCTGCGGGGTTTCCTCACCGCCGGCGGCACCCTGATAGTTGAGACGAATATCGATGCTGTTACCGTGCGCACCTTTATTTTTCGCCGTCAGGTTCACCGTATCAGTGGCTGTTGTATCCACGACAGCAGTAACCGGCAGCTTGCTTTGACCGTTGATCGCCGCTGAAATCGCCGCGGCCACGGCAACCTTATCATCGGTACTGACGACCGTGAGCTGAACGCGCATACCGGCAATGTAGAGCGACAAAACGCCGGTCGCGGCCGCCGCTGTCAGTACCTGTAATTTACCGGCTGCCGCTGCTGTTCCAGTGGTGCCATCCGATAACGGCAGTATCCAGATTTCCGCAGAAATGTCGTTGGCCAGATACGCCGCCATCATGTTGTGCAACATGGAACCGTTGCCGCAGATGCCTGCTACCGCCGATTCAGAAGAAACTTTCTGCGGAATGCCTGGCGTTGCCGTCGCCGTTGACAGCATCTGCCCGATCAGCAGTGTGCGCTGTACCGCGGTCGCAGTATTCGCCATCGAGTTATCAAACTCGGCGTAGAAAAACGGCGCGCGCTGGTTTGAAGGGATGCGAGTAAATGGAACGGTCATTGATCACTCTCCTGGCTTTTCTTCCCCGCCACCGGCTTAGCTGATGCGTTAGGGTCGAATTTTTGTACATCGCCATCCTTCAGGCGGCGCCCCCAAAAAATATTATCGGGAACCTGTTCACCGGATTCCGGCAAAAAGGTGCCCTTGACCGGATCGCGCACAATGCGCCCCGGTACGGGTTTCACAAACATAGGGTTACTCCAGATCTATTTTTACGAGTGGTTCAGGGGTGCCATCAGGCATGGAGATCGTGACGTCAATTCCCTCAAGCGGAGACGCGTCAATTTCATAAAACTCTTCGGGGCCCTGATAGTATTCGATATCCAGTTCCATCAGTAACTGGGCGGTATGCCCTTCGCCGCCGGCGTCCACATCAATGGTCGAACGCACCTGCAGAAACTGCTGAATTTTTCGCGTCAGTTCATAGCTATTGATGACCGCGCGCTCTACCTGCTCGCGTAGCTGCTCCAACGCTTCTTCAGCTTTTTCTGCCCCGTTATCCTCCGCCTCATCGTCCAGTTCCTGCAGACGACCAGTGATACGGACCGTGGTCACCGTGTTGAACTGGGGCACATTCCGCCCCAGCGAATTCTTCACGTCGATCGGTGTCTGCACCAGGAGAACAGGATACATATCCGCAGTGGTGGGCCAGTCCCGAGGTGAATAAACCCGATCGGCGGCATCGGTCTTATTCTTCAACGCCTCAATGACCAGCAACCGGACTCCTCTCGGGTTCATGATTTCACCTTGTTGAGAATAAGCTTCGTCCCCCCGTGGCTATCAGGTTGAACATCCGCAACGGCAAAGAGCGTATTGACCGGCACCCCACCAACGATGCCGACCAATACCCGGTCCCCATGTTTAGGCGGCGCCCGGAATTGACTATCACGCACACCCAACACAGGCTTGGTGGTGTTAATAGTGCTGCCATCGTCCAGCGGCTCAACCTCTTGCGTATAGGCCCGATCGAATATGCCGCTAATGGTGTAAGGCTCCGCGCCGCCGCCAGGGCGATACTCAACCGGGTCACCAAAAACGCCGTGCAATGGCGCAAGCAAATGCTGATCCCAGTTGATTCCCATTACTCCCCCGATTGCACAGATACGGCCGGCGCGCTGCGAAGCAACGCTAACTTGCGGAGCTGCTCAACATCAGCAACCACGCCCAGACCAATCAGGCGATGCGCATCCGCTACCGGCAACATGAACGCCCGGTTTTCTGGATAGTCACAGCCATCGTGCCGCACCGTATTACCTTTGGTGACAACCACTGAAACCATGCCGGCCGGCAACTGTTCACCGTCCTGATCGTCATCTGAATCGCCATCAGTGTCGGTGTCGGTGTCGGTGTCGGTGTCGGTGTCGGTGTCGGTGTCGGTGTCGGTGTCGGTGTCGGTGTCGGTGTCGGTGTCGGTGTCGGTGTCGGTGTCGGTGTCGGTGTCGGTGTCGGCAGAATTGTCGGGGGCCTGACCGTCAACTTTCAACTCTTCGCCGTTTTCCTGTTCACCAACCATTAACTCGGGCGGCAAGCCGCCCAGTTCGTTACCTTGCTGTTTTTTCGATGCCATATCACACCACCGTCGCGCAGAGTGCAGCATTTACCCGGCTTGGGATAACCAACGGAGCTGACTGCATCATCAGCAGGCGTTGCGCCGGATCTTCTTTCACCCAGGTCTTAGGGGCATAGGCCAGAGGGCCATAGTTGAAAGCAGGATCGAGGATCACGCCAAACGCACGAGTCCCCATCAGATCAGCGCCAGACATAATGACGGCACCATCAGGGATCATCGGTTTTTCGACATTGTCCAGCGGGTCAATGAACCAGTCGTTATACAGCCACAGGTCGAAGTTGCCCCAGCGGCCTTTATAAACGGCCCCTTTCTGCACCTGCGCACCGGCATTAATCTGGTTGCCGAACGGGCTCAAAGCAGGGAAGGTGATGGCGTTGTCCTTGATCGTGGTATCCAGTCGGAATGCTTTCCACGCCTTGTTGGTGAAAATGATGTCCGTCGGTACCGCGCCGGAATTTTTGAGGATCAGCGTCTGCCACTCTTCAATGTCATCCGACGGCTGCGTGTTGGTAGCGCCAGCCGCCACCGTCAGCGGCCATTTATCGCTGCCACTGAGGGTGATGGTCAGATCCGGCGAACGGCCAAAATCCACTACCTTGGTTTCATAACCTTCACCGTTCACGGTGACTTTCCCTGACACCATGGCGCTACTGGCCATCCATTCAAGACGGCGATTAATCATGTCAATCTGATCTGCCATCTCGAACTGCAGGTTCAGCATTTCGCGCTCTGCCGCGGTAAATTCGCCGCCGATGCGTTCGCCGATCTGTCGGCGGATCGGTTTGCGCAGATCCGGCGCGCGCTTGTCTTTGATATATGCCGGTTTGAAAGTATTGGTCTGGTATTTGCGACTCTCGACCAGTTTACCTTCCACCAGCGGCGATACGAATGGCGCCATACGACGCAGCCCCACGTCCACATCGATGGCAACCTCTTCCGTCTCGTAAGTCACTACGTTCGGGAAGAAGCGATCCAGAAGCCAGTTTTGGCTGGTTTTCAGGTTAGGGACGACCTGGACCAGCACGCTGGTATCAAAAATGTTTTCCATATTCAGTCTCTTTATGATGCCGGCACCGTAGCCGGCCAGAATTCAGGACGAGTGCAACCCTGCCAAAGAACTGGCATCAGTTACGTTTCAAAAGGGTTAAATCAGGATACCGGCGACTGGATGCTATCGCGCAGGAAGATGGCCAGCGGGCGGAATTGCGCTTTCAGTTCAGCAACGGTCCAGCTTGCATCGAAAATTAGACGGTTCTGGTTAAACTCGCCCATCAGATACACACCGCCAGTTTGTACTGTGGTTGTGGTGTCTACGTTATCGACCAAAATGGCGGACGGCTTTTCACTGCCGTCGGTAGCGTCTTTTTTACTCGGGATATACGCGCCGGTCGCGGTGACCATGCCGAGTACCGTCCCACGTTTAAGCGCCCCTGAAACACCGATCGTGACAGAGTCAGTGACCAGTTGTAACGGGCCGGAAACCAGCTGATCAGGTACGAACAGCGAACTTTTCATGCCCGGCGCGAATTGATTTTGTCCAAACTGGTCCATTACTTGTTACCTCGTGCAGTGTCATAGAGGCTGGTCATTTTGCTTACCAGCGCATTTTTACCCGTTGCAGGCTTATCGCCGTCGGGCCCCAATCGTGCCTGCTCAGATTCACGCATCCGGGCATCCAGCGACTTTCTACCTTGTGGCTGCGGGGCTACGGCGCCCACCGTCGCCAGCGTTTCGATGGCTTCACGCGCACTCATCCGGGTATTGAAAGCCAGGTGAGCGGCCATGTCCGGGCGGCCAGCGGCATGCTTACTGCCAAAAATGGCGGCGCAACGTTTCCGCTCTGCCCGACGACCTTTTTTCACATCGCGGTTTTCATCCTCTTCCGCGTCTTCGTCGTCTTCTTCAGCACGACGGGATTTAGCCTTTTTGCCTTTTTCCTTGTCGTCATCATCGTCCTCAGCGTCAGGTTCACGATCGTCGTCGTCTTCCATGTCTTCGCGATCGTCATCGTCTTCAGCGTCCTCCTCGTCATCGCGCTCCTCTTCCGCGCGACGGGATTTCGCTTTTTTGCTTTTTTCTTTGTCGTCGTCCTCTTCCTCAGACGCTTTTTTCTTGAGGCCGAGAAGATGGGCAAACTTGAAATGAGACATACGTTAAGCTCCTGCTTCATTGATTAATTTTCGGAATGCGGCATCAGGGGTCATCACCGCATCGGCAAGCCCCAATTTGACGCCATCAGCCGCCAGGAAACAGGCAGCCTGGGTGTTACGGATAGTTTTTTCAGTGATCCCCCGGTTACGGGCTACCGTACTGACAAAAAGCCTACCCATCGCATCTACATCATCCTGAATCGCGGCTCGGGCCTGATCGCTCAATTTGACGTAGGGGTTGCTCTCGGCTTTACGGTCACCGTAGGTGATGATGGTGACCGCCAGGCCGTCTTCTTTAATTCGCTGTGACCAGTCACAATGAATGACGATCACCCCGACCGAACCGACACCGCCAGTACGCGGTACATGAATGCGATCTGCCGCGCTGGCGATGGCATACGCGGCGGAATACGCATTTTCGGTAAGGATGGCGTGGATCGGTTTTGAACCTCGGGCGTGATAAATCTCATCCACCAGATCGAAACAGCCGGCTACCTCACCGCCGGGAGAGTCGATATCGAGGCAGATGCCACTTACTTCGGGGTCACTGATCGCGGTCAGGAACGACTGCCTGATCCCGTCGTAGCCCGTCATACCGCTGTAGGGTCGCAGACTGCCCAACTTCTGAACCAATGTCCCCTGCACGGGTATCACCGCGATACCGCCGACCACGTCATAGCCGGCATCCTGTTTACGTGCCTTTCGGGTAAAACTTTCATCATCCCCCAGCCAGTCAGATGCCAGCGTGTTGATACGGGTTATCCCGAACCGGTCCATCATCGCGGCCATGACCACTTCGGCCTTTTGCGGGTGCAACGCCAGCGGTGTGTTAAACAGTCGCTGCGCCAGGTGCGGTAAATTCACTCTGCCTCCGGATCTTTAATTGTTTCAGGTGCCAGGATTTCAGCCTGTGCCCAGCTCGGAACCGGGAGCCCCCGCTCTTTGAAGGCGGCAATCTCGCGCGCACGCTGATCCAGCATTTCTTCCCAGTCCTCGCCAGCGTTTTCCGCCGATTCCATTTCCAGCGTTGAAAGCCCGGCATCCATACCCAGAATGGCGCCTTTCTTCTCCGCCACCGGGTCCACCCAGCCACGACCAGGCCCCATCCAGCGAGCACGGCAATACGCCGCCCTGGCGTCCAGAAAGTGCGGCGCACCACTGGGCAGCGGCAAGTCTTCCGTATCGTGGATTTCTTCAATAAAAGCGGACAGGATCGGCTGGGCGAACCCCACAGAAAAATCATCGCGTCGGCGGGTCAGTGTCTTCCAGGCCTCAAGCATCGCAGAGCGTGCCGAACTGTAGTTAACATCAGACCAGTCCTGCGTTACTTGCTGTGTTGACAGGCCCGTTGCCGCGGCGATATTGCGCAGCGCTGCACTTTCAAACACCTCAAAATTGCTGTGAGGACGGGCAGCATTAACTGCCTTCACATCCTCACCGGGGTACAATATCGGCATTCTTGCGCCATTTTGCAGCGATATGCGGCGATCATTGTGAAAATCAACGCGCCCTTCTTGATAGGCACCGATCTGAGTATCGTCAAAGGTTTCCCCCATCGCCGCCTCAACCATCTGCGGATCATAGGGAGAGGTAATGTAGGCTCCAAATACGGCGTTCAGGATCGCTGCTTCAAGCTCCGACTGGTCATACTTGATGAGCATTTTCAGCCGCTGAACAACCGGCGTTAAAATCCCATTCCCCCGGTGTTGTGCGCCCCGCTCATGGTCATAATCATGAACCACATGCGGACGGCCCCAGCTTGTTTCCCGCGGGATGCGCCGCCACGTCATCGTCTTGGCGCCACTCCACCAATCGCCGATATGTGCTTCGCGGATGTGATACGCGATTGGCGCGCCATCACCGTCAATTTCAACACCACCGCGAACATTCGGCATATCGAAGTTTTGCTGCGGGTTACTCAACCGGTCCGGATCGACGATTTGCACCGTTGTGGCATAGCGGCCGCGCCCACGCCCCAGTCTGTCTGGCCGGTATTGCAGCACCGCCAACGCATCACCATCAAGCAGCTTGTGCCGAAAGCCCAGACGCAGCATTTGAGACACGGTTTGTTTGCGCTCAACATCACAATAACGTCCCGGATCATTAGCCCATGACCGCCAGTGAGCCTCAACCACCTTGCCATATTCATCTGCCCAGGTGGCGTCGAAGGCTGTATTGCCGGTCATCAATGCCAACATGCGATAGTCAGGCTTGAGGATGGGACGAAAGTTGGCGCCGACGGCGTTATCCAGCACGCGGGTAATGCTGCCGCTGGCCCAACCATCATTGCGTGCAAGATCTCGCACACGGGAAACAATGCGATCACGGTAGATATTGATCTCATTGTCGGGTGACCATAACGCAGGCTGCCAGTTGGCCAACTGGTCGCTAAACGAATCCGCCGCATCGTAAGGCACACGGCTGCCGCCCACCAACATGGATGCCTTTGACCGCATCGGCGGTAGCGGCTGCCCATTCGGGCCTAAAATTTTGATGTCATTCATCAGAATCTAAACCTCATTGGCCGACGTGGGCGGGGAACAATACCCAACTGCGCCTGCAGCAACTGGATCAGTGCCATCAGGTCCGCCATTGAGGCTTGTTGATAAGAAACAGAACGCGTGCCATCACCTTGCGTGTACGAGAACGACACACCGCGCGCGCCGGCTGCGAGGTCAATATAGGCCTGTTGCGCCTTTGCCAATGCGTCCTGCAATTGCGCAGGCGTCATCGCACCGGCCAGCAGGCTGGTGTTACGGTTAAACATAGGGATCCTTATGATGGCAAAAGTTGTGACAGGCGCTTGCGCTTCGGTTTTTCCGGTTCTTCAATGATGACGCCAGGCAGTCGAAGGTTTTGTTTTTCCTCCGGCTGCTGCGGCGCCGGCAACAGGCGATCGGGATTGATCGCGATGTTGTCCGCCAGCAGATTCAGCTTTAAACCGAGATAAAACAGGCCGCACAGGGCTGCATAGCTGTACACCCTGCAGTCCAGCGCTTCGTTTGCCCTGCCTGGAAGCTGTTCCCAAACTCGGTAACGCTGGCCGCCGGACACCTTCAATACCGAACGTTCAGCCAGCAACTGGCTGAAATAGTTCAGGTCACGGTCTGCCGGAAAATGCATGTAACTGGCTGCAGGCTCACCCGGTGCAGGCGGATCGATATGCAGTCGCCCGCGGATGGTATCCTTGGCCGCATTCACCCCAATGATGATTGGTTTGAAACTGGCCTTCGACTTGGACGTTGGCTTTTTCGTCGGCCAAACCGGCGAACGTTTACCACCGCGCGCCGATTCGCCCTTGATCGCCCAAATTCGGCGGCCAAGGCGCTCTTTGGCAAACTCGTAAACTTTCTGGGTGTGGTGGCCACCGGAGTCCATGCAGGCCGCCATGATCGTGAATCCACGCCCGTCAGCCCGGCGCCAGACCTGCTTGAGATACGCATCGAGGCGTTGCCACGGTTCGTTGGTTTCCAGATCGCCCTCAATCACGTCGAAGGCAATCGACCAG
The DNA here is from genome assembly GCF_052166775.1 of Serratia sp. CY74737. Lineage (NCBI taxonomy): Bacteria > Pseudomonadati > Pseudomonadota > Gammaproteobacteria > Enterobacterales > Yersiniaceae > Serratia > Serratia sp. CY74737. The sequence continues at coordinate 24,265 of NZ_JBJNOF010000009.1, forward strand.
CTCTCCTCATTACGTCCCCAGCCCGTCACCTCAATTTCAAAGCGACCATCCTGGGTATCGATGCCGGCCGTTAATACCGCCACGCCGTCAGGCACTTCTGCTGCATAGACTTCACAGCGTTCCAGCAAGCGTTTCTCGCTCAGCGCTTTTTCTCCGCGGTCTTCATACGGCTCGCCAAGCACCAGGTTGATAAAGGTCTGACGCATGAGCGGATCGTTTTTCACCCGTAGCCACTCAGCCACCAGATATTTCCAGGCCGCGTTCGGGAACAGGCTGTAACCCGCCCAAATGTGAAAACCCGCATGCCCTTTAAATGGTTTGGTTGCGCGCCATTCGCCGCGCTTCACCATGCCCGACTTTTCGTTATGGTGGATCACGCAACCATTATGCCGGCAGACGTAATATGCCGATTCTGGGATGCCTTCTCCATTTTCATCCTTGTCCCACTTGATGCCGTATGGCGTCTCAGGGCCACCCCACTCCAGTACCTGAAATTCACCGCAGTGCGGGCACGGGACGTAATAGCGGCGCTGATCGCTTTCCTCATACGCCTTTTCAATCCGGCTGGTGCCTTTCACCGTTGGCGTCGAACCCAGGGCAATTTTGCGGTTCCAGAATGTTTCGGAACGCTTAATGCCCAGTGCAATCTGATCACCTTCCACCCCGGCGCCGCCGGACGGATAACCGTCAACTTCGTCAAACAAGATGATCCGGCATGTAATACGGCGGAAACCGCCGGGGCTATTTGCCCCCACCAGCGTCAAATTGGCGCCGTTGGCAAAGGTCTTTTTGAGGATGGTCTGATTACTGTCCTTGGCCTTTGGATCACCACAGATTTCTGCCAGCACCGGGGTATCACGCAACATCGGCGCGATCTCGCTTTTACTGTAATCTTCGGCATCTTCAACACGCGGCTGAACGATGAGGATCGGCGACGGGTCATGCGCCAGGTAATAGCCGACAACGTGGTCAAGGATCTTGGTGTAGCCAACGCGCGCCGACTTCATCACCGACACCTGCGTCACCGCCGGATCTGTAATGGCATCCATCATGCCATCCTGATAAGCGAAAGACCGGAATCGGCCGGTTTGCGCACTGGTTTCTTTCGAGAGCACCGCGTATTTATTAGCCCATTCGCTCAGTGACAGCGGTTCGGGCGGGCGAACATCGGAGCGGCGCTGGCGCAGCTCCCCGGTGAAATTCTGCCAGGCTGCAGCGTTAGTTCTCTCCTCGGTTGTTATCTGCATCAAGGCTCAATTCCTCCATCGCCTCGTAAACCACCTCCTGCAGTGCCTGGACAAACTCCGCGTCGTTGGTGGTAGAAGCCAGCACCCGTAACCGGGGGCCATGTTCAGGAGCAATCGCAATGAGACGGGTGCGCATGCGGGCGTATTCATTACCTACGGCCTCTATCATGTCTTTGTACGGCAGCACCTGCCCGGATTTAATGTCGTACTCGAGCTGGGTAAGCAACGCAAGGAAGTTTTCTTTCATCTGGCGCGCTTTATCAAGCGTCATCGTCACGCCGTGCTCGGCGATCATCCTCTCAACGGTTTTCGTCGGAGACTCGGCCAGATCCTTATCGTTTTTGTTACCTGACTTGTTACCCGAGGATCTGTTACCTGTTTTGTTACCCTGCTTGTTACCTGCCGGTTTTTTCTCTGGTCGGGTAACAGTTTTTCGGAAGCGCTCGATGTTCGCATTCGACGCTTCAACGTCAATATCGTCTCCGGCCAGAACCAGCCAGCCGCGGGCCTTCCAGGTCGTTACCGTCTTTCTGCTGACGCCGTGAAGTTTGGCAAAATCTGACTGGTTCATCTGTTACCTCAGGTGTTACCTGTTACCCAAATTTCAAAAGTTGATAGCTAGACGCAGAACGCGGCGCGCAATGCCCGTGAGATAAAAAAGTGCCAGGAAGGACCCATTTTTTTCTGGGGCCTCCCCCGAGGGTGATCGCCGATCATTTTGCTGTTCGCATCGCCTCTGCCATAGCCATGCTCAATTCTGTCGGCATCAAGGCATTGGCCATAGCCTGCGCCCGCTCGAAATATCCCAGCGTTGGTTTCACTGGTAGAGCATCACCGAACTGGATCAGCAACTTCGGCGCCGGCATCTTTATGCGCGGCTGACGTGTGCCGTTTGCAGAGCGTTTACGCCGTTTTTTTCCCTTCTTCCCTTTCTTGGCTTTACGCCGCTGCCAGACGCCATTGGTACCGTCGATATCACCAATGAACACGTCATCCTTAGCCTTCAGCTGCGCCATCTTGTTGCGCGTCAGGTTGCCGTATTTGTTCAGCTTGATGTTTTTGGGGTTCAGTAGCGCCTGGCTGTTCAGCTTATGCTGGCCGCCAAATTCGAACGGCTCCAGATAGCTCGCAGCGGTGTCCATCACGAACACCTTGGCCTTCAGGTTGCTTTTCCGGGCGCCGAACGATTTAACAGAGTTGACCGTAAACGGCGTGGGGTTCTCCAGGTGCCGTTTAAACGCGGTTTTTTCCGCTGCCTCTATCTTTCTGGCGACTTTTGTCAGTGCCTGCGCCGTAGCAAACGGGATTTGCTTTCGTACACTCTGGAGTTGAGCTGACAGCTCTTTTAAACCTGCCATCCTCACCCCCAATAAAAAACCCGCCGGAGCGGGTTCAGTCATTTCTTGCCGTTGGCGTCAGCCATCTGCTGGTATCGCGGGTCGTTTGGCCCTGGGAATTTGCGGCTCTCGCTGCGGTAGTACTGCAGGCGCTCGCGGAATAGCTCGCGTAGGTGTTCAGGCTGTTCCGCCTCCACCTGCGCCGGTACGATCGGCATGTTCATGCGCTCTTTGTACGCCACACCTGACGCCGCAAGGTCTACGTTAACCTTGTCCATTTCTTCTTTTGGCAGATTGCCGAGATTGTATGACATGGGATCCTCCTATTGGGGAGGATTATAACCTAAAAATTTTATTAGCAATCAAATCTTGCTCTATTGGTTGTTTTTTGAGTTGCTTTCCTATCTGGTTATAGGAATATGGACGTTACCCTACAAAAGGGTTTATCTCTGGAGAATAAAATGCTTCACACCATCCACTTTTTATCCCCTGTAACCACTCCCTCAGTGATTCAACTACAAAATATTTGTCTCTCCGCCATCCAGCAGGGAGCCACTGAATTGAATGTTCATATTTCTAGCCAAGGGGGTGAGACTGCCGCAGGATTCACTGCTTATAATTTTCTAAAATCACTTCCGGTTACACTGCGAACTCATAATTTAAGCAACGTCGAGTCTATCGCTAATATTATTTTTTTGGCTGGTTCTGAACGGTTTGCTAATCCCCTATCTCGCTTTCTACTCCATCCATTACTATGGGGGTTCGGCAGCCCTAGCGCAGACCATGCACGCCTGAGGGAATATGGGAAATGCCTAGATCATGACTTAGAGCGCTTTGTGGAAATTTTTAAATTAGAAACAGATTCCAATCAGGATTGGAATTTAATTATTAGCCAGTCAACTATTATAAATGCCAACGAATCTGTTGATTTGAAAATTTCGAATTCTATATCCCAAGCAACTATTATATCTGGAGCCCCTAATTGGTGGGTTGAAAAGTAAAAGCTATCAATAATGTACCCGTGCCCGCCAATGGTTCAAAGTAACCACTTGGTTGGCACAAATTTTAAATGCTGTTTGGAGCGATAGTGTGTAACTCAGCGCATCGCCCCAAGTATTGCCCTGCAGCTCTGGCTGAACGCATGGGGTGAACACTGATTCAGGGGGTAACAGGACGACTTGCTGCGGTGCCGGCGGCGTTTTGCTGCAGGAGCTCAATAACAGCGGCAGGCATAGGACTATGCCCGCATTTACTGCCTTTAAGTGCATCTCGCAATTTCCTCTGGTAGGTTTCTTCGCGCTGGCGTAGTAGCTGTTCTCTTTGTTGTTGCTCCGCTGCCAAGGCTCTGTTCTTCCGGTCTTGTGCTTGCAGGGTTGAGATCAGTCCTGACTGCTGCGCCAGCGTCTTTTCCTGCTGTTTAACCTGCTCACCGGCCTTTACTGCGCTGCTGTGGAAGTGAAACGCCAGCCATGCCAGCGTAATGACGATGATCAGCAGAGCAGCACCTAATGCCGTCGCTAATCGATTCATGATTGGCCCCAGTTGCAGATCTCGCGTTCAACCTCGCGCCGGTTAATCAGTCCCTTCCAGACCTTGCCACCAGCTTTATTCCAACGCCTCATTTCGTCACAGGCGCCACGGCCGTCGCCAGCATTAAGCTTTTTCAGCAGCGTGGATGACTCAAAAGCCTTAACGCCGACGTTGTAGCTGAAGCTGATCAGCGCCGCTTTCTGGTATTCGCTTGCTGGCACCTTCACCGAGCGCTCTACCGAACGGGCGAAAGGCTGCAGGTCTTTATCCAGCAGCGCTTTGCATTCCGCTTCCGTGTACGTCTTATCGGGAATAATGTCTGGCCCGGTGTGGCCATTACAGACCGTCAGCACGCCAACAACATCGCGGTAAGGCTTATATTCGACACCCTCAAGAGAAGGAATCAGTACGGCCGCAATTGCGATAGCACCACCAGTTGCCGCACCAAGCAGCCTCTTTTTCAATATTGGTGTGATCGCCATATTAGCCCTCTGCTCTGCGCATCGCTTCGGCTACAACCTCAACCGCCGCTGGCCGCTCGCTTTCTGGCCTGGCTGATACACCGTGCAGATAGTCCTCCATGATTTTCGTGCGCCGGCGCTCCTCTACCAGGCGTTCGCGCTCTTCCTTCCGTTTGGCGTAGTACGTCTTGATCGTAAAGAAGGCGGATATCAACGCCCCTACGATAAAGACGTAGTCCTGCAGCGACAGCAGCGAAAAAAGGCCGAGAAGGCTTGACCACCAATACGGTAGGTTTGGATTGTCTGGGTGCATCTTCATGACTCCACCTCCCGGTTATCGGGCTGTGCTGTTTGTAGGAAAGGATCAGCCACCAGCCGTAAACGCTGCCGGTAAGAGGGTGCCGTGTGTGTCGTCCGTTGGCTGGGGCTGAAATGCAAAAAAGCCCCATATTTAAGGGGCTTATGTAAATTACTATGCTTCGAAAAAGCTAGGTTAATCTTGTCCGATTAAAACCGTAATGCTTGGCAATGCATAACCGCCATTAGAACCTTCACTAACAGCCTGAATTGAGACGGACTGATTAGGTTCGATGTATGTGTTCCACGAGTTACAAGCAGTTGCTGGAATTGAGCCGCCGTCGAGGGTAATCGCACCTTCTGCTTTCGCTTCGGTTACCCAAGAGCCATTGAATACCAGCATATGCTTCGCTTTTGATTTACCACCTGGCGCAACAGCCATCAGAAGCGGCACGCAGACGCGGCGACGGTATGATGCGGCTGGAATATGGAAAGTGTAACCGTTGTCCAGATAGTGAGTTTCAGCAGCTTGCATGGGCATATCTCCTTGAAAAGTAGTTGAAATCGCCATCTATTTGGCGATATCTAGACTTTACATGGAGGCTCTAACTCTGGGTAATCATTGGAGTTGTGTCAGTTTTAGGACAACATTGCCAATTCCGCCTCTTCTCCCGAATAGCAAAAAACCCCGCCGAAGCGAGGTTTTGAAAGTTGATAAGCTACGTCACTACGTAACCACTCTTATCAGACTAAAACACAATTTGCGGACCGCGTTAGCTTTTTTTCATAAATATTTTCCCGCTCAGTTTCCAGGTCCATCTCCAGACGGATATCCAACATCGACAGGCACCCTTCTATAAAGTTTTCCCCCATCTGCAACCCTATCCTAATTAGCTTTTCGTCCTTCTTGAATGCTCTGGCTATAGCGCGCTTCTGCATGTTGCAGACATAGTGAAGCACCACGAGCTGAAACTCATCTGGGCGACGGCGCTTCAACTGAGCCATGCACCCTTCTATAATCAATCCGTCGTCATCACAGCAGGAAAGCCGCGATTTTCCGGTTTGGGGAAGCAGTCCCTTGAAGCCGGCAGCTATAGGCGAGTAATCAACACCACTGTTATCACCCGAAGCCCAACCGCCCCATCTCTCTAAAACTAGCTGGATGTCTCTCATGCTTTTTCTCCCACGGCTTCCTGAAGTTGCTGGCGAATTTTTTGTAATAGCTTGCTGGCTTGGCGATGAACTCTTTCTGAGCGCTTGTCGGCGGTAGAAAGCAGCAAAAGCTGCTCGTTCAGATTGGCTGTGTTGAGCAGCGCATCGCAGACGTTCCGGTACTGCTGGCGTGTTATGGTCACCTCTTTCATGAGATAGCTCCCATGCATACCGAGTAGTCGAAGAACTGCGCGAACAAATCTGTTTGGCTCCCATGCTCGGCTTCCCAGGCCGCTGGGTCGTCATGCAAATTGCGATGGCAGGTGCGACACAACGGGATTGTCAGGTAGTCGCTTGGCTTGGTTCCCATTCCGCCCAAACCGTGGCCGATGATGTGGTGAGGGTCATCAGCGCGGGCGCCACAGCCCAGGCACTTCTGCGATTTCACCCAGCGAGTGTATTTGCTGTCCTCTACGCGGGTAAGCTTCGGCCGCAGCATGAAAGCCTTGGGCGGCTCAGGATCCACGGTGAAGCACTTGACCGCCTGCTTGGAGATAATCGCAGTAGCCCTCGGCGTGCAGTCCATCTCGGATTCCTTGCGGGTGCCGGTGATCACCTTCGGCTCTGGTAGATCGGTTACTGTGCGTGCGACCTCATCGGGGATCAGGTCGAATATGCCGGACAGCATGGCCCACAGCATCAGCTCAGGGATTGTCAGCTGCCCTTCTGACTTCAGACGGTGTTTTGCCGTTGCCACCACCCAGCGCGCCGTGTTGCGTGCAGCGATTTTTTCAATCTTCGGTGATACGCCCAGGCTTTTTTTGTAGCACTGCGGGCAGATGCGAACAGCTGAATGCCCTACCCGTTCAGTGTCCAGAATCGTCGCCGGCCGATCATGCTTGCTGTACTGGCATTTCGTGAACTGTGTCGCCCAGGCTTCAATCGCGTTAACCCCGCCGCAGGCGTTTGTGACGCGCTCATGCTTGAAGAAATCCTGCAGGCGCGGGTCATTGGCGATCTCATGCTCCACTGCCGGCAGAATGCCTTCAGGCGAGCTCTTGAACTCTTCCGGCAACGTGGTAACCATCACGCGGCCTGTCATGTACGGAGCCAGCTTTTCGTCTACCGGGATCAGGGCAATACCCAGATCACGCTGTACCGCTGCTTTGACTATCGCTCTCATGCCTGAACTCCTGACATAGCGTAAGCTCTGGTTAAAATTGGGCGCCACTGCTGGCGCGCTTTACTTTCGTCAACGTTTCCAAATCCGTTCTTGCGTACCTGCTGCTGCGCGCGTCTCTCAGCGTCATTTTCTGGCATCGCAGCATCACGGATCAGGCGATCGAAAGCCTCATCGAAATCAATCTCCGGCGCGTCACCGGCAACCGGCTCTTGGCGCTGCTGTTCGACAGCTTCGGCCATAGCGGCTTTGTGGCTGCGCTGACGATCCCAGGCTTTGGCGGCTGCCAGATACCCACCGAACCGGACGGCATCGAAAATCATCTTGGCGCTGAGCATGTGGCCCATCTTTGGATCGCCCAGCAGCAGACTTGCACGGTGTTCAGCCACCAGCTTCAGTTCGGCGGCGTTGTTACCGTCCGCCAGGCGCTCGGTAATCTCCCGCAACGTGTCGGCGCGCTTTGGCGTCCTGCCGTTGATTTTTTCATTCAGAAAATCGAGAACTTCCCCAGCCTCAGCCGATGGGTTCTCTGCTCCCGCATCGCTCTGGGGGGCTATGGGGGGTTTTTCTTTTGGTTCAATGACTGATTCAAAAGAGTGACTGGTTCTGGTGCCATCTGACGGCACAGGGGGTGTGCTTTCTGACGGCACACCCTGTGTCACCTGCTGGCACACCCCTGTGCTTTTTGACGGCATAGGGCTATGCTTTTTGACGGCACAGGGGGCTATGCTTTCTGACGGCACAGGGTTATCCAGGGTCAGATAGTAGAGATTCGAGGTATTACCCTTGCCATTATTCACACCCAGGCGGTTCTCTTTGGTGAGTAAACCCATCTTAATCAATGCCTCAATGTGCGCCCGTACAGCGCTTTTGCTGCACTCACAGTGGTCAGCGACATGCTGATATGAAGGCCAGCACTCGCCCTTGTCGTTCGCGTTATCAGCTATCTTGATCAGCACCAACTTGCGCAGTGGATTGCCCACTTTGATGCTCATAGCCTGCGCCATCAGGTTCATGCTCATACTTCGACTCGCTTAAATTTCTCTTTGAATCTCTCAAGGGGCTGCATGCACTCATGCGGATAACCCTCTCGCGTGAAAATGACCTGGCGCTCAACACGATCCCAGCGGATGACGTGAACCTGCACGCCCCGCCAGTCCGTGTAATACCGATCGAGTTCAGTGCTTTGCGAGCCGGACATTTTTCAACCCTTGACGAGATACCGACATATCGATAACAATCAGGCTGTTCATTGCAGAACCCCCAGTTAGAAAAGTGATTGCCGACCAGCTGCAACTGCTCGGCTTTCTTCTTGCCCCAGGCCATAAAGCCCCCTATTCCGTCTTTGGTTCCCGGATGTGCTCCAGCATCGCCATTAACCCGCGCGCCAGCTCTGCGGTTTCCTCGCCCCTGAACGTCAGCATGGTTTCCGAACGCTTAAAGCCGGTAGCGGCCAGCAGCAGGCTCGCTTTCTCCACCAGCCCCCCTTTGCTCTGCCAGCGACTCACCTGCGATTTATCAACGCCGATCGCGCCGGCCAGACTTGTCACCCCGATTGCTGCAATGCGGCTCATGATGTCGCTCTGGATCGCCTGAGCTTCGTTGCGTGTTGTTGCGATTGATTCCATTTACAATTTCCATGTCTTACAGATGTTTGTTGAATTGCCCGTGAGCAATGGTGTCTCAGCTGTCTGGGTTGGCTTCGTGAAGCAACCATTCGGCGCTGAACTTGCCTTTGGACGCCGCAGCAAGTCGCTGGGCGTAATCCGTTTTTTTTGTATATTCGGTTCGCGGCAATCGGCCTTTGGCGTACCACTTGTGGACGGCAACCACCGATAAACCGCAGATTTTCGCTGCCGCCGTTTGCCCGCCAACCGCATCTACTGCAATTTGTACTGGGTTCATAGGAGTCCTTTATTAACCAAATTAACTACGGGTTAAGAATATATCTTAACTGACAGTTATGTCAATTCTTTGGATACTTAACGCATGGTTAAAAAAGATGAACTGAAAGAGAAATTCACTGAACGCTTGCGCGCTGCTTGTCTTGAAGCTGGCGTGGGTGGCCGTGGGCTTCCAAAACGAATGAAAGACGCCCTTGCTAAACAGGGAATCTCCATAACTGAACCGGGGATCTGGAAGTGGATGAACGCCGCCGCTATTCCTGACTCGGTAAACATTCTTGCATTGAGCCGCTGGCTTCATGTTCGCCCTGAGTGGCTTGAATATGGGCGCGGGGAGATGAAAGAGAATACCCAAGGCAAAGCCACCCCTGAAGCAAACATTCCACCCGAGGAAAAATGGGAAAGCGTTGACGCCTGGGATAGTAGTACCCCTCTCCCTACGGATGAGGTGGAGGTGCCGTTTTTGCGAGATATTGAACTCGCCGCTGGGGACGGAAGTTATAACGAAGAAGACTATAACGGGTTTAAATTGAGATTCTCCAAAGCCACGCTGCGCCGCATAGGCGCAAGAACAGATGGTTCCGGAGTGCTCTGCTTCCCTGCGCGCGGTAACAGCATGGAGCCAAACATTCCAGACGGTTCCACCGTCGCGGTAAACACTGACGATAAGCAAATAGTGGATGGTAAGATCTACGCAATAAACCAGGACGGCTGGAAGCGGTTGAAAATACTTTACCGTGTCGGCCCTAACCGCATTAGCATCAGAAGCTTTAACGATGTGGAGCACCCTGCCGAAGAGGTAGATCTGGACAAAATTGAAGTCATAGGCCGCCTTTTCTGGACATCAACCATCTGGTAATAGCCCGCAAATAACTATCAAACCCGGCCACGCGCCGGGTTTTTTTGTGCCTTTCACCACCAAACCTTTCAAAAACGCCCCCCTCACGAGAAATAAATCACAACTAAATTTTCTTTTAGTTCATTTGGTTATCGCTTTATCACAACTAAATTAACCATTGGTTATTGACCAAAATTAACCGATAGCTAATAATCAGCTCATCGACAGCAACAACGTCACCGGCAGGAAGCCACACAGGTAAGACGCCCAGGGGTGAGCGATGCAATCACTCCCCGGCCCCGAGAGGGATCGACCGGAGACGTTCTTTAGGGAAGAAGTGGATTTACCCTGCCGCTGCCAGTGTGGGGCGGTAGGCATAAAACCACTACAGCAGAGGGTTACATGATGGCTACGCAGATTTCTATGCAGCAACTGAAGTCGATTTATGAGCAGCACGGTGCAGACGTATCTGAACGCCAACTGCGGGACACGCTGGAACAATGCAATGAGCAGGCCGACGTAGTTTACAACGACTACAACGGCAACCCGTTGCCGCCACGGACTGCCACAGAATGGGCACATTGGTTTGCACGCGGCGCGGCGGAAGAACAACTCTGCGAAGGGTTGGCGGCTGATGATTTCCAGCGCAACGCCTACGGCTTCGATTAACAGCGGAGGGTTACACGATGCAACTCGAACAAAACGCGAATTGGCAGACCAAGGCCCGCGGCGACAACGACAGCGAATATCAGATTTACCTTGCCTGCGCTGACGACGGTAAAGGCAATGAATTCATGACCGGAAAGCCGCTGAAAACCTATGACGAGTGGCTGGCCAGCTAACACCCACCGCGTCCTACGGGGCGCACTGAGGCAATCATGACATTCAATCAAATCGTCTGGCTTGGCGTGTTTGTCTTATGCGCCGCCTGCTGGTCTGGTTTCGGTTTTTATCTCGCCGGTTAATTCCGGCGTATTAGGCTGACCACTAGCCCGATTCCTTAAATTCAGGAAGCGGTGAAGAATCCTACCTCATGAGTGGTCAGCCCAATACCTCACCTATCTGGTGGCGTATCGTTCCGGTCCATCTTTTAACCTACACAGTATAAAGCCCCGGTTCGATGCGCCACCAGGTGCGTGAGAAATCACAAGCCTGCTCAGTACCACTTCCCTTGTCACATCCTTTGCCCCGCTCGCCGGGGCTCTTTTTTTCACATCAGTAAAGGCGCTGCCCTGCTCCAGTGTGCTGGAACCGTAGGGAAACCGAGCGCGTGCATCAACTCAGGCAGCGCCTTTACCCATGTGAATTTCATTGAGAGGACATGTTATGCAAACCACTACCCAACGCTGTGAGCACTGCGGCCATACGCGCGACGTAGAGAAAAAGGCAGTTAGCATTCAGCGCTACGAAGACGGCAGATATAAGGCTATCCGAATCCTCGTCTGCGCCGATACCTGCGCGCCGGTGTACGTCGTCCGCCAGAACATCAGAACACTGCAGCGCCGCCTGCACACCCTGCAGAGGAGGCCAACATGGTAAGCCTCAACGCCCGCATACAGCACAAGTACGACCTGACCGGGAGCGATTTTGCCCCTAAGCGCCACCACGGTAAACACCTCTTCTACCTACTCATTTTTACCCTGTGCCTGCTGACAGCCGGCGCGGTCTGGAGTTAATGCATGGCGAACTCATTCAAGCAGATGAAGAACAACGGAACGCTTAAGCGGACTGACTCCGGAATGTTCATCAAGCTGGCTGATATTCACGTCCAGGAGGGCTTCAATAAGCGCATTGATGACGAGCGCACACAGGCCGCTGATGATGACCTATTCAATCACCTGTCATCAGGCAAGCCGGTTCCTCCGCTTGAGGTTCGCCCACGCAATGAAGGCGGCGTTTGGATTGTTGAGGGCCACCGTCGGCACCGCGCATATTTACGTTGCCGTGACGCGGGAAAGCCCGTTGAGTGGATAGCCATCCTACCGTTCACTGGTAGCGACGTGGAGCGCATAGCGCGCATCATGAACAGCAATAGCCAGTTGGCGCTTACCCCATACGAGCAATCACAGGTGGTAAAAGAGCTCTCCGGCTTCAACCTGTCACCAGATGAGATCGCCGCGCTAGTCGGCAAAAGCCGTGCCACGGTCGATAAGCTGCTTGCCCTCACCCAGGCAAATCACGATGTTCAGACTCTTGTCAAAGATGGCGCCGTTGCCGTCGATGCCGCTGTTGAACGCGTAAAAGAGCATGGCGAGCAAGCCGGCAAGGTACTGGCTGGCGACGTCGAAAAGGCCAAAGCCGCGGGCAAGAAAAAGGTCACAAAATCCTTTATCGCTCCAAAATTCAGCGCGCCAAAGTCCCGCAAGCTCGTCACGCTCTTAGCACAAGCCGAAGTCCGTGAAATCGACGGCCAGACCGCCTACATCCTTCCCGCCGGCACTCAGCTCGATGTGCTCGCCATTCTCGATGAGTACCGTTCCACCAGCGGCAAGGAGAATCCCGATGGTTCAGAGATATAACCCTGATTACGTCATGCACGCGGCGCGATTTGCGCCGTTTGCACGCGAAGCTGAGCACGGTGAGTTCGTTAAATTCTCCGAGTATGAAGCTTTGGTGTCAGAACTCGCCACCAGCCAGCAGATCAACACCCAAACGCTGCAGGTAAAGCTGACAATGGCTGAAACCATCAAAGAGCTGACTGATCGAGTTAATGCGCTCGCTGTGGAGAATGCCTGCCTCGTTAGAGCGATTAACGACCACAAAAACTCAACGCACTTCTGTGAAAGATGTGGTGAAGATGACCTGTGTGCCACTGACGACGTGTGCAGCGTTCTGCGAGGCATACCAGATACTGACTCCGCCATTGCAGCTTTCGAAGCGCAGGGAGTGGAGAAGTTTGCAGATGAACTGCACAAAACCGCCATGGCTATATGCTCAGTCAAGCCGGACAACACCACCCCAGGCGCTTACGCGGGACTGGCTCGAACATTCGCTAAGAAGCTTCGGGATGCCAAATGAAAGAGCGCCCAGTGATGCCAGCAAATGAACTGAATCTTCAGAGAGGTAGAACCTATCGCGGCAAGCGACCACGCAACGCTATGGGGTTGGTTAACGACAGAACGATCCTGCATATCGGCGCTACCACCGTGCAATACGACAGCCCATCAGTTTCGATCGGCAGACATTACCCGTCATTAAGCCGCGAGAAATTTCTGGCGTGGGCTGAGCGGGATGTGACTGAAGAGTTGCCGCCTGGTGAGTTCGCTACATGGCCTATTGGCAGCGCTAGGGAGGTGGAGCCATGAACGTAACCGTCAATTCATACTTCTGCGGCGCCGGCCTGATGGATATCGGTCTGATGGCGGCGGGCTTAACGGTAAATCAAGCGTTCGAGCTGGACGCCGACGCCTGCAAAACCTACCGGCACAACCTCGGAGACCATGTTAAGCAATGCGACATCAGCCAAGAACTGGTTTTCGAGCAGGATACCTGCGACGGGATGGTGTTTACGTACCCCTGCACGAAATACTCGACGATCGGTGATATCCACGGCGTGCGCACCGGTGATGATTTGTTCCTGCATGCCCTCCGCCATTTCGCACTGGCAAAGCCCGAATTTTACGTGATCGAGAACGTACCAGGGATGCGCGCGTTTCCTGTCGTGATGGAAGCGATGACGCGCATGCCGGACTACTTCATTCAGGTGTTCTGCCCGATCAAGTCGGAGACGTGGTTACCACAGAAGCGAAGCCGCCTGATCATCATCGGTACCCGTCGCACCTTCGCCGTGCGCCCGCCGGAGAATTCAGCGCGCATCCCGCTATCAGCGATTCTGGAAGATGACCCGCAAGTCACGCTGCCATCGGCTATCGCTAAACGCATGAACGGCGCCTACCGCGACCTGCCAATTATCAGTGATCCGGCGGCGGGTGATCTGGCGCCCACATGTGTCGCCCACTACGCCAAAGACAAGAGCACGCGTCTCGTAGTCGATAAGCGCTTCCCGTTTGGTGTGCGGCCATATTCGAAACGAGAGTATGCGCGCCTGCAGGGCGTTCCTGACTGGTTCAACTTTCCCGTATCCGATACTGCAGCGTACAAACAGATCGGTAACGGGGTAAGCGTTCAGGTTGGCATGTGGGTTGGTGCAGAGATGCTGCGCTATATGGGGCAAGTGAGAGGTATTCAGCATGGCTAAGCCCGATAACAACATAGCCATCACAGATCACACGTTAAGTTTAAAGTAATATTGTATAATCCCCACGGTTGTTATACTTCAAGACCTGTTATGGTTAACTGTGGTGGTGATAATATGTCAATAAATAACCTGCATGATGAACAAGAGTTATGGGCGATGGGTATCTTAATGCGAACTGGTGTTCTTACAAACTGTAGAATACATGAAGATGCAGTGTTCGAAGGTGGCCAAGATATCGATGCAGCCTATAAATATGCAAACTCAATTTTTACTAAAAGCCCAAATGATGTTCCTTTTGAAGACCGTATTGAAATGACTGATACTATTAAATCAGTTTTTGAAGAGTACTGTGGGTGTGGTATTTGTCCATCATGTGAAAGCAACTTCTAATTATTTTTATACATTTTATTTTTAACATCACCCGCTATATGCGGGTTTTTTATTGTCTGGAGAATAGGAACCATCTGTTGACAGTGCGTCGTCGGTGCTGTCTGCGTTATATGACCTGAATAAGTTTATCCGGGCCAATGTCGCCAATCCTCGTAACCTGCGCGTATGGGGAAACGGCGCAGTATTCGATAATGTTATTCTGCGTGAGTCTTTCCAGCGTGAATGCATTCCGTTGCCGTGGGAAGTGGTACAACGACAGGGACGTACGCACTATCGTTGAGCTTGGTCGCGTAGTTGGCTTTGCTCCTAAGCGTGATATGCCGATTAACGGCGAACGCCACAACGCCTTAGCCGATGCTATCCACCAGGTGAGGTATGTTTCCGCAATTTATCAGCGCTCACTGTTTCCGTAGATGTAATCATTGAAGGAGTTCATGTTTTTACTACCCACGCCCCATTTCTTTATGCAGTTAGCAACACTTTTGTTTATAAGTCTGTTATAGTTCACTTCAAACTCAACATCATCAGAACTTAATCTTTTGTAAGAAATCCCTTTTTTATCATCACATTTAGCAACTATAATTCCCTTTGGATTTTCCAAAACCAAAAAATAGTCAGTGTCTTTATAAAATGACACAGCGGAATGCAAATTAGCATACATCATTCCGCATACAAAAGGAACCGCCATCGTTGCAGGTGAGTACGCCATTATAGCAACATATTTATATATTTCAGGCATAAACCCACCTACCATTTTCACAAACAAAACCAAGATATTAATAGCAACAACAATAAATAAAAACGCCATGTAAATTATGGAAAATACAGAAAAAAAACCAACCACAGGTTCTTTTTCTTTGATTATATATTCAGCCGAAAAAACAGAGAGAACACCAATAAGAAAAAGTTCCATACCAATAACAGGAAGGAATCCTATGATTTTTTTATTACCACTAGATGCGGCTGAGGCAGTTAGCAAACAAAAAGGAATTAAGACAAAAACGAGTACAAAAGATATAATTATAATTGAAAATAGAATAGAGTTGATATCAACTGATATAAATTCAAATGGTATTCCATAGTAAGTTAGCATTCCGAATTGAAACATGTATGCTGACAAATATCCTAGAGCGGTAACAATCGCAAGAACAGGTAATTCTTTTTTTATTCCTAGTTTCATATCAAAACCAATGTCAGAGGAAAATATGGAAGATATACATTTAATCACCGAGAAAGATGTAATGAAAAACCTGGTATCTCTTCTCGGCAAACTTTGTATAACTATCAAAGTAAGCACTGTTTTCCTAAACCAATTCGTACTTATCCTAAGCATACTTAGAAAATGCAGTTAATCAATGGATATTGAATGGCGGCAACTACACTCGCGCCAACTCCGAAGACGTGTTGATCGCCGTTCGCGGCCAGGGCATCGAGCGCGCCAGCGCCTCAGTAAAACAGGTTGTGTTCAGCTGTCTCGGCGAGCACAGCGCGAAACCCTGGGAAGTCCGCCGGCGTCTTGAGTTGCTATATGGCGACGTGTCAAGAATCGAACTATTCAGCCGTGGCGATGCGCCTGGCTGGGATCATTGGGGGAATCAATGCCCAGTAAACAGCCTGCAATTGCTGCCGGCAGCGTTCAGCAAAACGCACTCAGATCAGTAGCGAAACGCTGTAACGACGAACTCCACGCCGCGATTAAGCAACACCCGAAAACCCCTTTCGACACCCTATCCCGCCCTATCATCATGAAGCATTTCGCACAGGTCGAACTGCTCGGCATTTCTTTGCCGCGATTCAACTACACGATCGGCATGCTTAATGGGCGTTTTACAGAGAGATAATCCATGACTAAAAGCAACCTGCCAATTCAGCCAGTATTGATCACCCGGGAAGGTATACAGCAGCAGTTGGGCGGTATATCACGAACCACCTTTTGGCGCAGGAAAAAGCAGTGGGAAAAGGCTGGTACACCGTTCCCGAAACCAGCGCCTGGCACCAATCCAATCCATGGCGGCGAGCAGTATAGATATTGCGACGTTATACGATTTTTCCGCGCTCAAGGCCTCATTGATGAAACGCATGACGCCACATGAGCGGCCCAAATATCCAGCGCATTTTGCTGCTCTTTGAGATATGAATGCTGGTCATATACCGCCAGAACACCACCGAGCTTATGCCCCAGCACCTTTTCGGATACGTGGGGCTCAATCCCTAGTTCGCTCATTTTAGTTTTAGCTGTACGTCGTAGGTCATGCATTGCCCAGTCATGGACTCCCATCTCATTCCTAAGCTGTTCCGCCATGTTCAATAGAACACCTGCTGACATAGGGCGATCGCCCTGCACAATCGCAGGTGGGAACAATTGCGATATGTTCGGGTATAGCGACATAGCCTCCTCAATTAGCTTTGCGGCGTCCCCTGATAGTCCTCTCACAAACGGCTGGCGCGTTTTTGAATTTTCCGCAGGAACGCGCCACGTTCTGTTTTTCACATCAAACTCGCCCTTCTTTGCCTTCCTTAGCTCAACTCCCCGACACCCTGTAAGCAGCAACAATTTAATGAAGATCTTGTTCTGGTGAACAATCCGGGAACCTTCAAGAGCCAACCAAAAAGCTCCTATTTCATCATCGCTGAAATACCGTTTAACCACGCCGACAGGTTTTCCAACGTCGCTAATTCTCAATGCGGCGATCGGATTAACACGAATCTTCTCCGTTCTCAGGCAATACGAAAACACCTGCTTTAGCTTTGAAAGCATGATCCCTGCAAAGGTTTCCGCCCCATTCATTCTCATCCTTTTGAAAACTGGCTGCCAGTGAGATATCTGCATTTCATCCACAATCATATCGCCGACATATGGGATTACATGCCGCTCAAATGCCCTCTCCCAATACTGCAATTTCACGAGGCGCTGAGCCTGAGCGCTGGCAGTCCAATGTGATAGACAGTCTTTCACAGAGGCTGCGCCGGCGATCTCCTCCAGCGTCATGGATTTCACTGTGATGGGGTCTTTCCCTTCGGCCAAGACGCGCTTGGCCTCTTGCACCATATCGCGCGCTTCTTTGAGCGAAATTTCGTCGTAACTTCCAAGCGTCATGCGGCGTGCCTTACCTGCGTACCGGTATCGGTACTGGAAGACAATCAGCCCAAGTGGGGTTATACGGATAGACAGGCCGCCGCCGTCAGGCATCTCGATCAGTTTTGGGATGGGTTTTCCATTAAGCTTGCGGAGTTTGGCATCGGTGAGCACTGTGTACATCTCCAATTATGTACACAGGTATGTACACAATTTTAGTGGCTTGGATTGAAATCACATGAAACGGATTGAATCACTAGCCAATGGCTTTTTCAAGCACCACAGTGAGTTGATGGGGGAATTTGAAACAGAATGAAATCACGTGAACTGCCGAGCATTGCTTACACGACAGATCACATGCAGTACGAAAATTGGATTTTGGGTTTGGTCAGCCAGGTTTCAGATCTCGCCCACAATTGCCAGATTGAAACCTCACTGGGTATACAGAATGGAACGCATACCTTCTCAGCCGCATTCGGCTAAGCGAATAGTATCACTAAAATTGTTCCGGATAAATAAAGCGCCGCCGCCCTCACACTTTCGCTCTATCCGGCGCAAACACGCCTTTCAGATAGCTAAGGGTGGCCAGCAGGCACAGGCCGTAGCCCAGCAGTTCGCATCCCTCTTCCACCATGTTTTTCACCACCCGGTTGTAACCGTCCAGCATCAGCGTTTGCCACAGCGCGCTCATGCCGAACAGGCGTGAAAACACCAGGATGCACAGCAGGCCGGCGCACATCATGCCGTAGCCGGGGTGCGACACGATATAGACCAGGCCGCGCGCCGTAGCCGCAATATGCCTTGCGGCATGCCACAGACAGGCCAAGGCGACCGCCAGCGCGAACCACACCCAGGCGCCGTGCCACAACGCATCGAAAGCGAAGTCCATCTCGCGGATCAGCATGCAGAGAAAGAAGCCGCCAACCAGCAGCCAGGCGGAACGACGCTCGGCCTGTCGCCGAGCCGCGGCGAAGAAACCGCCGGAGATGGCGAGCAGCAACAGCTCCTGCGCCGCTTCGGTCAACGAGGTTTCATGCACGAAGTTATGCAGCCAGTGCACATCGATAAACACCAGGCCGACCAATGCCGCCATGAAGGCGGCGGAAAGCGCGAATGCGCCGATTTTCCCCAGTAAAATATGCAGTTCTTGTTTCATAATCACACTCATTATTATTTACAGCGCATCTATGGTATCCACCTGTTCTCAGGGATCGTGGCAATTGATGCCTAATGCCCTGCGCCGCACGAAAGGTGGTCATTAATTACGCCGAAACAATAAAAAACCCCGGCACCTGGGCCGGGGTAAGGCCAGTCTTTCCTGGCAGTCACTTCATCGTCATCAGTATTCCAGGCTCTCATCCCTATATCATCGAGACGCGCAAAGGAGCCTGAAGATTACGCCTGCGCAGGTGATACCGCGATACGGCGGACATTGGTGTTAACGCCCCACAAGCCGGCCAACGCACTGACCACTGCGCCAATCAACAGCGCAAAGAACGACCACAATGCGGCCCGCGACAATTCGTCCGCAGCAGCGGCAGCCTGTTCGCGCGCCTTCTGTTTCAGCTCCACATACTCCTGTTTTGCCTGATTGATTTTTGCTTCGGCGTCATCCAAACGCTGATTAACCAGCTGCGCAGTTTTATTTTTGGCTTCGACCAAATTCTTCACCGTCTGGTCCACTTCCTGCGGCGTCATATCGGTATTTTCCGCCAAGGCCTTTTTCAGGGCGTCTTGATCCACATCTTGCGAGATGGCCTCACCCTGTTTTTTAAGCTTGGCGACCAGTTGATTAATAATGGCGTCGCTATTGTCAGGCTGAAGTGCCAGAGCTTTTACTGCGTCCGCCAAATCAGTTTTGGCCGCATTCAACTGCTGTTGCATGAATTCAGGCTGCAATGACGGGATACCGCTTTTTTTAAGCGCCGTAACCACATCGCCTTGCAGCTGTTCAGGTTCCAAGGTTGTGTCAATGCCCAACTTGTCAAACACTTTACCGCCGGCGTCCGCCAATCCGGATGCCCCTTTGCCAATCGCTGAACCGGCGCCGGAGAGCAAGCTGCCGGAGGTCGAAGCGATAGCGCCCAGCGCATTGCCGGTCGCCTTCACGGCAGACCCGACCAGCATCCCACCCAGCACCGCCGCCACAATCAGTGACGTCGCCCATACCAGGAAGCCATGAATAAGTCCGTCATTAGCAGCCAAACGCCCGGCAATAAAAGCGCCGGCGGCCAAACTAATAATGATTGAAACAGCGGACCAAATCACTACGGTGGTACCGGCGCCGTTTATCGGATCGTCTGATGTCGGATCCACGATGGAGAATCCAAGACTGGTGCCTAACGTCGACAGCAACAGTGAAACAGCCAATACGGTGATCACGCCGCCGATGACGCTGCCCCAGGAGATTTTTTTCGCCGCTACCCATTCTTTTGCCACTTCCATAGTAAAACTCCTTTTAAGTTTTCGATTATAAAGAAATGCCAGAAAGCCTTACCATTATAGACTCGCTTCATCAATCAGGCGGTTAAAGGGTGAAAACAGTTAAAAATAATTAATGATAATGACTTCAGAAGTGCGTTTACTTTCAGCGGCGCTACGCTGACAGACCGCCTTGGCGTCACTATTCTTACGCTATCCACCAATGAACAAGGTCTTAGCGCACAACATGAACCAGTTACTCGCAGCCCTCATCGTGGCGTGCGCAGCATTGGCGACGTTATATGGGCTGGTGCATTTTGGCGCACGTTCGGTGCCGCGCGCGATTGCGGTCAACGAGGCGCCGCTGGGGTGTGAGGATGAACCTGAGCTCGTCGGCGAGTGCGGCGATGACGATGAGTCTCCCGCCGACGAATTTCGCCGGCCGGCGACGCTGAACGCCCGGGCCGACGGTTAATTAACGTTACGAGCTATCCCCATTGCCGCCAGGCGTACGGCAGGCTAGGCTGTTCAGCTCATGGGCCGCCGTTTGGCGGCTTGAACGTTGCACAGGGAGTCTATTTTATGACGGGTATTTTGCAGTTATTCCAGGCCATCGGACTGGGTTTGGTGCTGCTGTTGCCGCTGGCCAACCCGCTGACCACGGTGGCGTTGCTGCTCGGGTTGTCCGGCAATATGACGCGCGAAGAGCGTAATCAGCAGTCGCTGATGGCCTCGGTTTATGTGTTCTGCATCATGACGGTGGCGTTTTACGCCGGGCAGGTGGTGATGAACACCTTCGGCATTTCGATCCCCGGCCTGCGCATCGCCGGCGGCCTGATCGTCGCCTTCATCGGTTTTCGCATGCTGTTCCCGCAGCAGAGCCCCGAAGACGCGCCGGAGGTGGAGAGCAAGTCGCACGAGCTGCGCCACAAGACGTCGGCCAACATCGCCTTCGTGCCGCTGGCCATGCCGAGCACCGCCGGGCCGGGCACCATCGCGATGATCATCAGCTCGGCATCGAGCGTCAAAGCGAACTCGCTGGGCTTTGAACCCTGGGTGTTGGCCGTGGCACCCGTCGCCATCTTCCTGACGGTCGCGGTGATCCTGTGGGCCTGCCTGCTCAGTTCCGGCGCCATCATGCGGTTGGTCGGGAAAAGCGGCATCGAAGCGATCTCGCGCCTGATGGGCTTCCTGCTGGTGTGCATGGGCGTGCAGTTCATCATCAACGGCGTGCTGGAGATCATCTCCACCTATACACCGGCCGCCGCCTGACCATGAAAAACGGGCGCGACATCGCGCCCGTTGCCGTTATTTCCCCGCCGGCGCCTGCGCGCCCAAAATGCCCTTGCCTTCCGGCACTTCGGTAAAGCGACTGAGGATCTCGCTGTAGGTCTTGGCCGGATCCAAATCCGGGAACTGCGCCGGATAGATAAACTTCGCCAGATACTCCAGCCCGACGATGTTGTACGGGTGGTTGTAGAAGTTATGGTAGATGCCGTAGAACCGCCCTTCCTTCACCGCCGACACCTGCGAGAACCCCGGGCGCTGCTTCATGCGGTTGAAGGCCTCATCCACCTGCTGCTGCGTCACGCCATAGCCGAACGGCACCGCGGCGTTGGTCTTGCTTGCCCACTGCGAGCCGGAAACGATATACGCATCCGGTTTCATGGCGATCACTTTTTCCAGCGCCACGTCGCCGGTCGCGCCCGGCAGCAGCGCAGAACCGATGTTGCGCGCGCCGACCGCTTCGACCAACGCGCCCCAGCCGACGTGCGCATGGGTGAAGCAGCAGGATTCCAGGCCATTCAGGCCGGCCTTGGCTTCGAAGAACACCAACGGTTTGGGTGCCACCGCCTGCGTTTTGGCCAGAATGGCCTGATAATGCTGCTGATAATAATCGGTATATTGCTTGGCTTCGCTTTCACGGTTGAGGGTTTCCCCCAACAGCGTCACGCTTTTCGGCGTGTTTTCCACCGGCTTGAGCATGGTATCGATAAACAGCACCGGCACGTTCAGCGCCTTCAGCTTATCCAGCACGCCGGTTTGGCTCAGCGAAGGCTTGGAGCGCAGTTGGGCGATCATCAGATCGGGGCGCTTGGCGATCACGCTCTCCAGATTCACTTCGCCTTTATCGCTGAATCCCATGTCGATGATGTTTTTCGCCGCCGGCCATTTGCTCTGCAAGATTTCCCAGGTCGCCGCGTCGCTTTTCTTCAGCAGGTTATTCCAGGCCACCAGCCGGCCGAACGGGTTGGCGCGATCGAGCAGCGCCAGCGTGAGAATGTCGCGCCCGTCCTGCACCACGATGCGTTTCGGCTCCTGCGGGAGGGTGACCGTCTGGCCGGAGGTGTCGGTCAGGGTCAACGGATAGGTAGTGGCCATCGCCGGAGAGGCGAGTAAGGCGGCGCAAACCAGCGCCGGCAAAGTGATTCGACGGTGCACGAAAGACTCCTTAGTCATGAATACATTCAGGAAATACTAATGAGAATTGCTTGCATTATCAAAGATAACGCCCGGCATGCCGGCGATTAATTGCAAAGGGATGTGTAAAGGAAGGATAAAAGGCGCGCCGGAGGCGGCGCGCCCAGGGGATCACATCAGGCCGTAGATCAGCGCCGAGAGCGCGATCAGCCCCATCACCAGCACGAAGACGTTGCTCGCCGCGCGATATTGGCGCATGGCCGGCACCGCACGCACGGCGTACATCGGCAGGATGAACAGGATCGCCGCAATCAGCGGGCCGCTGATGGTTTCGATGATATGCAGCGCGCTGGGGTTCCACACCGTAGCCGCCCAGGTGAGCAGGAACAGCGACACCGCCGAGATGCGGTGCGTCATGCGCGAGCTGAGCGGCTTGCCGACCGCGCGCGTGACGCCGTCGATCAGGCTGGTCGCCCCTTCCGTCACCCCCAGCGAGGTGCCGAGATAGGATTTGGCCATCGCCAGCATCGCCATCACCGGGCCAAGGTAGGCGATCAGCGGGTTGGAGAACTTGTTGGCCAGCGTGGTCAGCACCGTGATGTTCTGCTCTTTCGCCTGCAGCATGTCTTCATGAGACAGGCTCAGCACGCAGCTGAACACGAAGAACAGCACGGTAACGCAGATCAGCACATAGCTGTAGCGCATGATGCGCGCGCAGCGGCGTTCCGCCTTGTCGCCGTACAGGCTCTTCTGGGTCGAGGCGAAGGAAGAGATGATCGGCGCATGGCTGAAGGAAAATACCATCACCGGCACGGCCAGCCACAGCGAATGCCACAACCCCGGCGTGTCGAAGCGGGTGGCGGCCAGGCCATGCACGAAGTTGGCGGTATTCCAGCTCGGCATCAGATAGAGCGAAATGCCCATCAGGAATACCAGCAGTGGGAATACCAGCATGCCCATCGCCGCCACGATGCTGTCTTTGCCGCGCAGCAGCACCAGATTGAGCACCACCACCACGGCCAGGCTCAGCCAGAGGCGCGGCAGCGGCGCCACGTGAAACTGATGGATCAGGAAGCTGTCCAGCGCGTTGGTGATCGAAATGCTGTACACCAGCACGATCGGGAAGAACGCCATCAGATACAGCACCATGATGATTTTGCCGGCCAGCACGCCGAAGTGTTCCACCACCACATCGTGAATGTTGCCGTCGCGGCTGGAACCGGAAAGCACGAAGCGGCTGAGCGCGCGGTGCGGCAAATAGGTCAGCGGGAAAGCGAACAGCGCCATCAACAGCAGCACCAGCGGGCCGTTCAGGCCGGCGTTGATCGGCAAGAACAACGTACCTGCGCCCACCGCAGTCGCATAGAGACCGAACATCCAGACGGTGTCGGTTTTGTTCCATTTGGCAGTCTGAGCGGCCGTCAGCGTGCCTGAATCGGGAGAAATCGTACTCATGAGACAGTCTACCTTAATCTGCGGCGACAACGATTGCGCCTAACGGGATATCCTTCTCCGCGAGTTTTTTAATAATAATCAGTGAATTAAAGCGATATTTCATACTTACGCCTGATGAAAGGACGGCAAAGGATAATGAAAAATCCGCTGCGGGTCTATGTTTTATCGGCTGAACGGACGATTTGCGAACACAATCTGCTGAAAAAGCAGGCGGCGGCAGAAAAACTAAGGGCCCCTTGCGGAGCCCTTAAACGGTTTACTTCTTCGCGTCCGGATGGTCCGGCACCTCGGCGCTGCCCATCTCCTTCTCATCGCGGATCATCGAGCGGTCTTTACGCACGTCGGCCACGTCGGAGGCGCTCACCGGTTTGGCGCTGTTGCCCCAGCTGGAGCGGATGAAGTTCACCACGTCCGCCACCTGCTGATCGTTCAAACGCCAGCCAAACGGCGGCATGGTGATGTTGGACACCGCGCCCTGCACCGCCGGCGTGGTGTTGCCGGTCAGCACGATATGGATCAGCGAAGTCGCGTCCTCGGTCTGCACCACCGGATTGCCCTTCAGCGACGGGAAGGCGCGCTTGTAGCCCACGCCGTCGGTGCGGTGGCAGGCCGCGCAGTTATCGACATACAGGGCCGCACCGGGCTTGCTGTCATTCCCGCGCCACAGATCCTTGGCCACGCTGTCTTCGACCGGCGCCGCCTGCTGCTTGCCGTCTTTCGGCGGCAACGATTTCAGGTAGCGCGCAATGGCGGTCAGATCGTCGTCGCTCAGGTATTGCAGGCTGTGCTCCACGACGTCGCTCATGCCGCCGAACACGATGGCTTTGTCGTTACGGCCGGTTTTCAGGAACTCGGTCAGCTCGGCTTCGCTCCAGCTTCCCAGGCCGTCCTTGCGGTCGCCGCGCAGGCTGGAAGCCACCCACCCGTCAATCGGCGCGTTGCTCCCGGACAGGTAGTCGTCGCTTTCGCTGTTGCTCAACGCTTTCTCCTGCATGGTGATGCTGCGCGGGGTATGGCAGGCGCCGCAGTGGCCCAGGCCTTCCACCAGGTAGCGACCGCGCTCAATCACCGGATCGGCCTTGGCGTCGGCGACAAAATCCGCCGGCGACGGCGCAAACATGCCGCGCCAGATGCTCAGCGGCCAGCGCATCGACAGCGGCCACGGGATGTCGGAGTCCTTGTTGGCCTGCTCCACCGGCTGCACGCCGTGCATAAAATAGGCATACATGGCGCGGATGTCGTCCTCTTTCACCAGCGCGAACGACGGGTACGGCATCGCCGGGTACAGGGTGCTGCCGTTTTTGGCTACGCCCTTACGCACCGCGTTGTCGAAATCCTCGAAGCTGTAATCGCCGATGCCGGTTTTCTTGTCCGGCGTAATGTTGGTCGAATA
Organism: Serratia sp. CY74737; assembly: GCF_052166775.1. Lineage (NCBI taxonomy): Bacteria > Pseudomonadati > Pseudomonadota > Gammaproteobacteria > Enterobacterales > Yersiniaceae > Serratia > Serratia sp. CY74737. The sequence continues at coordinate 49,565 of NZ_JBJNOF010000009.1, forward strand.
GATGGTGCCGATCGGCGTCTCCATCGCCAGGCCGCCGGCGAAGGTCTTGCCGTTCTTGCCATCGGTATGGCAGGCCACGCAGTCACCGGCGCGCGCCAGGTACTCGCCGCGCTTGATCAGCTCGCTGCTGACGGTGGCGTCCTGCGCCCAAACGGAGAAACTCACTGCACTGAGAACCAGTGCCGGTACAAATGCTTTCATCGTTCGCCGTCCTTATGCCTGCACCAATGGGCCTGGGTTTTTCAGATACTGCTCGCGAATGGCGCGGGCAGACCAATAAGCCAGCGCCGCCACGGTGCCGGTCGGGTTGTAGCCCAGCCCTTGCGGGAAGGCAGATGCGCCGATCGAGAACACGTTGTGCACATCCCAGCTCTGCAGATAGCGGTTGACCGCGCTGGTCTTCGGATCTTCCCCCATCACCGCACCGCCGTTCATGTGGGTGGTCTGGTAGCTGGTGGTATCGAAGTGGCTGTTGGCGTTTTTCGGGCTGCCGGCGATCAGTTTCGGGTTCATCGCTTTGGCGATCGGCGCCATCTTGTCGTACATGAACTGCGCCATCTTGATGTCGTTTTCCTGCCAGTCGAACGTCATGCGCAGCAGCGGCTGGCCGAACACGTTCTTGTAGTTGGGATCGAGATCCAGATAGTTGTTGCGGTACGACTGGTGCGCGCCGTGGGCGTCCATCGAGACGTGGTGGGTGTAGGCATCCGCTACCGCCGCTTTCCACTTGCTGCCCCAGGCCGGGGTACCCGGTGGGGTTGGCAGGCCGGAGATCGGCTTGGTGCCCGCCTGGTTGACCCAGAACGGCGAACCGCCGACAAAGCCTTCTTTGGCGTGATCGAAGTTGTCGGCGTTGAAGTCATCCACGCCCACGCCGTTGCCGCCGGCGCCGATGAACGGGTTGGTAAAGACGTCTTTATCAAAGAACGCCTTGATGGTGGTCATGTTCTGGTAGGCGAAGTTGCGCCCGACCACGCCTTCGCCGGTTACCGGATCGTAAGGCTTGCCGATGCCGGACAGCAGCATCAGGTGCACGTTGTGGAACTGGAACGCGCCCAGGATCACCAGGTCGGCCGGCTGTTCAATCTCACGGCCCTGCGCATCGACGTAGTTCACGCCGGTGGCGCGGGACTTGTCATCGGTCAGGTTGACCTTCAGCACGTTGGCGTTAGTGCGCAGCTCGAAGCGTTTCTCCATGCGCAGCGCCGGCAAGATGTTGACGTTCGGCGAGGCTTTGGAATACATATAGCAGGCGTAGCCGCTGCAGAAACCGCAGAAGTTGCACGGGCCCATCTGCGCGCCGTACGGGTTGGTGTAAGAGTCCGAGGTGTTGGCGGACGGCAGGTTGTAAGGGTGATAACCCACCTCCAGCGCCGCTTTTTCGAACAGCTGGGCGGAGTAGGTGTTTTTCTGCGCCGGCAGCGGGAAGTCGTCGGAGCGATCCGGCGCAAAGCGGTTACCGCCCTTCTGCGCCACTTTCTGCCCTTTGATGGTCCAGGCGGTGCCGGAAGTGCCGAACACTTTCTCCGCTTTGTCGAAGAACGGTTCCAGCTCGTCGTAGGTCACGCCGAAGTCCTGGATGGTCATGTCCTTCGGAATGAAGTTTTTGCCGTAGCGTTCTTCATAATGGCTGCGCATGCGCAGTTCGATCGGATCGACGCGGAAATGTACGCCCGACCAGTGCAGACCGGCGCCGCCGACGCCGGTGCCCGGCAGGAACGCCGCCAGCTGGCGGTAAGGCACCGCGGTCTGGCTGCTGTTGTGGCGAATGGTGACGGTGCTTTTCGACAGATCCTGGAACAGCTTGCGTCGAATGTTATAGGTCAGCTCGTCGATCACCTGCGGATAAGACCCGTCCGGGTAGGTGTCGCGCATCGGGCCGCGCTCCAGCGCCACCACGTTGAGGCCGGCCTCGGTCAGCTCTTTGGCCATGATCGCGCCCACCCAGCCGAAGCCGACGATCACCGCGTCTACTTTTTTCATTACCGTTGCCATGGTTAGCCCCTCTCCCCACGAATCGAGACCGGCGGGAAGGGATAACGCTCCCCTCGCTCAACCCAGTCCATAAAATCGGCGCGCGCGCCCGGAAAATTAATCAGCTTCCAGCCAACCATGTCTTTGTTGCCGCCATGGATCGGATCGCTGAAGAAACCTTCACGGGTGTTTTGCAGCAGATAGGAGAAGAACAGTTTCGACGGCAGTTGCTGGAACTCCGCCTCGCCGGACTCGAACTTTTGCAGCAGGGCGTCTTGATGCGCGCCATCCAGTTCGGCGAAGGGTTTGCCGGCGGTTTTCTTGCTGTAGGCGTCGGCGTCATGGATGCCGAGGTTGTAGATTTGCTTGGGCACCAGCGGCAGCTGGTAGCCCATCTCCTTCGGCACATCGGGGTTGAACGGCCCCTGCATGTACCAGATGGAACCGGTGGCGTACGGCGTGTTCATCTGGCGATCGATAAACTCCGGCACGCCGGCTTCCAGCGCGCCAGGGCCGCGTTCGTCGGCCGGGATCAGGCGCGCGACGGCAGCCTTGATGAAGGCCCACTCTTCCGGGGTGAAAAAGGTCGGTTGGTAATCGTCCTGCGTTGAAGTGTTCGAGGCAGCGACCGCTGGTGCTGGGGCCGTCAGCGCGCCAACGCCGCTGCCACCAATTACCGCTGCAGGAATTAAGGTCATCGATTTCAACAAGAAATCGCGCCGCGAATTGTTGGTTTTATGATTCGACATGTCACATTCCATCCAAAGATAGTCACAACTATTTAACCGCAACCTTGCGATCGATACGGGTTTTTAAAATAATTTGTTACTTATTTGTTTATTTATTGAAGGTCAGAATGCGAGCAAAAGCAAAAATGTTACCGGTAACTTATTGAATGAACGTAAAGATTTATCTGCTAACGTAAATTTAACTTTTTGTGCGGTTTTTCTGATAAGCGATGAGGAAATAACGAAAAATGAGAGGCGGGTCGCGCTAAAAACCGACGCCGAAAACAAAATCGGCCGCGTTCAGCGGCCGATTCAAAGGATGGGATTACTGCGACATCGCCTGATAAGCGGTGGTCACTTTCCATAAATAGCGCGGCGCCTGCGGTGCCGGGTGCTTTTTCTGGATGTGCTGATAAAACTCATCCGGACTCATCTGATTGATGCGATTAACCGCCACGCGCTTGTCCGAGGAGAAAGTGCGCAACATGGCGCCCGCCCCGTTCACATACGAAACGATGGTGGCGTAACGCAAAGTCTGTGGGTTATTGATCCCGGCTAGCTGCTGGCTTTGAAGAATATTGATATAGGCCGTTCCCAGATCAATATTGACCGCCGGATCCTTCAGCTCACGCGAGCTGGGTTGCCCGCTTCGTCCTTTCATGCGATAGGCGTCGCGGCCGGCGGTAGAAGCCTTCAGCTGCATCAATCCCACTGCGTTCGAGGTGCTGACCACGTTCGGGTTAAACCCGGACTCCACCTGAATAATCGCTTTAATCAGCGTTTCGTCGACGCCGTAGTTGCTGGCGGCCTGACGAATGTAATCGTTATAAGCAACCGGGGTGCCTGTGCGGTTTACCGGTGCCTGCGGAGGGGGTTTTAACCAACCGCCGCGCGTTGTGCCACTGCCTGAAATATTGCTCGCCGTTTGCGGGTCTTTGGCGCACCCCGACAAAAGCAAAATTGCCGTAAGGCAACCTATTTTTGTTTTCACAGAATCCCTCACTCCTTTCAATGAGTTGCGTAGCATATACAACTTGTAAGGACACCTGCAGTAATTTTTTGGACTAATCTCAAGCTATCCATATACCAAGAGGTGATTTATGAGTCAATCTGCAACAAGCTGCTTTGTGGTGACTTTTCGCTATCAGGAAGCGGGACTGACTGACCTGGCCAAGCTGACCGGGCAATTGACCCGTGAAGGTTTTGTCACGTCGGTGACAGACGAAAATGGCGTTCATCATGAGCTCGGCAGCAACAGTTTTGCGTTCATAACCGTTCTGGATCAAGAGGATGTGCAGCGACTGGCGCAGGGGTTCGGGCAGTTGGCGTTGGGAAAACAGCCGGAGGTGGCGATCTGCACCTGTAAGGACTACCTTCAGCGGTTACATACTGATACATAAAATGCTATAACTCCCCGGACGGTATTATTTTTCAGTTGGAGAAATAGCCCCGCCGGCGGTGGGCAAGTGACGCTTGACTTCGCTTCAATTGATATTGATAATCATTTTCATTTGAACCAGGAGACGTCATCATGCCATTGATAACTTGCGCTTTTCGTCGCAGTCGCCCTCCCCGCGCTGCCGCACTGTTACGCCCCTTCACGCTCGTCTGTTTGCTGCTCGGCGCCGCTCTGGTCAGCCAACCCGCGCTGGCGGAAAAAAAGCTGCGCGTGGTGACCACTTTCACCATCATTCAGGATATCGCCCAGAACGTGGCGGGTGACGCCGCCGTCGTGGAATCCATCACCAAACCGGGCGCCGAGATCCACGATTACCAGCCCACCCCGCGCGATATCGTCAAAGCGCAGCACGCCGACCTGATCCTGTGGAACGGCATGAACCTGGAACGCTGGTTCCAGCGCTTCTTCGAGAACATCAAGCAGGTGCCGGCGGCGGTAGTCACCGAAGGCATCACCCCGCTGCCGATCCGTGAAGGGCCCTATAACGGCAACCCGAACCCGCATGCCTGGATGTCACCGAGCAACGCGCTGGTATATATCGAAAACATCCGCAAAGCGCTGGTGGCGCACGATCCGGCCAATGCGGAAACCTACAACCGCAACGCCAAGTCCTACGCAGAGAAAATCGGCGCGCTGGACGCTCCGCTGCGCGAACGCCTGGCGCGCATTCCGGCCGCGCAGCGTTGGCTGGTGACCAGTGAAGGCGCCTTCAGCTACCTGGCGCAGGACTATCAGCTGAAAGAAGTCTATCTGTGGCCGATCAACGCCGATGAGCAAGGCTCGCCGCAACAGGTCCGCCGGGTGATCGACGCGGTGCGCGCCCACCATATTCCGGTGGTGTTCAGCGAGAGCACCATTTCCGACAAGCCGGCCAGGCAGGTGGCGAAAGAGACCGGCGCCAAATACGGCGGCGTGTTGTACGTGGACTCGCTGTCCACCCGCGATGGCGCGGTGCCGACCTATATCGATCTGCTTAACACCACCGTGCAAACCATCGCCAAAGGATTCGATCAATGACCCATGAGCTGTTTGTCCGCCCTGAATTGAATGTGGACGACGTCACCGTGACCTACAACAACGGGCACACCGCCATTCATAACGCCAGCTTTACCCTGAGCGGCGGTTCTATCTGTGCGCTGGTGGGCGTCAACGGCAGCGGTAAATCGACGCTGTTCAAAAGCATCATGGGGCTGGTCAAGCCCACCAGCGGCCGGGTATCGCTGAGCGACAAACCGGTGGCGGACGCGCTGAAAAAGAACCTGATCGCCTACGTGCCGCAAACCGAAGACGTCGACTGGAACTTCCCGGTGCTGGTGGAAGACGTGGTGATGATGGGCCGCTACGGCAAGATGAATTTCCTGCGCATTCCGTCGCGCGAGGATCGCTTGCGGGTCGACAAGGCGCTGGAGCGCGTCGGCCTCAGCGAGCTGCGCGGCCGGCAGATCGGCGAACTCTCCGGCGGTCAGAAAAAGCGCGTGTTTCTGGCGCGCGCCCTGGCGCAGCAGGGCACGGTGCTGCTGCTGGATGAGCCTTTCACCGGCGTGGATGTGAAAACCGAGAATGCCATTATCGATCTGCTGCGCTCGCTGCGCGACGAGGGGCATCTGATCCTGGTTTCCACCCATAACCTCGGCAGCGTGCCGGAGTTCTGCGATCAGGTGATCCTCATCAACCGCACGGTGTTAGCCGCTGGCCCGACCGAAACCACCTTCACCCAGAGCAATCTGGAGCTGGCGTTCGGCGGCGTGCTGCGCCATATCAACCTCTCCGGCCCGGATCTGCACGACGACAACGATCCGCGCACCGTCACGGTGTTGACCGACGATGAACGCCCGGCGGTGTTCTATGGCCACACCAAGAGCGATCCGCCTGCCAACAGTCAGGCCAGGGAGAAACAATCCTGATGCTGGACCTTCTGCTGCAACCTTTCAGTTATAACTACATGGTGAAGGCCATCTGGGTCAGCGCCATCGTCGGCGCCGCCTGCGCGTTTCTGTCCGCCTACCTGATGCTGAAAGGGTGGTCGCTGATGGGCGATGCGCTGTCGCACTCGGTGGTGCCCGGCGTGGCCGGCGCCTATGCCCTCGGCCTGCCCTACGCCGCCGGCGCCTTCTTCACCGGCATGCTGGCGGCGCTGGCGATGACGCTGGTGCGCCACATCACCCGGCTGCGCGAAGACGCCATCATCGGCTTTATCTTCTCCACCTTCTTCGCCGTCGGCCTGCTGATCGTGTCGCTCAACCCCACCTCGGTCAACGTACAGTCGATCATCTTCGGTAATATCCTCGGCATCGCCGACGAAGACGTGCTGCAGGTGGAAATCATCATCGGCGTTTCGCTGCTGATCCTGTGCCTGGTGTGGAAAGATCTGCTGGCGGTGTTCTTTGACGAAAGCCACGCCGTGTCGATCGGCCTGTCGCCGCTGAAGCTGAAGATCCTGTTCTTCACCCTGCTCAGCGCCTGCACCGTCGCCGCACTGCAAACCGTCGGCGCCATTTTGGTGATCGCCATGGTGATCACGCCGGGCGCCACCGCCTATCTGCTGACCGACCGCTTCAGCCGGCTGGTGATCATCGCCATCATCATCGGCGCATTGACCAGCGGCATCGGTGCCTACCTGAGTTTCTTCCTCGACGGCGCCACCGGCGGGGTGATCGTCACGCTGCAAACGCTGGTGTTCCTGGCGGCGTTCTGCTTCGCGCCGAAACACGGCCTGCTGGCGGCAAAACGTCGCGTAGCACAGTCACCAACCGGAGGCCGCTGATGGACACGCTCTACCAACTGCTCAGCGAACCCTTCGCCTACCCGTTCATGCAGCGGGCGATCGTCGCCGCCATCGTCACCGGCGTGGTATGCGCCGTGCTCTCCTGCTATCTGGTGCTCAAGGGCTGGTCGCTGATGGGCGACGCCATCTCGCACGCCGTCTTGCCCGGCATCGTAGTGGCGTTCGTCATCGGCATTCCGCTGGCGATCGGCGCCTTCCTCTCCGGCATCTTCTGCGCGGTGGCCACCGGCTACCTGAAAGAGAACAGCCGGGTGAAAGAAGACACGGTGATGGGCATCGTTTTCTCCGGCATGTTCGCCTTCGGCCTGGTGCTGTTCTCGCGCATCGACACCGACCAGCACCTGAGCCACATTCTGTTCGGCAACATGCTGGGCATCACCGACGGCGAGCTGAAGCAAACCCTGCTGATCGCCGGCTTCACCCTGGCGGTGGTGTTGCTTAAACGCAAAGACTTCATGCTCTACTGTTTCGATCCGCACCATGCGCGGGTGATTGGCCTGCCGGTCAAGCTGCTGCACTACGGGCTGCTGTGTCTGCTGGCGATGACCATCGTCGCCTCGCTGCAGGCCGTGGGGGTGATCCTGGTGATCGCCATGCTGATCGCCCCCGGCATCATCGCCTTTATGCTGTGCCGCCGCTTCGATCGCATGCTGATGGTGGCGACGGTGGTGTCGGTGTTCTCTTGCGTGCTCGGCACGCTGATCAGTTTCCACATCGACGGCGCAACCGGGCCCTGCATCGTCATTGTGCAGGCCGTGCTGTTCGTTATCGCCTTACTGTACGGTAAACTGCGTCCGTTACAGCGTAACCAAACCGCCCTGAGCGACAGTTAAACGCCCTCCTCTGATGCGGCGGTGCTCTCCGCCGCATCCTGTTTCCTCCGCCCGCTTATCCGTTGTCATCAAGTTGCAACCGGTATTGCGCTTAAATTAATCAATAGGGTATATACTGTGAGCTGGCGGTATGCTGAAAAAATCGCCTATTTTGACGCCGGCTGTGCGCCGCGTCGTGTTTTCACCACGGGAAAGACGCTAACCTAATGAATTATCAGGCAGCACAGAGGGGGAAATACCATGTGGCAAGCCGTTAGCCGTCTGTTAAGTGAACATCTTGGCAGCGCAGAGATACGCGAAAGGATTGAACTGCCCGGGGGTGACATTCACCCGGCGTGGCGCGTGAGTTACGGTGACAACGAGGTGTTCGTGAAATGCGACGCCCGTGAACAACTGCCGATATTCACCGCCGAGGCCGATCAGCTGGCGCTGCTGGCGCGCAGCAAAAGCGTGCGGATGCCGGAAGTGTACGGCGTCGGCAGCGATCGCGACTACAGCTTCCTGCTGCTGGAGTATCAGCAGTTGAAACCCCTCGACGCCCATGGCGCCTACTGCCTGGGGCAACAACTGGCGCATCTGCACCAGTGGAGCGAGCAACCGCAGTTCGGTCTCGACTTCGACAGCGATCTGACCACCACCCCGCAACCCAACGCCTGGCAACGCCGCTGGTCGGAATTCTTCGCCGAGCAGCGCATCGGCTGGCAGCTGCAGCTGGCGGCGGAAAAAGGCATGACCTTCGGCGACATCGACGACATCGTCGATCGGGTGTATCTGCGCTTGCAGCACCACCAGCCGCAGCCTTCCCTGCTGCACGGCAACCTGTGGCCGGGCAACTGCGCGATGACCGCCAACGGGCCGATACTGTTCGATCCGGCCAGCTACTGGGGCGACAGAGAGTGCGATTTGGCGATGCTGCCGCTGTATCCGGAGCTGCCGCCGCAGATCTACGACGGCTATCAGAGCGTGTGGCCGCTGGGGGCCGGATTTATCGAACGCCAGCCGCTGTATCAGCTGTACTACCTGCTCAACCGTAGCAATCTGTTCGGCGGCCAGCATTTGGTGGCTGCCCAACGCGCGGTGGAGGCGCTGTTGCAGCCGGAAGCGTCATAACGTTCCGGGGCGCCGAGCGGCGCCCCGTTCATGGTTCAGGCCGCGCCGGCCAACTGCCCCAACAGGCGGATCACGAACCAGGCGATCACCGCAATCACGATCGGCAGGATGTACAGCGGGAAGTACTGCAGGAAGATGGTGTGGTGCGGCAGCGTAATGCGCTCCTCAAGCTGTTGGCGCGTGTGCCCTTCGCTGCCCTTGGCCTGCTCCAGGATCATCTGGTCTTCCAACCCTTCGCGGATGAACTTGACCTGACGCGACATGCGCGCGCCGGAAGCCTGCAGCGCCAGCCCGACGAAGATCAGAATATAGATGATGATGAACATCAGATTGGCGCCGCTGAACAGGCTTTTATCCACGTCGGGCACCGGTGAGTTATACCAGAAAAGGTTCAGGAACGGCGTGTTGAAACGCACCATGTCCACCATCACGTGGACGAAATCCAGCATCACCGCGTTGATGCCCTTGGTTTTTTCACTGTGCTGATAGATAAAACCCAGCACGGAAATCAGCGTCGACAGCAACGCCGGGATAAAAACCACCCATCCGAGAATGCGTTTCAAAATGGCGAGACGCCCGGCCTGTTGATACGTCATGTGTTCCCCTTGTTAGCGACGTAACCGAATCGGCTAAGTCTACCTGCTGTTGGCGAAACTCGCCCACCGTTTTCTTCACTCCCGCTGTGCTACAAGCTTAGCCGAATTAGTCGAAATCAAAAACTTAACCGCGCCGGCACACTATCATTGAAGAGATAACGTTATCCATTCGGGCAGAGGCCGCCATGATTCGACTGATTATCTTATTGCTGGGCGCGCAGGCGCTGCACGGTCAGCGCCGTCTGCTGGTGCTGTTCGGTTGGCTGTGGATAGCCGCAGGGGCGCTGATGCTGTTCGACATACTGCAGGATGGCCGGTCGGTGCTGGCGCTGGATGCGCTGGCGGTCATCCTGGCGCTGGAGGGGTTGGTGGCGGTATCCGCCGCGCTGGTGATCGGCTCTTCGGCCAGCAGGCCAGTGCTGCTGAAAGGATTGGGTTTTGTCTTTATGGCCTTTTTAATGCTGGACGTGCCCGCAGACGATAACATCGTCGCCACCGTGGTGTTTGGCAGCGCGCTGCTGCTTGACGGCGCCGTGCGCATCGCCTCCTCCACGGTGATTCAACACAGTCGATGGAAAGGCGTGGCGCTGGCGGGCGGCGGCGAGATCCTGCTTTCGTTGATGATTTTTGTCGGCTGGCCGGCGCCGCATCGGATGACGGTGCCCTTTTGCCTCGGCGTGATGATGGTGCTTTCCGGCTGGGCCTTATTGCGTATCGCCCGGAGACTGACAACCTTCTCTCTGAATCAGCACCCCACGCGGCAACCACCGCCCCCGGAGGATGAGACTGCGCCGCTCACGGTGTATGTCTGGACACCGATTGGTGCGGCTAAAGATCCGCGCCGGCGTTACATCGTCGACCGATACATCGCGGCGGTCGACGGCGGCGGCAATATCTCCACCGGTCACGCCGCCCTGGCGCTCGCGCCGGATGTGTATATCAGTCACTACCCGCTCAACGACATCAGCCATTCCGTTCAGGATTTCCGCCAGTTGTTGCATGCCGGCGAACAGAACAACGTCGACGGGCGTTTCCTGCCCGACCTTGCGGGCGAGATCGCCGCCTGGTGCCCACCGGACAAGAAAATTCAATTCTACCGCTATAACCCGGCGGCGCTGCGCGCATTCTGGCTACGTTATCGGCAGGATGCCACCTACAATCTGACCCGGCGCAACTGCTCCACCACGGTCATCGGCGCGCTCGACAGCGCGTTGGAAGGCGTGCTGGGCGATAAACATCTGTGGCGCCGCTTTCTGTTGCTGGTGCTCGATCCCAACCTGTGGATGCTGGCGGTACTGCGCAGCCGCGGCGAAAGCATGACCTGGACGCCGGGTTTGGTGCTGGACTACGCACGCATGTTGCAACAGGTCACCGAGCGTCAACACCAGCGCTGGTGGCTAAAATTGCGCGAGGTGTGGAATATCCTGCGTTTTGGCAAAAGCCAAACGCGCAGGCAAAGGTTTTAGTCTCGTCACCGGCGATGATAAAGTGTCGGGCACATTCACCCGCGCCGGCAGGAGTTAACCGTTAATGGCTTATTCGCAACGCATTGAAACCGCAATTTTTGATATGGACGGCTTGTTAATCGACTCGGAACCGCTGTGGCTGCAGGCCGAGTTGGATATCTTCGGCGCACTGGGTTTGGATCTGTCCGACCGTCACAAGCTGCCGGACACGCTGGGGCTGCGCATCGATCTGGTGGTGAAGATGTGGTATCAGGCGATGCCGTGGCAAGGGGTTTCGCTTGATGAGGTGTCGGCGCGGATTATCGAGCGCGCCATCGAGCTGGTGCACGAGACGCGCCCGCTGCTGCCGGGCGTTCAGCAGGCGCTGGAGTTGTGCCGCCGCCAGGGGCTGAACATCGGTCTCGCCTCCGCCTCGCCGCTGCACATGCAACGGCAGGTGCTGAAGATGTTCGAGCTTGAGGATTACTTCGATCAGTTGGTTTCCGCCGAATACCTGCCGTACAGCAAGCCGCATCCGGAGGTCTACCTGATCGCCGCCGAACGCCTGGGCAGCGATCCGCTGCGCTGCATCACGCTGGAAGACTCGTTTAACGGCATGATCGCCACCAAGGCCGCACGCATGCGTTCCATCGTGATCCCGGCAGCCGAATACCGTAACGATCCGCGCTGGGCGCTGGCGGACCACAAGCTGGACACCCTGGAACAGCTCACCGCCGCCCACGTTGCCTGACCTACGGCGCCGGCCATCGGCGCCCTGGGTTTGCCGCTCTGCGTCATAAAAGGGATCCGCACCGCAAAATAAACGAAACACCGTTTCATTTTATTGAATTAGCATGACGTTCTCATTATGCTGCATGGCAGGGAAAGCGACGGCCCGCGGCGCGTTGTCACTGCCACGCAGCGCGGTTCAAGGCCGCCGCTTCCTCCCGCCACACGCCGAGCAACCGTCTTTTTTCTCACCTCCATACGCCCCCCATCGCCCGCTTTTTGTTCTCGCCCGTCAAAATAGATGCTTTGTTACCCATTGCCGTAACAAGCCGTTGTAAAACAGGGAAAAATAAACAATTAGTTACAGGGTAACTGCTTCCACTACTGGGAATTTTCCCATATACTGGATAAATTAACAGTTTACCAGTCGGAATCGCAACAGCATGACCGCGGAAGGACACCTTATATTCTCTGTCGCTTGCGCGATCTTCGCCAAGAAGGCGGAAGTGACGCCAGAGCTGGCTACCGGCGACTGGTGGCACATCATACCCGCCGCGCTGCTGACCTCACTGCTGCCGGACATCGATCACCCCAAGTCGGTGCTGGGCCAGCGTCTGCGCTGGATCGCCATTCCCATCGCCCGCGCCTTCGGCCACCGCGGTTTCACCCACAGCCTGCTGGCGATCGCCGGCGGCATGGCGCTGTTTCAGCTTGATGTGCCGCGCAGTTGGCCGATCCCGGCCGACGCGCTGCACGCCATGATCATCGGTTACTTTAGCCATCTGCTGGCCGACATGCTCACGCCCGCCGGCGTACCGCTGCTGTGGCCGTGCCGCTGGCGTTTTCGCCTGCCGCTGCTCAACTCACAAAAAGGCAATCAGTTGGAGCGCGTGCTGTGCCTCTGCCTGGTGGCGTTTGCCATCTGCTGGCAAGGTGATTTCACCCTCCCGGTGCAATCCTACGTAGAGCAAATCAGAAATATTAGACTCTGATCACAAAAAATCGCTCAACCCATCACCAATGCGTATATAAAACAAACAAAATCACACGAAAAGCTATATTAAATTCCATTTGGATATAAGTGGGCCCCTCGGCAAACTGTTACGATATTTACATCGCGACACACCTAATGGTGCGTAGTCGTTTTTATATAAGAAAGATTATTGGAGATATTGGGGATGAATCTTCCGCTCGTGATTAACGTGCTGGTGTTTGTCGCGCTCCTTTTGCTGCTGGCGCAAACCCGCCACAAGCAATGGAGCCTGGCGAAAAAAGTGCTGGTCGGCCTGGTGGTCGGCGTGGTGTTCGGTCTGGGGCTGCAGCTGGTGTACGGCGCCGACAACCCAGTACTGAAAGAATCCATCAGTTGGTTCAACATCGTCGGCAACGGCTATGTGCAACTGCTGCAAATGATCGTCATGCCGCTGGTCTTCGCCTCTATCCTGAGCGCGGTCGCCAAATTGCATAACGCCTCTTCGCTGGGCAAAATCAGCGTTCTGACTATCGGCACATTGCTGTTCACCACGCTGATCTCGGCGCTGGTGGGCGTGCTGGTCACCAACCTGTTCGGCCTGAGCGCCGAAGGCCTGGTGCAGGGGGCGCAGGAAAGCGCGCGTCTGACGGCGATCCAGACCAACTACGTAGGCAAACTGGCCGATCTGACCGTGCCGCAGATGGTGCTGTCGTTCATCCCGAAAAACCCGTTCGCCGATCTGACCGGCGCCAGCCCGACCTCAATCATCAGCGTGGTGATTTTCGCCACCTTCCTCGGCGTGGCGGCGCTGCAGCTGCTGAAAGACGACAAGCCGAAAGGCGAGCGCGTGCTGGTGGCTATCGATACCCTGCAGGCCTGGGTGATGAAGCTGGTGCGTCTGGTCATGAAGCTGACGCCGTACGGCGTGCTGGCGCTGATGACCAAAGTGGTCGCCGGCTCCAACATTCACGACATCGTCAAGCTCGGCAGCTTCGTGGTGGCCTCCTATATCGGTCTGGCCATCATGTTCGTGGTACACGCCATCCTGCTGGCCTTCACCGGCGTAAACCCGATGAAGTTCTTCCGCAAGGTGTGGCCGGTAATCACCTTCGCCTTCACCAGTCGCTCCAGCGCCGCCAGCATTCCATTGAACGTGGAAGCGCAGACTCGCCGCCTGGGCGTGCCGGAATCCATCGCCAGCTTCTCGGCGTCGTTCGGCGCCACCATCGGCCAGAACGGCTGTGCGGGCCTCTACCCGGCGATGCTGGCGGTGATGGTTGCGCCGACCGTCGGCATCAACCCGCTGGATCCGGTGTGGATCGCCACCCTGGTCGGCATCGTCACCCTCAGCTCCGCCGGTGTGGCAGGCGTGGGCGGCGGCGCCACCTTCGCCGCGCTGATCGTGCTGCCGGCGATGGGCCTGCCGGTGACGCTGGTTGCGCTGCTGATCTCGGTTGAACCGCTGATCGACATGGGCCGTACCGCGCTGAACGTCAACGGTTCCATGGCGGCGGGCACCATCACCAGCCAACTGATGAAGCAAACCGACAAAGCCGTGATGGACAGCGAAGACGAAGTCGAATTGGCTCACCGTTAACCCCTTCCGCGAACGAAAAAACCGGGGATGATCCCCGGTTTTTTATGCCCTGCGTTCGGTCGTTACGGCCGCTCGCCGTTCGCCAGCCGCCGGTTGATATCAGCGATCACACCCGGCAATTGCGCCAGCGTATCTATCACATAGTGCGCGCCCGCCGCGTACAGCTTATCGGCGGCGGCCGTGCGGCGGCGCTCGATCTCCCCTTGCGGCATTTGGCGATACTCCTGCCAGGTCGCGCCAAACTCGTTGCCGGACAGCGCCAGCCCGACGCTCCACATCCCGGCGTTCAGCCCTTCGGCAATGCCCGGCACCGCGTCATCCACCTTCACGCAATGCGCCACCGCATCGATGCCCAGCGCAATCACGTTTTGCAACGCCATCCACGGCCCCGGTCGCCCGCCGGCCGCGAGATCGTCGGTGGCGACCCAGTAATCCGGCGCGTAGCCGCGCTGCGCTGCGGCAGGCGCCAGCACCGCCATCACCGCGCGCGGATAACCGGAGCAGGAGCCGATTTTGATGCCCTGTTCACGCAGAGCGGCAATCACCTGCGGCACGCCCTCGATGGGATCGGCGAAGTCGACCACTTTGGCGATTTGCAGCGGCATAAACGCTTGATACAGCGCGTCGATATCCTGGTGGCTCATCGAGCGGCCCAGCTTCTGCCGCCAGCGCGCGTCAACCGCCGGCAACTTGCCCAGCGCCTCAATGTGTTGCCATTTGCCGAGCCCCATCGGAATGCGCGCTTCCGCCAGGCTGATGTCGATATCGAAAGTGCGTTTGAACGCCTCGACAAAAATCTGCGTCGGCGCAAAGGAGCCGAAGTCCACCGTGGTGCCGGCCCAGTCGAGGATCACTGCGTTGATCTGTTTCATGGTCAATCCTTATTGATTCCAGTACATCGCCTGCCCGACGGCCGCCAGCAATCGTTCGATATCCTGCAGATAAATTTCGCCGATGTTGCCGATGCGGAAGCAGTCGCTCTGCGACACTTTGCCGGGATAAATCACGAAGCCCTGCTGCTTCAGGCGCTGATAAAACTCGGCGAAGCGGTAAGTGTCGGCCTTCGGCGAATAGAACGCCGTGATGATCGGCGAATGCAGCGCATCGTCCAGCAGGGTCTCAAAGCCCAGTTCACGCATGCCCGCCACCAGCCGACGCTGATTGGCGTGATAGCGGTCGTGACGCGCGGCAATGCCGCCCTCTTGTTCCAGCTCTTTCAGCGCCTGCGCGAAGGCCAGCACGGTGTGAGTGGGCGACGTAAAGCGCCATTTGCCGGCCTGGTCTTCCATACAGCGCCATTGGGCATACAAATCCAGCGACAGCGAGCGCGAACGGCCGGCGCATTTCTCCAGTTCGCTGCGGCGGGCGATGACGAAAGCAAAGCCCGGTACGCCCTGAATGCATTTGTTGGCGGAGCTGATCAGAAAATCGATGCCCAGCGCGTCCACATCCAGCGGGATGCCGCCGAAGCTGCTCATCGCATCGACGATAAAGGTCTTGCCGTTGCGCGCCGCCAGACCGGCGACCTTCTGCAGCGGGTTGAGCATGCCGGTGGTCGTTTCACAGTGCACCATGGCGATATGGCTGATGCGTGCATCGCTTTTCAGCACCGCCTCCATCGCCGCCACGTCCGGTTCGTTCACCTCGCCGCAGTCGAACGCGTGGTGGTCGATATCCATCAGCCGCGCCATTTCGATCATCCGCGCCCCGTAGGCACCGTTGTTGACGATCAGCAGCTTGTCGTGCGGGCCGATGACCGTGCCCAGCACGCCCTCTACCGCAAAGCTGCCGCTGCCCTGCAGCAGCACCGAGGTATAGCCGGCGGACGGCGTCGCCAGCGCCACCAACCGTTGGCGAATGCGCTGCACCACGCCGAGGTTGTAATCTTCATCCCAGGTGCAGCTGTCATACAGCATCGCCTCTTTCACCGTTTTCGACGTGGTCAACGGGCCGGGGGTCAACAGCAGGTAGTTACGGTCGGACATGTTATTCACCTATTGGTCTATACCAGATTGCGTTGATTGTGGCGGCAAATTCCTTCCCAGGTCAAACGGCAAAGCGCGGTGAAACAAAAAATTCATCTGGCTATGTATAATAAGCGGGCCGGAATGCCAGGCCGATGCCATAGCGAGATGAAATGAAAGAACATCCGGGCGATATGCCCCACTATCTGCAGATCAAGGATCAGCTTCAGGCGCGCATCACCCGCGGCGCGCTGCAGGCCGGCGACAAGCTGCCTTCGGAGCGCGAGCTGTGCGCCATCTTCTCTACCACCCGCGTCACCATCCGCGAGAGCCTGGCGCAGTTGGAAGCCACCGGCGCCATCTACCGCGCCGATCGTCGCGGCTGGTTCGTCACGCCGGAGCGGCTGTGGCTGGATCCGACGCAAAACACCAACTTCCACCGTCTCTGTCAGGAGCAAGGGCGCACGCCGCGCACCGCGCTGCTGTCCGGCGAAAAAACCACGGTGCCGCTCGACGTGATGCAGCCGCTGGCGCTCGAACCGTTCGATCAGGTGTATCTGCTGCGCCGGGTGCGCTATGCCGACGGCCGCGCCATCTGCTATTGCGAGAACCACTGCCTGCCGCAACGGGTGCCGGAACTGCTCAGCCACGATCTCAACGGCAGCCTGACCGAGGTTTATCAGCAGCATTACGATTTGATTTACAGCAACATGCACCTGTCGTTCTACCCGACCGCCCTGCCTTATCGCGCCGCCAACGCGCTGGGTGCCATGGTCGGCCTGCCCGCGTTGCTGCTGCGCCGCTTGAATTACGATCAGCACGGCCGCATTCTCGATTTCGATATCGAATACTGGCGCCACGACAGCCTGCGCATCGAAGTCGATACGCTTTAACCCCCTGCCCAACGGGGCCTGCGCACGCAGGCCCGCCTTTCTCTCCCGCGTCGTCCTCTCCGTTCCCGGCAATGATATTTTGCTGATTTCATTTGTTTGTCATATTCGCCGATTAGCGTGGCCGCATATCTGGTGTATACCAGTTTCGCATTAACCCGTAACAGTGAGGCTGAAGCTATGAAACTTTCTCGACTGGTCGTGATGACCGCCATCGCACTCGGCTCCGCGCCGCTCTGGGCCGCCGAGGCGGTGGTGACCGTCTACTCCGCCGATGGTCTGCACGACGGCGATCACAGCTGGTATCAAACGCAGTTCGACGCCTTCACCCAGGCGACCGGCGTCAAGGTGCAGTACGTCGAAGGCGGCTCCGGCGCCATCGTGGAACGCCTGTCGAAAGAGCGCAGCAACCCGCAGGCCGACGTGCTCGTGACGCTGCCGCCGTTCATTCAACGCGCGGCGGCGGAAAAACTGCTGCAGGACTTTACCCCGCAGGCTGCCGCGCAAATCGCCGATGCGCAGCCACAGTTCGTGCCGCTGGTGAACAACTACCTGAGCTTCATCTATAACGCTAAACTGCTGCCGCAGGCGCCCGCCAGCTACCAACAGCTGCTGGACGCGCAGTTCCGCAATAAGCTGCAGTACTCCACACCGGGCCAGGCGGGCGACGGCACTGCGGTGATGCTGCAGGCGTTCCACAGCTTCGGCGGCAAAGACGCCGGTTTCGACTACCTCGGCAAGCTGCAAAGCAACAACGTCGGCCCTTCCGCCTCCACCGGCAAGCTGACCGCGCTGGTCAATAAAGGGGAGCTGCTGGTGGCCAACGGCGATCTGCAGATGAACCTGGCGCAGATGCGCAGCAACCCGAACGTGAAGGTGTTCTGGCCGGCCGGGCCGGACGGCAAGCGCAGCACGCTGGTGCTGCCTTACTACATCGGCCTGGTGCAAGGCGCGCCGCAAAGCGCCAACGGCAAAAAGCTGATCGATTTCCTGCTGAGCAAAGAGGCGCAGAGCAGCGTCAGCGCCATTTCCTACGGCATGCCGGTGCGTAAAGACGTGACCCCGACCGACGATAACTTCAGGCAGTCGCAGGCTGCGCTGCAGGGCGTGGATATCTGGGCGCCGGACTGGAATCAGGTGGTGAGCAGCCTGTCCGCCGACATCTCCCGCTGGCACAAGGTGACAGAATGACGCTGACCATGCCTTCTCTTCTCGCTTCCCGCGCTGAGGCGCGGGATAACAGCCGGGACATCGCCGGGCCGTCGGGCATTCAGCTCGACCGCGTCAGCGTGTCGTACCGCGGCACCGAAGTGCTGAAACCCCTGACGCTCACCATCGCGCCCGGCGAAGTGCTGGCGCTGATCGGCCCCTCCGGCTCGGGCAAAACCACCGTACTGCGAGCGATTGCCGGTTTCGTGCAGCCGTCCGCCGGACGCATCGCCATCGGCGATATCGATGTCACCGACGTGCCGCCCTATGAACGCGGCCTGGGCATGGTGGTGCAGAACTATGCGCTGTTTCCGCATATGCGCGTCGAAGACAATGTGGCGTTCGGCCTGCGCGCCCAGGGCAAGCCGCGCGGCCTGACCGCCGAGCGCGTCGAAGAAGCGCTGGCCATCGTCGGCATGTCCGCCTACGCCAGGCGCTATCCCAGCCAGCTTTCCGGCGGCCAGCAACAGCGGGTGGCGATCGCCCGCGCCATTGCGGTGCGCCCCAAAGTGCTGTTGCTGGATGAACCGCTGTCGGCGCTGGACGCGCAAATCCGCCACAGCATGGTGGAAGAAATCGCCCGCCTGCACCGCGAGCTGCCGGATCTGACCATCCTGTACGTCACCCACGATCAGGGCGAAGCGCTGACGCTGGCGGACAAGATCGGCATCATGCGCGACGGCCACCTGATCGCCCACGGCGAAACCCGCGCGTTGTACCACCATCCGACGAACCGCTTCGCCGCCGAGTTTCTCGGCCGCGCCAACCTGCTGCCGGCCACGGCGCTGGAGACCACCACCGGGCAAGGCATGACCACCGTCAGCTGCGCCGGCAAAGTGATCGGCTGTTTCACCTACGGCGCACAACGCGGCTTCGACAAGCTGCTGTGCATCCGGCCGCAGCATATTGCGCTCGATGCCGACGCTCAGCGCAGCAACTGCCTTATCGGCACGCTGCGCGATATTCATTGGCAGGGTGAACTGACGCACCTGCAGTTCGACGCGCAAGGCCACCCGCTGCGCGTGGTCACCACCCATCGCAGCCGGATGCCGCAGATCGGCGAACGGGTGCCGCTCTATTTCGCCCCCGACGATGCGGTACTGATCGAGGACTGACATGACCGACTCTACGCTTACTCGCCCGGCCCAGCGGCTGCGTTTGCCGCGCCGCCTGTGGATCCTGTTGCCGCTGCTGGCGCTGGCGACGCTGTTTTTCTACCCGCTGGCGTTGATCGTCAAACAGGCGTTTACCGACGACCAAGGGCTGTTCAGCGTCACCGCGCTGCAGCAGGCGTTCGAATCACGCCGCTTTGTCGGCGCCCTTCTCAACACACTGCAGATCGCGCTGCTGGCGACGCTGGGCTGCCTGGTGCTCGGCACCCTGCTGTCGCTGTTGCTGGTGTTCACGCCGTTCCCCGGCAGCCGTCTGATCGCCCGGGTGATCGATACCTTTATCGCCATGCCGACCTTCCTCATCACGCTGGCCTTCACGTTCATCTACGGTTCCGCCGGCCTGCTGAACGGCACGCTGATGGCGACCTTTGGTTTCACCCTGCCGCCGGTGGATTTTCTTTACTCCATTTGGGGGGTGATCCTGGCGGAAATCACCGTGTTTACCCCACTGGTGATGCGCCCACTGATGGCGGCGCTGTCGCAGATCGACCGCAGCCAGCTCGAGGCCGCCAGCATCCTCGGCGCCCGGCCGGGACGGGTGGTACGCCAGGTGATTTTACCGGCCGCGCTGCCGGCCTTGCTGGCCGGCGGCAGCCTGTGTTTGTTGTTGACCACCAATGAGTTCGGCATCGTGCTGTTTATCGGCGCCAAGGGCGTCACCACGCTGCCGATGATGGTCTACGCCAAAGCGATTTTGGAATCGGACTACGCCGTCGCCTGCGCGATCGCCGTCGTGAATATCGCGCTGTCGCTCGGGCTGTTCTCCCTTTACCGCTACGCCGCGGCGCGCGCCGGGCTGAGGAGCTGACGATGTTGATTTGGTCTCGCACCGGCCGCACCCTGACCTGCACACTGGCGGTCACGCTGTTCGCCCTGTTCTTCTGCCTGCCGCTGGCGGTGATCCTGATGTCCAGCCTCAGTGAACAGTGGAGCGGCGTGCTGCCGAGCGGCTTCACCCTCAGCCACTTCCGCCAGGCGTTCAGCGGCGCCTCCTGGGACGCGCTGATCGCCAGTCTGGCTATCGGTTTCAGCGCCAGCCTGTTCGCGTTGTTGTGCGGCACCTGGGCGGCGTTGGCGCTGCGCCACGTGCCTGAACGCGGCCGACGGCTGCTGGGCACGCTGTTTTTCATTCCCAGCGCGGTGCCTTCGGTCTCTATCGGTTTGGGGATGCTGGTGGCGTTCAGCCAGGGGCCGCTGCAGATGAACGGCACCTTCCTGATCGTGCCCGCCGCCCACTTCGTGCTGATTTCCGCCTTTACCTTCGGCAACGTCATGGCCGGGCTGACCCGGCTGCCTGACGACTACGAGAACGTCGCCGCCAGCCTGGGCGCTTCGCCGCTGTTTCGCCTGCGCCACGTCACCCTGCCGATGATCGCCCCCTACATGATCTCCGCCTTCGCGCTCAGCCTGTCGCTGTCGATGGGGGAGCTGGGCGCGACCATGATGATCTACCCGCCGAGCTGGGCGACGCTGCCGGTCACGATCTTCAGCCTGACCGATCGCGGCAGCATCGCCAATGGCGCAACGCTGACCATGATCCTGGTGGCGGCCACGCTGTTGCTGATGTTGGTGCTGGAGCGGATTTCTCAGCGGCTGACGCCCGGCGCAAAATAACAGCAAGGCGCCGTCATGGCGGCGCCTTGCTCATCGAAACACAGGTCAGAACGGGTAGTCGTGATAGCCCTGCTGTTCGGAAATGCGTCGGGCGGCGACGTGCAGCAACGCCACATACTCCTCCCGCGCCGCTTCGGAAAAGCGCAGCGTCGGGAAAGAGATGCTCAGCCCGGCGATCGCCACCCCGAACCTGTCAAAGACCGGTACCGCGATGCAGCGGATCCCCGCTTCTTGCTCTTCGGCATCTTCGCCGTATCCCTGCGCACGCACCCGATCCAGCACCGGCAACAGTTCGGCGGCGCTGGTCAGGGTATGCTCGGTGCTGCGGGTAAATTCAATCTGCGACAGGATCTGCGCTACCTCATCCCGCTCGCGCCAGGCCAGCAGCACCTTGCCGATGGCGGTGCTGTGCAGCGGGTTGCGGCGGCCGATGCGCGAATACATGCGCAGGTTGTACATCGCGTCGATCTTGTGGATGTAGACGATGCCATCCTCGTCCAGGGCGCCGAGGTGGATGGTTTCACGGGTATGATTCGACAGCTCGCGCATCTGCACGTCGGCGCTACGGATCAGATCGACGTTCTGCAACGATTTGGCGCCCAGTTCGAACAGCTTGAGCGTCAGCGCATACTTTTCCGTCTCGCCCTCCTGTGAAACGTAACCCAGCGCTTTCATGGTCTGCAGAAACCGGTAGACGGTGCTTTTAGACATCATCACCCGCTGGGACAGTTCGGTAATGCCGATCTCGCGCTCATCGCCGAGCGCCTGCAAAATGCCGAACACTTTCATCACGGATGAGACGGCATCCGGTTGCTTGTCTGAATCTGCGTTAGCCATGGCGAATACCCTACTTAACGGTTTTGTTTCAGGAAATTTAAACAAGGGTTTCAGTATAATCGGAACAGATCGCGACGCGCAACGCAGCTGAAGGCTAAGCGATTGAAGCCAAATGAATAACCGCCTGCCGCTCACCGCCGTTTACAATTAAGCGGACAAGGGGCATGCAATCGCAGGCGAATATGATTAGCATGATAATACTCTCCTGAATAAATACCGCTGAGACCTGCATGCGTCCTTGTTCCGACGGCCTCCCCGTCCCGCAACGCTATGGGGCGATCCTCGCCATCGCCCTCGGCATTACCGTATCCGTGCTCGACGGCGCGATAGCCAACGTGGCGCTGCCCACCATCGCGCGCGATCTCAACGCCAGTCCGGCCAGTTCCATCTGGGTGGTTAACGCCTATCAACTGGCGATCACCGTCTCTTTGCTGTCGCTGGCGTCGCTCGGCGATCTGGTCGGCTATCGCCGCATCTATCAGGCCGGATTGCTGGTGTTCAGCATCACCTCACTGTTCTGCGCCCTGTCCGACTCGCTGCTCACCCTGACCATCGCCCGCGTGCTGCAGGGCTTTGGCGCCGCCGCCATCATGAGCGTCAACACCGCGCTGATCCGCATCATCTACCCGCAGCGTTTTCTCGGCCGCGGCATGGGCATCAACTCGCTGATCGTCGCCTGCTCCTCGGCGGCCGGGCCGACGGTGGCGGCCGCTATCCTGTCGGTCGCGTCCTGGCAATGGCTGTTCGCCATCAACCTGCCGATCGGCATCGTCGCGCTGCTGCTGGGGATGAAATTCCTGCCGGCCAACGGCCAAAAAAGCGATAACCGCCGTTTCGATCCCACCAGCGCCGTGCTGAACGCGCTGACCTTCGGCCTGCTGATCACCGCCATCAGCGGCTTCGCCCAGGGCCAGAGCCTGACGCTGATCTTCAGCGAGATCGCCGCGCTGCTGGCGATTGGCGCGCTGTTCGTGCGCCGCCAGCTGCGCCAGGAATTTCCGTTGCTGCCGGTCGATCTGCTGCGCATTCCGATCTTCGCCCTGTCGATGGGCACCTCAATCTGCTCGTTTGCCGCGCAAATGCTGGCGATGGTGTCGCTGCCGTTCTTCTTGCAAAGCGCATTGGGCCGCGACGAGGTGGCGACCGGGCTGCTGCTGACGCCGTGGCCGCTGGCGATCGTGGTGATGGCCCCGATCGCCGGCCGGTTGGTGGAACGCGTGCATGCCGGCCTGCTGGGCTGCGTCGGGCTGGCGGTGTTCGCGCTCGGGCTGTTCTCGCTGGCGCTGCTGCCCGCGGCGCCGTCGAATATGGACATCATCTGGCGCATGGTGCTGTGCGGCGCCGGTTTCGGCCTGTTCCAGTCGCCCAACAACCACACCATCATCTCCGCCGCACCGCGCAACCGCAGCGGCGGCGCCAGCGGCATGCTGGGCACTGCCCGTCTGCTGGGACAAACCTCGGGAGCCGCCCTGGTGGCGCTGATGTTCAACCTGTTCCCGGCCTCCGGCACCCACGCTTCACTGATCCTGGCTGGGGTATTCGCTATCCTGGCGGCGGCGGTCAGCGGCCTGCGCATCACCCAATCGACCGCGCAAACGGCGCAGCCCAGCCGCGAGGTGAAATAGCGCACATAAAAGAGCCGAGCCCCATCGATTGAAAAACCGACGGGGCCAGCACTGGCGGCCGGGCCGCGTCGGGTGCGGTACCGTGAGCATGGCAGGCCAGGCGTCAGTCGCCGCGCCTCAACGGGCTGCGGCCTTGTCGTAAACAGGCTAAATAGGCGTCGTCATCCGGATACCAGCCAACAAGGCGTTGGCCGTCGTTATCCATCCCCTCGAAGGCCTTCAGCAGGCCGGGGGCGAACATGCGCTTTATCAGTTCTTCGGACTGCGCGCTGTCGATGCGGCAGTCGCAGCGCGTCTCTCCGTCAACCTGAACGAAGTTCTGCAACGAAGCGAGACATCGCGCGTCGAGGTCGCCATGGACATGGATAAACTCCCCCGTTTCTACCAGGGTGAGCGCGGTCAGGTCTCCCCCCACCACGAGCGCGTCGTCGTTTCCTGAGCTGCAATAGGCATGGCGTATGCGGACATCGTCACGCACGACCAGTCCGCCCCAGCAAATCAGCGTATCCGCCTGCAGCCGCCCCAGCACGACAATGCCGCCGTCCTCTCGCTGCGGTGACACCGCCAGGCATCCCTCCACGATCACATCGCCGTCCACGATCAGGTAATCGTAATCGTGGCCGTCGTGCTCGTCGGGGAAAAACGCCGGCAGGCGCAGATCGCCTGAATGCCAGCGAATAGCCGGCGGCTCATCATCGTCATCATGCCGGTTCAACAATTCCGCAACCGCATCGGCGACACCGCCGGCCAATGCGGCCAGGCGCGCCGACACCTCATCACCGTTGAGTAAGGGAACGTGGTTGATTTTCATAGGGCCTCAGGGACAAATGTCATTGTGCCAAAGCATATAACATGCGCTTCCAAAGCCAAACAGGCGGTCGTGACCGGGCCCGATGCGGCTTGTCCTCCCACTGGGTGATCTGGCGCCGCGCCTGCCCAGGCTGAGAGGCCGAAAGACGCGGTTTGCAGGTGGGCTTCAGGGACTTCGGGCGCTGCTGCACGGCATTAACGCCCGCAAACTTCGGTGAAGCGCTCATCCCATTCATTGCCGAATTTCATTGCTGAATCCGTCGCCGCCGCTGAAATAGCGGTTCAGGCATGCCATAAAAAAACCCCGGCAAGCCGGGGTTTTTCATTTCATTCAGCCGATTACTTCAGGTACTGACCGGTGCGCAGCGCTTCGATGCGCTTGTCGAGCGGCGGGTGCGACATGAACAGCTCGCTGAACGACTTGGATTTGCCGTTGATGCAGAACGCCATCATGCTGCCCGCTTCCTGCGGTTCATAGCTGGTTTTCAGACGCTGCAAGGCGGCGATCATCTTCTCGCGGCCCACCAGTTTGGCGGAACCGGCGTCGGCATAGAACTCGCGGTGACGCGAGAACCACATGGTGATGATGCTCGCCAGGATGCCGAACACCAGTTCCAGCACCATCGACACGGCGAAGTAAATCATCGGGTTGCCGTTGCCTTCCCCTTCACCGTCGCGGTTGCCCAGGAAGCCGGCGGCAACCTGTGCGATCAGGCGCGAAATGAAGATGACGAAGGTGTTCACGATCCCCTGGATCAGGGTCATGGTCACCATATCGCCGTTGGCGACGTGGCTGATTTCGTGCGCGATAACCGCTTCCGCTTCGTCGCGGCTCATGCTCTGCAGCAGGCCGGTGCTGACGGCGACCAGCGAAGCGTCGCGGCGTGCGCCGGTGGCGAAGGCGTTGATGTCCGGCGCATGGTAGATAGCGACCTGCGGCATGGCGATGCCCGCCTGCTGCGATTGACGGCGCACCGTTTCCAGCAGCCAGTTTTCGGTTTCGTTACGCGGCTGTTCAATCACTTCCCCGCCCACGGAGCGCAGCGCCATCCATTTGGACATCAGCAACGACACGAAAGCGCCGCCGAAGCCGAACAGACCGGCCATGATCATCAGGCCCTGAACGCTACTGGATTGGATTCCTGTCAGGCTGAGCACCAGCCCGAAAACCAACATCACCGCCAGGTTGGTGAGCAGGAACAGAGCTATACGCATCATAAAATGTTTACTTCCTCATAAATGTTAACAAAACACTGTCCAGATACCCTGGATCGTATGGGCATTCGTCACAGTTTCAAGAGTTGCGCGCCATTAACCTACTAAAAATACGAAACTTTACAAAAACGACGCGCGACCGGGATTTGGCAAATTGTAAACGATTGTTGCGCAAGGCGGAGGGATTTTGCAGAAAAATTTCTTTGCCCGCACGCCATGACAACGAGAACCGTTATCCTCACGCTTTATAGGCCAATATCCGCTCAGCGCGTTTCATCATGCCCCGCCTGATTCAGCGGCGACGAAAGTTTGAATCTCGCGATTAATTGTTACATTATAACATCACAATTAATCGTAAAGGGATGTCAATCATGTTATCGCGTATCGTCTGGATGCTGGCGACGTGGCTGCTTTTATGCCACGTCACGCACGCTGAAATTCACCTCACCGACGTTGAAGGACGCCAGGTTACCCTGGCCGCCCCCGCACAGCGCGCCTATATCGGCTTTTACTACGAAGATTTTCTGGCGGTGAACGGCCCGGAGAGTTATCAACAGGTCGTCGCCTTCTCCAAGAGCGACTGGGCGTTGCGCACCAGCCAATGGGCGCGCTATCAGGCGGCGCTGCCACGGCTCGCTCAACTGGTCGATGTCGGTTCGCTCTATAACCAGAGCTTCGATTTTGAACGCCTGCTGACCACGCGGCCAGACCTGCTGATCCTGGCGAAGTGGCAGCTCGACGGCTTCGCCAACTACCTGCCGGTGCTGCAACAGCTCAACATTCCTTACATCGTCGTCGACTTCAATCAGGGCGTTGAAGTCAAGCTCGCCAGCATCCGGTTAATGGGCCAGGCGATGGGCCACGCCGAGCGAGCGGAACGGCTGGCCGACGAATATCGCCAAAGTCTCGAGGATACCCGGCGGCGCATCCGCCAGGCGCAGCTGCCGCCGCCGGTCACCTACATTGAACTGGGGGACAAGGGCCCCGGCGAGTACGGTAGCAGCTATGGCGCATCGATCTGGGGGCCGCTGCTGCAGCTGGCTGGCGCCAACAATATCGCCGCCGGCGTCGTCGGCAGCCCTTCCCCCTTGCGCGCCGACTATGTCCTGACCCAACGGCCCGAGGTGATTTTTCTCGCCGGTGGCGACTGGGAAAACATGCCGAACGCCGTGCCGATGGGCTACGGCACGCAGGCAGCCCCCCTACAGACGCGCCTGACGCAATACGCCCGGCGGGCGGGATGGCCGCAACTGCCGGCGGTAAAAAATCAGCGTCTTTATGCGCTTTACCATGGCGGCGCGCGCACGATTTACGATTTTATCTTTGTCCAGTATCTGGCGAAAGCGCTCTATCCCGCCGCGTTTGCCGATGTTGATCCCGCGCGCAATCTGGCGCAGTTCTACCATCAATATTTGCCGATAGAGGCGGACGGCGTCTTCTTGCAACGCTGGCAAGGAGAATAACCGTGGCCCACACAGGACGTGCGTTTTTGCGACGGCGCAGGCTGCGCCGCGGGCTATTGACGCTGGCGCTGCTCAGCGCGCTGCTGGCGGCGACCGCCATCGATCTCACCGTCGGCGCCGCGCAACTTGGCCTCACGGATATCGTGCGGATGCTTTGGCCCGGCTCTGCGCCTGGCAACGCACTGCATCAGGCGGTTTTCTGGTCGATTCGCTTGCCGATGACGCTCACCGCCTTGGTGGTCGGCGCCAGCCTGGCGCTGGCGGGCCTGCTGATGCAGACCGTGCTGGCCAATCCCCTCGCCAGCCCCTATACGCTGGGGATCTCTGCCGCGGCGGGGTTCGGCGCGGCGCTGGCGATCCTCACCGGCTTCAGCCTGGGCGGCGCGTTGGCGCTGGGCACGCCGCTGCTGGCTTCGCTGATGGCGCTGTTGGCTTGCGTGCCTGTCTATCTGCTGGGACAACGCCGCGGCATGACGCCGCAAATATTAGTGTTGAGCGGCATCGTGGTGCTGTTTTTCTTTCAGTCACTGCAATCGCTGCTGCTGTTTCTGGCCGCGCCGGAAGCCATGCAGCAAATCGTCTTCTGGCTGTTCGGCAGCCTGCTCAAAGCCAATATGCACGGCGTGGCGATCACCGGCGTCGTGTTGCTGTGCGCGCTGTTCATCAGTCTGCGGCTCGCCTGGCGGCTGACGGCGCTGTCCGCCGGCGAAGAGCAGGCCCAGGGGCTGGGCATCAATGTCAGCGCCTTGCGCAAGCTGGCCTTTCTCCTGGCGACCTTGCTGACGGCCGCCTCGGTCTCGTTTGTCGGCACCATCGGGTTCGTCGGGCTGATCGCCCCGCATTTCGCCCGCTTTCTGGTGGGTGAGGATCAGCGCTACCTGATCTGCATTTCCGCCCTCTGCGGCAGCCTGCTGCTGCTGTGCGCCTCGATCGTCGCCAAGCTGGTGATGCCGAACGGCGTGGTGCCCATCGGCATCGTTATCGCCCTGATCGGCGTGCCGGTGCTGTTTTACTTCGTCACTCGACAGGTTAAACGCCCATGACTCAACTGACCCTCACCCGCGTCGGCGTCTCGCTGCATCGCCGCTCGCTATTGGCAGACGTTTCTTTGAGCTGGCCGGAGGCGCAGCTCGGCGGCATCATCGGCCCCAACGGCGCTGGCAAATCGACGCTGCTCAAAGCGATCAATCGCATGGTGCCGTGCAGCGGCGAGATCGCTTACCGCGAGCGCCCTCTCGATCCGAAAACCAGCCGTATCGCCTATGTGCCGCAGCTTAATCGCTGCGATTCGGCATTGACCGCTTTTGACATGGTGCTGCTGGGCAAGGTACGCCAGTTGAGCTGGCGCATCAGCGCCGCCCAGGCCGATGCGGTCGAGCAGGCGCTTACGGAATGTGGCATTTCCGCGCTCGCCGATCGCCCCTTCAACCGTCTCAGCGGCGGCCAGCGACAGTTGGTGATGCTGGCTCAGGCCTTCGTTTCTCAGCCGCAGATCATTTTGCTCGACGAACCCACCAGCGCGCTGGATATCCACCACCAGCTGCGCGTGCTCAATCAGATCGCCGACTACGGCCGGCGTCACCGCTGCATCACGCTGCTGGTGATCCACGATCTGGGGCTGGCGCTGCGCTATTGCCACTCACTCACGCTGCTCGCGCACGGACGCGTCGTTTGCCACGGCGATACCCATCAGATGATGGGACATCCGATGGTGTCCCGCGTATTTGGCGTCGCCATCGAAAACGGCGTCAGCCCGCAGGGCTACCCCTATCTGCTGCCGACACAGCTGTTACACGCACACGGAGAATCCCCATGTACACTCTGACCAAGGCGGACATGCTGGCGCAACTCGCCGGCTTGCAACAGGAAATTCACCAGCTTCACCGTTCCGCCCGGCAAGATCGGCGCCATTTTTCCCTGCTGGAACGGCGTTTCAGCCGCCTGCAGGCCTTTAACGACGAACCGCAGCTGCAGGCCTATCGTCAAAAGCTGGAAAACGACCGTTTGATAACGGCGCAGATCACCCAACTGCGGGCGACGGCCAACGCCGCGTTGTGCGACTACGAGAAGCATCGCGTCTCGGCGCTGTGCCGGGAACCGGCGCAAATCAACGCCTACCTGAACAGTTTCGACCGCGCGCTGCAGCTGGAGATCGCGGCCGCCGACATTAAACCCGGCGAACGGGTGCTGCTGGTGGGCAGCGGCGCATTGCCCACCACGGCGCTGGCGCTGGTCGCCAGGCTCTCCGCCACCGTCATTTGCTACGATTGCGATCCGGCGGCCCAGCGTTTTGCCCGCCAGCTTACGCGCCACCTGGGGCTGGTGCAGCAGATGCCCTGCATCGACAAGCTGAACGGCCTGACGCACAACGATATCGATCACATCATCATCGCCTCTCTGGTGGCGGACAAGCAGGGTTTGCTGAAGGCGCTGCGGCCTTTGCTGCCCCAGTGCGGCAAATTGCTGGTGCGCTATGGCAACGGCCTCAAGTCGATCTTCAACTGCCCTTACCACCACCAGGCCGCCGGCTCGCCCTGGCGCGTCAGCGGTAAACCGCTCACCACCCCGCTGTACGATCTCTTGATTTTGGAGCCTCACCGCCATGAATAATGCCTTTCCCACCCTGATCCTCGGCGCCGGCCCGGCGGCGATCCAACTGGCGGCGGACATCAAGGCCGCGGGCAATGCGCGCATCGGCCTGTACAACCGCCCCAGCGAAAAAGGGCGCCGCCTGAAGCAATATCTGACGCACACGCCCAGCCTGTGGCTGACGGGCGCCGGTAAGGCGCAGCGCACCCAAGACGATGCGCAGGTGACGATTGATCGCTATTGCGATGATCTGGCGCTCGTCGGCGGCGACTGGCGCAGACTGATCCTTGCGGTCCCCACCGATCAATACCATGACGTGCTGCGACAGGTGCCATGGGCGGCGTTGCCCCAACTGCGCTCACTGATCCTGCTCTCTCCCTCCATCGGCTCCGGCTTGATGGCGCAAAGCCTGCTGCAGGAGGCCGGGCAATCCCACGTCGAGGTCATCAGCCTGTCGAGCTACTACGCCGACACCAAGTACCAGAACGCCGAACAGCCTTACCGCGCCTACACCAAGGCGTTCAAGCAGCGGATTTATCTGGCCGACGCAGGCGCAAGGTCAGACTGCGCCGAACTCGACTGGCTTTGCTCGCTGCTGGCGCGTCACGGCATTGACGCCCAACGCTGCGACAGCCTGCTCGCCGCCGAGCGCTTCAGCATCACCAATTATGTTCATCCTCCGCTGGCGCTGGCCGAAACCACGCTGCAGGCGATATTCCAGCCGCAGGCGCCGATCCAGTACCTGTATAAAACCCACCCTGAGGGCCCCATCTGTCCCGAGGCGATCGCCGACATGCTGGCGCTCTCGCAGGATTACCAGCAGTTGCTCAACCGGCTCGGCATCGAGGCCATTAACCTGCTGCGCTTTTTGAATGACGACAACTACCCGGTTCCGCCCCGTATGGTGAGCCGCCGCTGGATTGACCAATTCCCGCAGCTCGCGCCGACGGAGCAATGCTATGCGCTGTTTACGCGTTATACCGCGCTGCTGGTCGACCCCTATTCCGAGCCGGACGCGCAGGGCCGCTACTATGATTTTTCCGCCGTCAGGGTCGCCCGCGTCTTCCAGGATGCCCAGGGGCGCTGGCGCCTGCCGCGCGTGCCGCAAGAGGACGTGCGCAAACTGCGCGTCCTGGTCTTGCTGGCGCAGCGGCTTGACGTCGAGATGCCCGCCGCCCAGCGTCTGTTGGCCCGCTTTCAGCAGGCGCTGCAGCACTTCGTCACCCGGATCGGCGCCGAGCATTGCCATCGCTCGTTGCTGGACGATACCTGCGACGAGCAGGCGGACATCATTTACCGACAATGGCGGAGGCAAGCATGAATCAGGGTGCGCTACTGGCCATTTTTGCCTCGTTGATTTTCAGCGTCATGAACGCGCTGGTTAAAACTATCTCCGATGCTATTCCCACCGGTGAAATCGTGTTCTTTCGCAGCAGCATCGGCTGTGTGCTGGTTCTGCTGCTGATGTACCGCCACCGCATCGCCTTCAGCCGCGTAGACCGGCCGCTGCTGGTGTTGCGCGGCACCATGGGCGGGCTGTATCTCATTTGTTATTTTTACAGCATTGCCCATCTGACGCTGGCCGACGCCAGCATGCTGGCCTATCTGTCGCCGTTTTTCTCCATTTTGCTCTCCTTGCTGGTGCTGCGTGAACGGGTCAGCGCCTGCACCGCGTTTTGGCTGGCGATGGTCATCATCGGCGCCGTGCTGCTGGTGCGGCCGTGGCACTTCTCGGCCTATACCCTGGCGTCGCTGGTCGGCGTGATGAGCGCGGTGTTCGCCTCGATCGCCTATCTGTCGGTCAACAAACTCAGCAAGCGCCACCACAACTACGAGATCGTGTTCTACTTCCTGTTCATCGCAACGCTGATCTCGCTGCCGCTGATGTGGAACGCGTTCGTTTGGCCCAACGCCTATCAGTTCGCCATTCTGCTCGCCATCGCCCTGGTGTCGCTGTTGGGGCAGGTCGTCTTAACCCAGGCCTTCTCTTCCGATAACCTGATCGTGGTCTCGGTGGTGCGCTATATCGGCATCGTGTTCAACATCGCCTGGGGTTGGCTGTTCTGGCATGAGATCCCGCTGCTGCTGTCGCTGTTCGGCTGTCTGCTGGTGGTGGTTTCCTGCATTCAGCTCGGGCTGCGTCACCGCAAGAAACCGGCTTAAGCCGGGCTTGCCGCAACCAAAAAAAACGCACCCGAGGGTGCGTTTTTCACAGGCAAAGCCGTGGCCTTATTTGGCCGGCGTCGGCTGCTGAGCGGGCTGATCCTTTTCCAGATGAGCCAGGTCCAGCGCGATATGCACGGTTTCATCCAGGTACGGATCCGGCTCCTGGTAATCCTTCGGCAGATCGTCGAGCGATTTCAGCGGCTTCTTGCCCGCACGTTCCAGACGCTCGTTGATGCGTTTCAGACGGGTCGCGTCGTCATCGTGGTTCTCTTTCTCGCGCACCGCCAGATTGAGGGACACGATGTTGCGTTTATCCTTCAGTGCCTTGTAATGCGCGATATCCTGCGCGATGTACTGGAACTCCGGATTTTGCGCGATGCGCTGCTGGTGATCTTTCAGCAGCTCCGGCTCGAACGGCGCCATATCGCCGGTCTTGCTGTAGGTCGCCGCATTGATGCTGTCCCACGGCATGGCGTTGTCTTCAAACGCTTCGCCGGTTTCCGCCGGATCGACGCCGGTCGGCATCAGAATGTCCGGCGTCACGCCCTTGCGCTGGGTGCTGCCGCCATTGACGCGGTAGAACTTCTGAATGGTGTACTGCACGGAACCGAGCGCCGGCCACTCAGGGCGCAGCATCTGATCGTAGATACGGTTCAGCGAACGGTACTGCTGCACGGTGCCTTTACCGAAGGTCGGCTCGCCGACAATCAGCGCGCGGCCGTAATCCTGCATCGCCGCCGCGAAAATTTCGGAGGCGGAGGCGCTGAAGCGATCGACCAGCACCACCAGCGGGCCTTTATAGTAGGTCACGCCGTCGGTGTCGGCGTCTTCGCGCACTTTGCCATTGTTGTCGCGCACCTGCACCACCGGGCCGCTCGGAATGAACAGGCCGGACAGCGACACCGCTTCGGTCAGCGCGCCGCCGCCGTTGGTGCGCAGATCGATGATCACGCTCTTGACGTTCTGCTTGGCCATCTTCTGCAGCTGCACTTTCACGTCATCGGTCAGACCGACATAGAAGCCGGGGATGTCGAACACCGCCACCTTCTCTTTACCGACGGTCTTGATGGTCATTTTCACCGCGCGGTCTTCCAGACGGATGCGCTCGCGGGTCAAGGTGACCACGCGGGTTTTGGTGCCCTTGCCGGCCGGCAGGATCTCAAGACGCACCTTGCTGCCCTTCGGCCCTTTGATCAACGACACTACGTCGTCCAGGCGCCAGCCGATCACGTCCACCATCGGTTTGCCGGCCTGGCCGACGCCGACGATGCGATCGCCCACGGTGATCGCCTTGCTCTTCGCCGCCGGACCGCCCGGCACCATCGAGTTGATCAGGGTGTAGTCGTCATCCATCTGCAGCACCGCGCCGATGCCTTCCAGCGACAGGCTCATCTCGGTGTTGAACTGCTCGGTGTTGCGCGGAGACAGATAGTTGGTGTGCGGGTCGATTTCATGCGCAAAGGCATTCATCGCCAGCTGGAAGACGTCTTCGCTGTTGCTTTGCGTCAGGCGCTTGATGGCGAACTGATAGCGCTTGGTCAGCGTGTCGCGGATTTCTTTGTCGGTCTTGCCGGTCAGCTTGAGGTTCAGCTCGTCATACGTGACTTTCGCATCCCACAGGCTATCCAGTTCGGCCTTGTCTTTCGGCCACGGCGCTTTGCTGCGGTCGAGATCGATAGTGCCGTTGCCGGTGAAGTTCATCGGCTTGTCCAGCAACGACAACGCATAGGTGTAACGCTCAAAGCGGCGTTTCTGCGCCAGATTGAACAGCGCGTAGAAGGTGTCCAGCTTGCCGGTTTTCAGCTCTTCGCCAACCTGATTGCGTTTGCCGGCGAACTGCGCCACGTCGGAGGCCAGCAACACGTTATGGTTGTAGTCCAGCATGTTCAGGTAGCGATCGAAGATCTTGCCTGAAAATTCCGCATCGAGGGCGAACTGGCGGTAATGAGAGCGAGTGAAGCGCGAGGTCACGCGCTCACTCACCGTAGCGTGCTGGGGTTCCTGTTGCAGTTGGGGCAGTTGGCCGATGCGGATGTTGGCTGTTTCCGCGCCGTAACTGACACCCGCCCACAGCAGCCCTGCAATCGCTGTTAATCTGACGAATTTGTTCATGCCTGGGTTGGCCTCCGTATCAGAACTGCAAGTGTTCTGCGCGCACAATCATCGCCAGACCGGAAGAGAGCTGCACACGTACGCCATCTTTAGCGATTTCGAGTACGGTAGCATCCATCGCGCTCTTGCCTGCCCTGACTTTGATTTCCTGGCCAATTTGCAGTTTAGAGATATCCGTGACTGGCGCATAACGCGGCTGGCTTTCCTCTTTGGCTGCACGAGGTTGGCGAGCGGGCTGTGGGCGAGTTTGTGGGCGCGGCTTGCGGTTTTCCGGCGCGGCTCCGCCTTCGCGACGCGCAGCGGGCTTTTTACCAGCTGGACGCGGACGGCGCGGAGCGGCATCGGCGGATTCGCCGGCGGCTTCACGTTTTTTGGCGTTTTGTTCGGCACGCTGTGCCTGAACGCGCGCTTTGGCTTCTTCAAGCTGCTGGCGAGCATGATCGACATGCTGCTGCTCCAGTTCTCCGCACGGATTGCCGTCCAGATCGACGCGCTGCGCGCCAACCTTGACGCCGTACAGGTAACGCCAGCTTGAGGTGTATAGGCGCAGGGCAGAACGCAATTGCGTTTTGCTGAGATTCTCTTCCCCCTGCACGCGCTCTACCAAATCCTGAAAAATACCGATTTTCAGCGGACGAGCTTCGCCTTCGGCGCTAAAGCAGAGCGGAAAACGCTCGGCAAGAAAAGCAATGACTTCTTTACTAGAGTTCAACTTAGGTTGATTTTCCATGAAATTTCCTGATTACAACGGTATTGCCAACAAGCCACAGGCATGAACAGGCGTCATTATAATGACGCCATCGGTAATTGCCACGTTAACCGTCGATCAACTTGCCGCCACAGTCACATATTTCGCACTGTCACACTGTTCCAGTTGCTCACAAAGCCCCGCCACCACTGCTTTCAGGCCCACTTCGTCCTGTTCGTCGAAGCGTTGATAAACCGTGCTATCGATATCCAAAACGCCGATCGCTCGGCCGCCAACCGCCAGCGGCAGCACGATTTCCGCGTTGCTGGCCGCATCGCAGGCGATATGGCCCGGAAACGCATGCACGTCGCCGACGCGCTGCACGCGATTTTCCGCCACCGCCGTGCCGCACACGCCCTTGCCCACCGGAATGCGCACGCAGGCGATCTTGCCCTGGAACGGCCCCAGCACCAGTTGGTCGCCATCCATCAGATAGAAACCGACCCAGTTCACGTCATCCAGACGCTCGTTGAGCAACGCGCTGGCGTTGGACAGCGCCGCGATAAAGTTGGTTTCCCCGCCGAGCAACGCGCTCAGGTCACGTTTTAATTCCGCGTAGAATTGTTCTTTTGTCATGTGTTAACCATTGAAACAGTGAAGATGGCCAGAAGCCCAAAGCTTAGGCCCTATAAAATAAGCATTAAATGCGTATAGCCACAAGGTTAATCATCTGTTGCTTCACAAAACCCCGTCGCTCGGGGTATGTTTGCCGCTCAGAATCCCGGTTTACCTCGTTTTACCGTCCGGCGCCCGATCGCCGGTGACGCGGCCGGTTTATTTTTCAGCTACGCTGACAGTTCCGGCGGGCTCAAGGGCAGTTACTTGTCAAAAATGAAAATACACGCGATCACCGCCCCCCTTTCCAAAGCGCGCCACCAACGCTGCTGCGAGTGCGACCTGCTGTTCGTGCTGCCGCCGCTCAGCGGCAATCAGGCCGCCTATTGCCCGCGCTGCAACGCCAAGGTGGTGAGCGGCCGCGACTGGTCGATGACGCGCCTGACCGCCATGGCGATCGCCATGCTGCTGCTGATGCCGTTCGCCTTCACCGAGCCGCTGATCAGCATCCGCCTGCTCGGCACGCGCATCGACGCCAGTTTGCTGGAGGGCATCTGGCAGATGAGCCGCCAGGGCGATCCGCTCACCGCCAGCATGGTGGCGTTTTGCACCATCGGCGCCCCGCTGACGCTGGTGCTGTCGCTGCTGTACCTGCGCTTCGGCCATGCGCTCGGCATGAACCTGCGCCCGGTGCTGCTGATGCTGGAGCGGCTCAAAGAGTGGGTGATGCTGGACATTTATCTGATCGGCATGGCGGTGGCGGCGATCAAAGTGCAGGATTACGCCGACATCCAGCCCGGCAGCGCGCTGATCGCTTACCTGTCGCTGACGGTGCTGAGCATCCTGACGCTGATCCACGTCAACCTGGAGCAGCTGTGGGAGCGCTACTATCCGCAGGAACAGCCGGAAGGCCCGCCGACGGCGCTGCACATTTGTTTGTCCTGCCACTATACCGGCTATCCCGACGCGCGCGGCCGCTGCCCGCGTTGCCATGTGCCGATGTGCCATCGCCAGCCCTACAGCCTGCAGAAAACCTGGGCGGCGCTGATCGCGGCGATGATCCTGCTGATACCGGCCAACCTGCTGCCAATTTCCATCATTTACGCCAACGGCACGCGGCTGGAAGACACCATTTTCTCCGGCGTGGTCTCATTGGCCACCTCCGGCAACGTGCCGATCGCCGCCATCGTGTTCATCGCCAGCGTGCTGGTGCCCTTCACCAAGGTGATCGTGCTGATCGTGCTGTTGCTGAGCATCCACTTCAAAACCTCGCACAGCCTGAAGACGCGCATTCGTCTGCTGCGCCTGGTCACCTGGATCGGCCGTTGGTCGATGCTCGATCTGTTCGTTATCGCCTTGATGATGTCGCTGGTAAATCGCGATCAACTGTTATCTTTTACTATGGGACCGGCCGCGTTTTACTTTGGCTCGGCGGTCATTTTGACTATTCTTGCCGTTGAATGGCTCGATAGCCGATTGATTTGGGATGCACATGCAACAGGAAACGCCGACTACACCGACTGAAGCGCGGGTCAAGAACAAACGCCGCATTTCACCGTTCTGGTTACTGCCGTTCATCGCCCTGCTGATCGCCGGGTGGCTGGTCTATAACAATTTCCAGGAGCGCGGCACCACCGTCACCATCGATTTCCAATCGGCGGCGGGCATCGTCGCCGGCCGCACGCCGGTGCGCTACCAGGGCGTTGAGGTCGGCACGGTGCAAAAAATCAGCCTGAGCAAAGATCTGCGCAGCATCGTGGTCGAAGCCAGCATCAAAAGCGATCTGGAAGACTCGCTGCGCGAAGGCACCCAGTTCTGGCTGGTGACGCCCAAGGCCTCGCTGGCCGGGGTTTCCGGGCTCGATGCGCTGGTCGGCGGCAACTATATCGGCATGATGCCCGGCAGCGGCAAGGAGCAAACCCACTTCACCGCGCTCGATACCCAGCCCAAGTACCGCCTGAACACCGGCGAGCTGATGATTCACCTGCACGCCGACGACCTGGGTTCGCTCAACAGCGGCTCGCTGGTCTATTACCGTAAAATCCCGGTTGGCAAGGTGTATGACTACACCATCAGCGAAGGCAACAAGGGCGTAACCATCGACGTGCTGATCGACCGCCGCTTCGCCAACCTGGTGAAGAGCAACAGCCGCTTCTGGAATGTCTCCGGCTTCAAGGGCGATTTCAGCCTGTCCGGCGCCACGGTGCAGATGGAGAGCCTGGCGGCGCTGGTCAACGGCGCCATCGCCTTCGATTCGCCGGCCGATGGCCAGCAGGCCAAGGGCGATCAGAACTATACCCTTTACCCGGACCTGGCCCACAGCCAGCGCGGCGTCAATATTCTGCTGGATCTGCCGAGCGGCAACAATTTGAGTGAAAACCGCACGCCGCTGATGTACCAGGGGCTGCAGGTCGGCACCCTGACCAAGCTGACGTTGCAACAGGACAGCAAAGTCACCGGTGAACTGACCATCGATCCTTCGGTGGTCGATCTGATGCGCAGCGGCACCCGCATCGTGATGCGCAGCCCGCGCATCAGCCTCAACGACGCCAAGCTCAGCCAACTGCTGACCGGCACCACGCTGGAACTGGTGCCGGGTGAAGGCGAACCGCAGCAGCGCTTCAACGTGCTGGACAGCAGCGAAACGCTGTTGCAACAGCCGGGCGTGTTGACCGTCACGCTGAATGCGCCGCAAAGCTACGGCATCGACGTCGGGCAACCGCTGGTGGTGCACGGCGTGAAAGTCGGCCAGATCCTGAGCCGCACCCTGACCGCCGGCGGCGTGGTGTTCACCGCCGCCGTTGATGCGCAATATCGCGGCCTGCTGCACAAAGACAGCAAATTCGTGGTCAACAGCCGCCTCGACGTCAAGCTGGGAATAGACGGCATGGAAGTGCTCGGCGCCAGCGCGCAGGAGTGGGTAGACGGTGGCGTGCGCATTATCCCCGGCAGCAAAGGGGAGCCTGGCGGCCAGTACCCGCTGTACGCCAACAGCGAAAAAGCCGAGGAAGGCATCGTCGGCAACGCCCCTTCCACCACCCTGACCCTCAGCGCCACCAGCCTGCCGGACGTGCAGGCCGGCTCAGTGGTGCTGTATCGTAAATTCCAGGTGGGCGAGATCGTCAACGTGCGGCCAAAGGCCAACGAGTTTGAGGTGGACGTCTACATCAGCCCGGAATACCGTAAGTTGCTGACCCGTGAAAGCATCTTCTGGGCCGAAGGCGGCGCCAAAGTGCAGCTCAACGGCAGCGGCCTGACGGTGCAGGCTTCGCCGCTCAACCGCGCGCTGAAAGGCGCCATCAGCTTCGACAACCTGCAGGGCGTGACGCTGAACAAAGGCGCCAATCGCGTACTGTACGCCAGCGAAACCGCCGCCCGCGCGGTGGGCAGCCAAATCACGCTGAAAACCTATGACGCCAGCAAGCTGTCGGCGGGCATGCCGCTGCGTTACCTCGGCATCGACGTCGGCCAAGTGGAGTCGCTGCAGCTGGCGCCGGAGCGCAACGAAGTGTTGGCCAAAGCGGTGCTGTATCCGGAATACGTACAGACCTTCGCGCGCCTCGGCAGCCGCTTCTCGATCGTGTCGCCGGAGATCTCCGCCGCCGGCGTCAGCAACCTCGATACCCTGCTCCAGCCTTATATCAACGTGGAGCCGGGCCGCGGGCGCGAGTTGCGCACCTTCGAACTGCAGCAGGCCAGCATCACCGATTCGCGCTATCTCGATGGGCTGAGCGTCGTGCTCGACGCCGCCGAAACCGGCTCGCTGCAGATCGGCACGCCGGTGCTGTTCCGCGGCGTGGAGGTCGGCACCATCACCGGTTTCTACCTAGGCGCCATGTCCGATCGGGTGCACGTCGCGCTGCGCATCAGCAAGAAATACCAGCATCTGGTGCGCAACAACAGCGTGTTCTGGCTGGCGTCGGGTTACAACCTGCAGTTCGGCCTGACCGGCGGCGTGATCAAGAGCGGCACCTTCCAGCAGTTCATTCGCGGCGGCATCGCCTTCGCCACCCCGCCGACCATCCCGCTGGCGCCGAAAGCGACACCGAACAAGCACTTCCTGCTGAATCCGGAAGAGCCGAAGGACTGGAAAACCTGGGGCACCGCCATTCCGCGCGATTAACTTTCGCGTTTTCCTCAGGGCCCGGCAATGCCGGGCCCTGTTTTTTTCCGCTTTGTGATAAACTCTCGCCCTTGTCTTTATTGCACCCTGAGAGTTCGCCCCGTGGCCAAATCCACCGCCGTTTTTCTGCCCCCCGCTTTCCTCGACGCCACCCGCGCCATCATGCCCACCGAGCTGGCGATGGACGATTTTATCGCCGCCTGCCAGCGCCCGCTGCGCCGCAGCCTGCGCGTCAACACGCTGAAAATCAGCGTCACCGACTTCCTGGCGCTGGTGCAGGACTACGACTGGCGATTGGAACCCATTCCCTGGTGCGCGGAAGGTTTCTGGATCGAGCGCGACGATGAAGAGCTGCGATTGGGCAGCGCCGCCGAACATTTGAGCGGCCTGTTCTACATTCAGGAGGCCAGCTCGATGCTGCCGGTCAGCGCGCTGTTCGCCGGCGGTGCAGCGCCCCATCGGGTGCTGGACGTGGCGGCCGCGCCGGGCTCCAAAACCACCCAGATAGCCGCGTTGATGGATAATCAGGGCGGCATCGTCGCCAACGAATACTCCGCCAGCCGGGTGAAAGTGCTGCACGCCAATATCAGCCGCTGCGGCGTGAAGAATACGGCGCTGACCCACTTCGATGGCCGGGTGTTCGGCGCCGCGCTGCCGGAGAGTTTTGACGCCATTCTGCTCGACGCCCCCTGCTCCGGCGAAGGCGTGGTGCGCAAAGATCCGGACGCCATGAGCAACTGGTCGCCGGAAAGCGTCGCCGAGATCGCCGCCACCCAGCGCGAGCTGATCGACAGCGCGTTTCATGCGCTGGCGCCGGGCGGCGTGATGGTTTATTCCACCTGCACCCTCAATGCGCAGGAAAATCAGCAGGTGGTGCGCTGGCTGCTGGACACCTATGGCGATGCGGTCAGCATCGAGCCGCTGGGTGAGCTGTTCCCCGGCGCCGACAAGGCGTTGACCGCCGAGGGCTTCCTGCACGTCTTCCCGCAGATTTACGACAGCGAAGGGTTTTTCGTCGCCCGCCTGCGTAAAAAACACGCCGTGGGGCCGTTGGCGAAGCCGACCTATAAAGTCGGTAAATTCCCGTTCAGCCCGCTGTCCGGCAAAGAGGCGGCGCTGATCGCCCAAGCCGCCGCCGCATCCGGCTTAACCTGGGGCGATGACAGCAGGCTGTGGGAGCGCGACAAGGAAATCTGGCTCTTCCCGGCCGAGCTGGAGCCGCTGTTCGGCAAAGTGCGCTTCTCGCGTATCGGCCTCAAGCTGGCGGAGCGCTTCCCAAAAGGTTTCCGTTGGCAGCACGAAGCGGCGATCGCCCTCGCGGGCGCCGACGGCAAACAGCATTTCGAGCTGGACGCCGCGCTGGCCCAGGAGTGGTATCACGGCCGCGATCTCTACCCTGAGCAGCCGCCGGCGGGCGACGAGTGCATCGTCACCTATCAGGGGCAACCGCTGGGCATCGCCAAACGCATCGGCAGCCGCATCAAGAACAACCTGCCGCGCGAGCTGGTGCGCGACGGCGCGCTGGATTTTCACCTGTAATCGCCCTGGCGCCGGGGAGCCGCTTTCCCCGGCGATAAATAAAGATAACAATATTCCCACCGCCATTCGTTATTATTCTAATCATTTCACCATCACGTTATTTCACCCGCGCACGCTTGCCCTGTGCCAATTAAAAAGTTTTGACCTTTGATAAAGACAATTTCACGTTCTTATCCTATTAATTTAAATGTAAGTAAATAAATGCGTGCAACTCAGCTCTGGGTGGCGTTTTTGCGGACTTTCTCTGACATGGCAAGGAATCATGATGAAAAAAACTCTGCTGGTTTTGCTCTCGTTAACACCTCTGCTGTGCATCAGTGGCGCAGCCAACGCAGCGGGCACCATTCAGGGCACGCTGGGCGTGACAATGACCATCGGCGCCGGGTGCGTGGTCACCGGCGGCAACAGTTCCGGCACCACCAACGACTTTGGTTCCATCAGTTTCGGCACCTACTCGTCGCTGGCTAACGTCATCACCGCCAGCGCCACCGGCAGCGGCGGCACCGGCACCTTGGGGCTGAACTGCACCACCGGCACCAACTACACCGTGGCGCTGGACAACGGCCTCAACGCCTCCGGCAGCCAGCGGCGCATGGCCAGCGGCGTGCCCGCCTACATCAGCTATAACCTCTACCAGGACAGCGCCCACGCCGTGCCGTGGAACAGCACCACCGGTGTGCTGACCGGCACCGGCACCGGCTCGGCGGTCCCGTTGATCGTCTACGGTCTGGTGCCCGCCGCGGGCACCACCCCGGCCGCCGGCGTGTACAACGATACCGTCACCATGACCGTGACCTGGTGATGCCTGCCGACACGGGGCGCCACCATGGCGCTCCGTCATTCATTAATGTAATAATATTCCTACCCACCCTCTCGTTATCTCAAACACGATTTCCCTGATGTGTTTACGCTGCACTCAACCTGCGATCTCGCTTAAAAATAAATAAAGTTTTTAATCTTTCGGCAAGACATTCTCCCGTTCTTATTCTATTAATTAATCTGTAAATAGATTAATGCATTTGACTCATTTTTCGGGCTTTTTGGCAGGCTTCTCTACTACGGCAAGGAACCATGATGAAAAAGACTCTGGCGGCATTAACCTCGGCAGCGGCCCTGCTGTGCACCTCTGGCGCCGCCTTTGCGGCAGGCACCCTTCAGGGCACGCTGGGCGTCACTTTAACCATCGGCGCCGGCTGCGTCGTTACCGGCGGCAACAGCTCCGGCACCACCAACAACTTCGGCTCTATCAGCTTCGGCACCTACTCGTCTCTGGCTAACGTCATCACCGCCAGCGCCACCGGCAGCGGCGGCACCGGCACCTTGGGGCTGAACTGCACCACCGGCACCAACTACACCGTGGCGCTGGACAACGGCCTCAACGCCTCCGGCAGCCAGCGGCGCATGGCCAGCAGCGTGCCCGCTTACATCAGCTATAACCTCTACCAGGACAGCGCCCACGCCGTGCCGTGGAACAGCACCACCGGCGTGCTGACCGGCACCGGCACCGGCTCGGCGGTCCCGTTGATCGTCTATGGTCTGGTGCCCGCCGCGGGCACCACCCCGGCGGCAGGCGCGTACAGCGATACCGTCACCATGACCGTCACCTGGTAAGCATGACGCGCCTGGCCGTCACCTGCATGCTGCTGTCGTTGGCAGGCGCTTGCCGCGCCGACGTCAGCACTGCGACGGTCGGCGTCAGCGCCACCTTGGCCAAATCCTGTGTCGCAGGCACCACCAGCGGCGGCAACACCACGTTCGGCACCTTTAACTTCGGCACGGTTTACTTCCT
Source organism: Serratia sp. CY74737 (assembly GCF_052166775.1). Classification (NCBI taxonomy): domain Bacteria; kingdom Pseudomonadati; phylum Pseudomonadota; class Gammaproteobacteria; order Enterobacterales; family Yersiniaceae; genus Serratia; species Serratia sp. CY74737. Next base: position 92,214 of record NZ_JBJNOF010000009.1, read on the forward strand.
CAATACGGCGATAAAAGTGACCGGCCAGGCGAACGCCGGCGCACTGCAGATCAACTGCAACAACGGCACCAGTTACACGGTGCTGCTCAGCGGCGGACAGAGCGGCAATACCGCTTCGCGCTATCTGCAAAGCGCGGCGGGCGCCCGCGTGAACTACAACCTGTATACCAGCGCCAGCTACGCCACCGTCTGGGATAACGTCACCGGCGTGACGCAGACCGCCACCGGTCAAAGCGTCTGGCTGCCGGTGTACGGCATGATCCCGGTGCAGGCGACGCCGGCGACGGGCACTTATACGGACACGGTACAGGTGACGATAAATTGGTGATTAACGGAACGCTGCGCACCCTGCTGCTGACGGCGCTGCTTGGCGCTCCGGCGGCACATGCCGATACCGTCAGCCAGGGCTTCACGGTCAATGCTTCGATCATCAAAGGCTGCGTGCTCGGCAGCGGCGTCACCAACGTTACCTCGTTCGGCAGCATGAGCTTCGGCCAGGTGGCGTCTTTAAGCAGCCCGATAAAAATTGTCTCGAGCGCCGGCGCCGGCTCGATCCTTATCCGCTGCAACCCCGGGCTCAGCGTCACCCTGGGATTGAACGTCGGCAATAACGTGACCGGCTCCATCGCCGGCGGGCGCAAGCTGTTGAACTCGGTCACCTCGGAAACGCTGATTTACCAGCTCTACCAGGATGCCAACTACGCCGTTTTGTGGGGAGACGGCGGCAACGGCGGCGCCGCCCAAACCGTCTCCTCCACCGGCAGCACGCAGGAAATAAAAATCTACGCCAGTTTAATGGCGAGCAGCACCTTGCCCACCAGCGGCACCTACAACGATACGGTCTTAGTGACGGTGAGTTATTGAGCTTTTAAAAGGATCACATTATGCGTACTACTCTGCTTCGCCTGCCTCTGCTGGCAGGATTGTTGTTAGCCGGCCAGCCGCAGGCCTTCGCCGCCGCCTCCATTCTGATTTGGCCCATCGATCCGGTTATTGAAGACAACCAGCAGGCGACGGCCCTGTGGCTGGAAAACCGCGACAGCAAGCCGGTTTACATGCAAATTCGCGTGCTGGGCTGGCAACAAACCGGCGGTAAGGACGATTACCGCAACCAGAGCGAGGTGCTCGCCAGCCCGCCGGTCGCCACCATTCTCCCCGGCAAACGCCAACTGATTCGCCTGATCAAGCAGACGCCGGCCGCCGCCGGACAAGAGCGGGCTTACCGCATCCTGGTCGATGAAGTGCCGATCAAAGATAAAGATGGCGCAGCGCCCGACAAAGGCGCGCAGATGGGGCTGAAATTCCAGATGCGTTATTCGGTGCCGCTGTTCGTCAGCGGCAAAGGCGTCTGGACCAAGCAAGACTTCGAACACCCGCGCGACTACGCCACCGCCAACCAGCCGAAGCTCAGCTACCGGCTGCTGCAACAAAACAGCCAGCGCTGGCTCGACGTGCGCAATGACGGCATCGTGCATGCTCGCCTGTCGCAGGTCAGCATTCAGGGCAAACCGCTCAACAACGGGCTGCTGGGCTATGTGCTGCCGGGTTCGCAAATGCGTTTCGCCCTGCCGCCGTCGGGCAGTTTTGCCGCCGGCAAGCTGCAGGCGATGGTCAACGACAACAAGCAGCCCGTAACCCTTCCGTCTTACTGAGCCCGAGGCGCAGGTGATGCGGATGTCGCCATCGCCCTCACGCGGCATGCAGCTCAAGCCGCTGGCCCTGGCCGTACTCTGTATGGCGGTAGAACTGTGCCCGCCGCCTGCCGCCGCCGACGATTTGCCACCGCCGCCCCGCGCCGTCAGCATGCCGGATACCACGCTGTATCTGGAGCCGGTGGTGAATGGCCGCCCGACCGGCAAAGTCGTGCCGGTCGCCTACCGCGGCGGCCATTATTATTTAACGCCTCAGCAGCTGATCGATGCCGGCCTGCCGGTGACGGACAAACAGGTGAAAGAGATCGCCGTCGATCAACTGGATAAGGTCGACGTCACCTACAGCGGCGAAACGCAGCAGTTGCTGATCTCGGTGCCCAACGATTGGCTCCCCAGGCAAACCCTCGGCGACGCCAACCCGGAGCAGCGGCTGCCGGCGCAAAGCAGCCTGGGCTTCTTGCTGAATTACGACGCCTACGTCAGCCAAAGCGGCGGGCGCGGCAATCCGGGCTATTTTTCCGCCTGGAGCGAACAGCGGCTGTTCGACGGCTTCGGCGTTATCGCCAACACCGGCATTTTCCGCAGCAGCTTCAACGGCGAGACCGCCGCGCAGCAGAACAATCGCTATATCCGCTACGACAGCAGTTGGCGCTACAGCGACGACGACGCCATGCTCAGCTATACCGCCGGCGATCTCACGACCGGCTCGCTGCCCTGGACCAGTTCGGTGCGCGTCGGCGGTCTGCAGGTAGCGCGTAATTTCGCCACGCGGCCGGATCTCATTACCTATCCGCTGCCGCAGTTCTCCGGCCAGGCCGCCGTGCCGAGCAGCGTCGATCTGTACATCAACAGCTATAAAAACACCTCCGCCAACGTGAATCCCGGCCCGTTCACCCTGAATACCGTGCCCTACATCAACGGCGCCGGTCAGGCGACGGTGGTGACGACCGATGCGCTCGGCCGCCAGATCAGCACGACGGTGCCGTTCTATGTCGCCAGTTCGCTGCTGCAGGCCGGGTTGAGCGATTTCAGCCTGTCGGCAGGCGCGCTGCGCCAAAACTACGGTTACCGATCCGCGGACTACGGCCAGTGGGTGGCCAGCGGCAGCGGACGTTACGGCGTCACCGACTGGCTCACGCTCGAAGGGCGGGCGGAAGGTGCGGCGGAGTTGGCGGTCACCGGCGCCGGCGCCGGCGTGCGCATCGGGCAGCTAGGGGTGCTCAACGCCTCCTACAGTTACAGCCAGGCGGGCCGCGACGCTTTCAACGCCCCTCCGGTCACGCCGCGGTATTACGATCCGGTCACCGGCCAACCGGTGCAGCAACCGGATGCCGAGCCGGTCTATCAGTACGCCGGCCGACACGGCGATCAAACCAGCCTGAGCTACACCTACAGCAATCAGTATTTCAGCCTCAACGCTCAACGGGTGCTGCGCAGCGCGGACTTTGGCGATCTATCCACCTACAAGAGCAGCTATCGGCTGAGCCGCCGCACCGATCAGCTGACCGGCAGCATCGGCCTGAGCCGCTTCGGCAGCCTGGGCGCCGGTTATTTCGACGTGCGCGACGCCATCGGCCAGCGCACTCGCCTGGTCAACCTGTCGTACAGCCTGACGCTGTGGCGCAACATCAGCCTGTATGCCTCGGCGAACCGCGAGATTGGCGGTGACGGTTACAGCTCTCAGCTGCAGATCAGCATTCCGTTCGATACCTGGGGCACCGCCAACGTCAGCACCGCCCGCGACGCCGGCAACCGCTGGAGCGAACGCGTGGCTTACAGCCGCGCCGCGCCGACCGACGGCGGTTTCGGTTGGAATCTGGCCTATGCCGGCGGCCAGGGCAGCAACAGCGATTATCGTCAGGCGGATGTGACCTGGCGCACCTCGCTGTTGGAAACCCGCGCCGGGCTGTATGGCAACCGTAACGACTACACCCGCTGGGGCGAAGTCAGCGGTTCTCTGGTGGCGATGAACGGCGGCGTTTATGCCACCAACACCATCAACGATGCCTTCGCGCTGGTATCGACCGACGGCTACGCCGGCATACCGGTCAGCTACGAGAACCAGCGCATCGGCGTCACCAACGACAAAGGTTATCTGCTGGTGCCCACCGTCACCTCGTATTACCACGCCAAGTTCCAAATCGACCCGCTCAATTTACCGGCGGACGTTAACCTGCCGGCGGTCGAAAAAACCGTCGCCATCCGCGATCACAGCGGCTACCTGGTCGAATTCCCCGTCCAGCGCATGTCCGCCGCCGACGTGGAGCTGGTCGATGCGCAAGGCAAACCGCTGGCCAACGGCAGCCAGGTGGCGGTGCTCGGCGGCAATCAACAAAGCTACGTCGGATGGGATGGCATGACCTATATCGATCCGGTGCAGCAACACAACCGGTTAAGCGTAATCCCAGCCGACGGCGGCCCGCCGTGCCAGGTCAGTTTCAGCCTGGCCAACCCGCAGGGGCTGCAACGCGTCGGCCCTCTCGTCTGCCAGTAACACACGGAGAAGAAGAATGATGTCTCGGCAAGTGAAAATCTTTTTGGCGGCGCTGCTGTTGATGTGCGGACAACGCGCGCTGGCGGACTGCGCCACCACCAACGGCACGGTTACCCTGCCCAGCAGCAACTCCTTCGCCGTCTACAACGGCCAGATAAGCGCCCAAGGCACCGCGGGGCTGAACTGCACCGGGCTCGGGCTCAATTTGCTGACGCAAAACACCGTCACGGTCAAGATCGCTTCCACCACTAACAACATGGCCCTGCTGAACGGCAACGGCTCAGGCGATAAAATTTCTTATTTGATCTACCCGGATTCGAACTACCAGTATCCGTATAGCGTCGGCCAGACCATCGATTACAGCTCGCTGAATCTGCTGTCGCTGATCCTGATCTCTTCCAACGTCAACTTTCCGGTGTATATCAAAACCGTCGTCGGCGCGAACGTCAGCGCCGGCACCTATACCGATACCATCAACCTGGTGTGGAACTACCATATCTGCGGCCTGGGCCTGATAGGGCTTTGCATCTGGTGGGACGGCACCAATCAACCCAGCACCGTGACCGTCACCGCGGTCATCACCAAGAGTTGCCTGATCAACACCGCCAACAACGTCAACTTCGGCAGCATGGCCTTAGTGGGGCAATTCAATCCGATCAACCAAAGCATCACGCTGACCTGCACCAAATCCCAGTCTTACAGCTCCTACTTCACCAACGGCAACAATCCGATCACCGGCTGGCGGCAAATGCTCAGCGGCACCAGCAACTTCCTGCAGTATCAGATCTATTTGCCCAATACCAGCACCGTGTGGAGCAGCACCAACGCGCAAAGCGGCACCGGCACTGGCCTGGCGCAAAGCATCCCCTTTACCGCCGCCGTCAATCCGGCGCAGACCGAAGTGCCGGTCGGCACCTATCAGGATAACGTCAGCTATGTCGTGACTTACTAGCGCAGCCGCTAGCCGCCCGGCCGAATGTTGCCAGAGTGTATTTTTTATGTGGCATTTTTTGCTCATTTGGCTATGCTCATACCGATGACCTGACTGGTCTAACCTCCTACCACATCATTGAGCAAGGAGTTCCCATGAGCAAAACCGTCGTAAAAATTGGCAGCTTCGAGGTCGATGACGCGCATCTTCACGCCACCGCCGACCGTGCAGGCACCCTGAGCATCCCCTGCAAGTCCGATCCGGATCTGTGCATGCAGCTCGACGGCTGGGATGAACACACCAGCATTCCGGCCATCCTCAACGGCAAGCAGTCGCTGCTGTACAAGCAACACTACGATCGACACACGGACGCCTGGGTGATGCGGGTGGCATGAAAATGCATCCAGTCGGCTGACGACGCGCTGCTTTCATCAGAAACAGCGCGTTTTTTTATGCGATGGCGATGCCGCGGCCGGCAAAGAAGTGGGCGAAGCGGTTGAGTGACAGCTGTACTCGCTCGCGCGTCGCCGGGCTGTCGCCCGAAGGATTATGGAAGGTCACGCTTTGCGCATCGGCGGCGGTGATCAACACCAGATGCCCGCCCCGCTGCGGCGGTATGCTCTCGGGCCGGCGAATGGCGGGATGCACCGAGGCGATAAAGTAGCGGCATTCATGAAGCAGCGCCGGCACATCGGCGGCCGCCAGCCCCACCTTCACCTCCGCCTGCAGCGCGAACTGCTCGCGCACGTACTCGACGAACGGCGCGTAAATCAGCCCTTTTATCCGCTCGTTCTCACGCACATAGGCGCCATAAGGCAGGCTGCGGCGCGCCAGTTCCAACAGCGGCGGCGCTTCGCCATCGCGGTGGCCCAGCACCATTTTCAGGCAGGCCATGCCGCACACGTGGTTGGCCCACTCGACGTACTCCGCCCGATCGCGGGCGCCGCTGCGCGCCCAATTCTCGTCTTGCGCCAGCGTCGCGCGGCCGGCGATCAGATCGGCGGCCATCTCCGGGCTCGCCCACTGGCACTCGTAGGGAACGGCGCGCATCAGTTTAGAACTTGTCGACGACTTTGAAATTCATCAGCACCAGCGTCATGTCCGGCGAGAACAGATCGTACTCTTCGAAGAAGCGTTGCAGCTCTTTGCGCCAATGCGCCAGCGAACGATCGCCCTCGCCTTCGGCAAAGGCGTGCGCTTCATCGACCTGATCGTACGTTTTCATTTCCACCGCGGTCAGCTCAACCGCGCAGACCGGCTCTCCCTTGCCGTCCACCACCAGGAACCGATCGCCGGCCTGTGGGATGCCCTCGCCGTCCAGGTTGGAGCAGGTCGCCGTTTTGGTGCCGTTCAAAATCAATTGCACCACTTCATCGGCCTGCTGTTCGGTATCGCCGAACGCCCAGCGCTCAAGGTGCTCGTATTTCTGTGGAATTGCCGTCGCCATGATTATACCTTTTGGAAAAATGCCTCAATGCAGACAGGATAGTACAACGTATTGGCGGCCGTCTGCATCCGTCACAAGCGCGACTGCGCGTTATGCCAGCGCCGTCTTTACGCGTTTTTACCGTTCTTCGCTGTGCCTTCAGCGCTACGGGGCGCATACTGTGAACATTATTCACTCAATGGCAACGCCAGGCGGCAACATGCGGCAAGACGATTTCGATGCTGACGATACCTTCAGCGATTTACTCAACAGCGTCGCGTTGGCGACGCTGTTGCTCATCGCCATCGCCGGCGGATGGTATTTCAGTTAAGAGAGGGCGACGTGGCGACAAAACGCATGGGCAACAAGCTCAGTAAAATGGTGGTGGTGCTGCTGCTGATCTGCCTGGCGTTGTTGCTGTTGCGTTGGGCAGCGATAGCGTTCGGTTAATCCCATAAAACGACGCCGGCCAACCGCCGGCGCCCTGCTCACCGCCGCGGCGCCGCGGTCGGCTCCAGTAACTCGCGCAAATAGGCCAGACGCGCTTCCCCCTGTGGCAACCAGCGACGGCACAGCCAATGTTGCGTTTCACCCGTGCGGCTGAGGCGGTAGTACTCCGCCAAGGTTTCGACCCAGTTCATGTTGTGATCTCCTGCTTTTCGACACCGCAAGTATTGAGCGCAAAAACCAGAAGAAATACTGATGGCTTGTTTTTTATGCTTCCTGTTTTTGGCCGTCGGTAGCGAAGCCGCAGTTCAACTGCTACATTGGGCGAAAATCAACCCACCGAGGTGTAGGCCATGACGTTCTCGGAACAGGAGATTAAACCCGTATGGGATGAAGTCGCGCGCCTGATCGGCGACAGCGTGATGCAGCTGCGCCATCGCGGCGAGGCGCTGTCGGTGGAAACGCTGGAGAAACATCTGGCGCGGCAGCTGGCCGAGAGCAACGACATCGAACGGCGTATCCTGCTCGGCGCCGCCATCAACATGCTGAAAGGCGGAAAATGAATCGCCAACCGAAAAGGTTGGCGATCCGACAGAAGCCCGAGGTATGCAAGCCCGGCCTTCTGCGCGCTACTATGTCACGCTAATATGACGTAATTAATAGGAATTGTCGGGTTTTTGCCCAAAACGCCCTATTTTTGTTGCCTGCATTACGCCAACACGAAATCGCCGGCATCCAGCGGCTGCCCCACCACTTTCACCAGGAAATCGTTGCCGTCAAAGGCGCCGCCCAGGTTGATCGCCACATCGCTGACGTGATTTTGCGCATCGTAGCTCAGCTTCGCCTCGCCCGCCTTGCCGCTGAACTGATCGACGAAGCGGATGCCGTCGGCGCTGCCGGTGTTGAACAGCGTCAGATCGATCTTGTCCTCGCCGCGCACGAAGTCGCGGATCCAATCCGGCGCCGCCGCCGTCGACTCATCCGCCGCGAAGTAGACGAAGGTGTCCTTGCCGGCGCCGCCCCACAGCTGATCCGCCCCTTTACCGCCGTACAACACATCATCGCCCGCGCCGCCCTTGAGCACGTTATCGGCGGCGTTCCCGACCAGCACATCGTTACCCGACCCGCCGATGGCGTTTTCAATCGTTACGCCCGCCGCGATCGACACGTTGCCTTTCAGGCCGCCGACGTCCGAGAACGCCTTTTCATTCAGGTTGATGCGCTGATTTTGGCCGAAGCCGGAGAAGTCGAAGGTGTCGTTGCCGCCGGCATCCCAGGCGGTGAAGATTATCTTGTCCTGCGCACCGGTGGCGGTGAGGAAGTCGCGATCGGTGTTGGAATTGAAACCGTAAACCGTGTCGCCGGTGCGGGTGTTCATGTTGGCGCCGTAGAAATGCTGGATCGCCGTGATGTCATTGAGCAACGGCCCGGAAGAGTACGCGCCTTTAAAGTCCTGCCCGGTGTTGCTTTCGCTGAAATAGCTCATCAGGCTGTGGGCGCGGCTGTCTTCGAAGTAGGTCGCGTCTTTAGCGTAGGTGATGCTGACGCCCGGCGCGGCGTTATAGTCGCCCGGGTGCTGCAACCCCAGCGCATGACCGATCTCATGGGTGAAGGTCTGGCGGCCGTACTCGTTTTCATGGATCTGGTTGTTGACGAAGGTGTGGTTCTTGGCGTTATACCAGGTTTGACCGGCGACCGAAGGCGATGAATCCGGGTTATACGCAAAGGCATAGGAGCCGCGCGAGCTGTAATCGAACAGACCGAATTTGATGTTGGCGGCGGCGGTGTTGCTGGTCTCGGTGAAGGTGATGTTGGCCACGTCGGACCATGACTGCAGCGACAGTTTGGCCTGCTCGCGCTGTTCCGCGTTAAAGCTGCTGAAGCCGCTGATGCTCATGCTCGACATATTGCCCGGCGCCTTTTCCCAGAAGCTGTAGGTCAGGGAGACCGGCTTTTCGGTCACGCCCTTGTCGTGCCAACTGCGATCGCCGCGCACCAGTTCCAGGCCGGCATTCTCGAACGTTTTCGACGGATGAAGCACGGTAATGGTGTCGTCTTCATCGGGTTTATAAGCGCCCAGCAGGGCTAATACGCCTTCGGCCTTAACGGAAGCATTGCTTGATGACATAACCTTATCTCCATATTCGTCAATTCAATCGGGGGGATGCCCCAACTGGCGGATTGCCTGAACGGCAGCGGCCCGGTGTTGAATCAATACGGGGATATCGGTAATGCGCTGGCGCCTTCCATCGGCACTCTGAATGAGAACGATAATCCCTTAAGAGAAGAGAATAGACACATTTTACCGAGAACAGATTTTTCTTATCAAAAGTGTGACAGGGATTTTCCGTCATATGAATGATTTTCAAGGTAATAATCAGCATTATTACGATGTCGAAAAAAGTATAAAAAAACCGGGGCAATCCAACCCCGGCTATCCATAACACACTCTGGACTCAGACTAACCAACCGAGCAACAGCGTCGCGCCAATGACCGTGGAAGCACCGCCGATGCGCGTAGCGATTTGGGCGAACGGCATCAGCCCCATGCGGTTGGACGCCGACAGGATCGCCACGTCGCCGGTGCCGCCCAGGCCGCTGTGACAGCAGGTGACGATCGCCGCTTCCACCGGGAACATCTTCAGGTAAGGCGCAATCAGGAAACTGACCAACCCCATCGACAGCACCACCGAGCCGCAGACCACCACATAGCCGACCGAGAACACCGCAACCACGCTTTCCAGCGGCACGTACAGCATGCCCAGACCGATCATCAGCGGCCACACCAACGCGGTGGAGACGAACTTATAGAAACTGTGCGCGCCGGTCTCCATCGAAGCCGGGATCACCCGGCAGTATTTGCACAGCACCGCGAACAGGATCATCAACACCGGGCCAGGGATATGCACGATATGCTCGAACAGGCCGCCGACGATAAAGAAGGCGCAGATCACCAGCAGCCCGCCGCCCATCAGTTGGAAATCGACGTTGCCGCTTTGTTCCTTGATGGCGAACATCGCGTTCTCCTGCGCCGAACGGATCAGCATGCCGTCGCCGCTCAGCGCCTTGCGCTGCATACCGATGCGCGCCAGCACCCCGGCGGTCACGATGGCGAAGATATTACCCAGCACCGCCGCCGGCGCCAGCTGCGCGACATAGACGTCCGGTGTCGATCCCAGGATCGCCGAATAGGCCAGCGACAGCGGTAAAATGCCCTCGCCGATGCCGCCGCCGATGATCGGCACGATGATAAAGAAGAAGGTGTGATAGAAGGTGAAGCCGAACAGTTTCCCCACCAGCAGCCCAGTGATCACCGCCGTGACCGTGCCCACCACCAGCGGCACGAACATGCGAATCATCCCCTGGATCAGGATCACCCGGTTCATGCCGAGAATGCTGCCGACCACCAGACTGGCGATGACGAAATAAAGCAGGTTGGCGTCTTTCATCAGCAGATGGACGGTGCCCATGACGTTGGGCTGGAACACGTTGAAGTAGACCAGCACCGATGGCACCATCAAACACAGAATGGCCGGCCCGCCGATATCGCGCAGCACCGGAATGCTTTTACCCAACTGCGCCAGCGCAAAGCCCAGCGTCATTATCACCGCCAGGCCGCCGATCATATTCTTCGGCAGGAAGTTGGCGTAGGCGGAAATCGCCACGATGGCGCAAATCGTGATAAACAACGCGATCGGCACCGCACCGATATCTATTTGACGAAGTTGATTAATTAATCCTGATGATTCGGACGATGCCGTATTTTTATCACAGGCTATTCCTGCATTTATCTGTTTCATTATTCACCCTGCTGACAAGCGTACAGTACGGTTAGATTCACCTGGCGCAACAATCCCGCTATAGCCAAGTGAAAACAACTAATTACAAAAATCCTATTGCGGATTTCGCTTTTTCTAATAAGAAATAAAACAGTAGACAGCACTGACAATATGATAAAAAATAAAAATGCAAAACTAAATTACGCTGAGGGAATTCAATATTGTGACCCTCCGCCAAGGTTGGTTTTAATTAATTATCGTCAGCATTTTGTAATTAAAGTAATCAGGCTTAAATTCGCTGCTATGCTATAGGAGGGCGAAAAAGCCCCCTGCTTTATTAATAAAGAACCGGAAACGCCATTAGCTGAATCCGGTCAGCTTGATCCGAACCTTAATCCTGCGCGCGGCACCGCACGGGAAAAAGGCATAATATGACTCATAAGGAAGTAGAATATGTCTTCACGCGCTGTTACCCCACAAACCCTCGCTCGCTACGGCATCCATCAGGCCGCCGACATCGTCTATAACCCCAGCTATGAATTGCTGTTCGCCGAAGAGACCCGCGCCGACCTGCCGCCGCTGGAACGCGGCACCCTCACCCAACTGGGTGCGGTCAACGTCGCGACCGGCGAATTTACCGGCCGTTCGCCGAAAGACAAATACATCGTGCGCGACGACACCACGCGCGACACCGTCTGGTGGTCCGACAACGGTACCGGCAAGAATGACAACCAGCCGCTGTTGCCGGAAGTCTGGCAGCATCTGAAGACGCTGGTGGGCAACCAGCTCTCCGGCAAGCGTCTGTTCGTGGTGGATGCCTTCTGCGGCGCCAACGCCGATACGCGCCTGAAGGTGCGCTTCATCACCGAGGTGGCCTGGCAGGCGCACTTCGTGAAAAACATGTTTATCCGCCCAAGCGACGCCGAGCTGGCGGACTTTGAGCCGGACTTCGTGGTGTTGAACGGCGCCAAATGCACCAACCCGGACTGGCAGCAGCAAGGGCTGCACTCGGAAAACTTCGTCGCTTTCAACCTGACCGAGCGCATGCAGCTGATCGGCGGCACCTGGTACGGCGGCGAGATGAAGAAAGGCCTGTTCTCGATCATGAACTATCTGCTGCCGCTGAAGGGCATCGCCTCGATGCACTGCTCGGCCAACGTCGGCGAGCAAGGCGACGTCGCGGTGTTCTTTGGCCTGTCCGGCACCGGCAAAACCACCCTCTCCACCGATCCGAAACGCCAGCTGATCGGCGATGACGAGCACGGCTGGGACGACGACGGCGTGTTCAACTTCGAAGGCGGCTGCTACGCCAAAACCATCAAGCTGTCGCCGCAGGCGGAGCCGGAAATCTATCAGGCGATCCGCCGCGATGCGCTGCTCGAAAACGTCACCGTGCGGGCCGACGGCAGCATCGACTTCGACGACGCCAGCAAAACCGAGAACACCCGCGTCTCTTACCCGATTTATCACATCGAGAACATCGTCAAACCGGTGTCCAAAGCCGGCCACGCGCGCAAGATCATCTTCCTGACCGCCGACGCCTTCGGCGTGCTGCCGCCGGTGTCGCGCCTGACGCCGGAGCAGACCCAATACCACTTCCTGTCCGGCTTCACCGCCAAGCTGGCCGGCACCGAGCGCGGCATCACCGCGCCGACGCCGACCTTCTCCGCCTGCTTCGGCGCCGCGTTCCTGACGCTGCACCCGACGCAATACGCTGAAGTGCTGGTGAAACGCATGGAGGCCGCCGGCGCCCAGGCTTACCTGGTCAACACCGGCTGGAACGGCAGCGGCAAGCGTATCTCGATCAAAGATACGCGCGGTATCATCGACGCCATCTTGAATGGCGACATTGAGCAGGCCGACACCTTCACGCTGCCGATCTTCGGGCTGGCAGTGCCGACCGCGCTGCCGGGCGTCGATCCGTCGATCCTCGATCCGCGCAAAACCTACGCCGACGAATCGCTGTGGCAGGAGAAAGCGCAGGATCTGGCGCAGCGCTTTATCGATAACTTCGCCAAATATACCGTCACCCAGGCGGGCGAAAAGCTGGTGAACGCCGGGCCGAAGCTGTAACGCAGACGTTTTGCATCCTGCTGTTTAAGGGCCGAACTTTCGGCCCTTTCTTGTTTTCATCCTTCCGCCAGCAAACCCGGCATCACCAGCGCCACCGCCGCCGCGATGCGCTCGTCGATCGCGCTGCCGGGCGGCAACAGCCCCAGCGTCATCTGCCGCAGCGGTTCGGCGATGGCCATCGCCAACAGCAGATCGCTGGTTTGTGCCCAGTCGCGCTCACGCAGCCACCCGCACTGCTGCTGGCGCCGCAGCCAGTTCGCCACCGTCGCCCGTCCGCGCTGAATGCCGTTGCGCTGATAGCTGTCCAGCAGCGCCTCGCGCCCCGGAAACTCGCTTTGCAGCAACCGAAACATCCCCACCGCTTCGGCGCTCAATACCTGCAGCGCCACCGCCTTCAGCCCTTTTTCCAACAGCGGCGCCACCGCCTCCCACCGCCCGGCATCCTGGGCGAAGGCCGGCTGAAACGCCTCGGTCCAGCCGCTCACCGCCTGCGCCACCAGTTCGTCGCGATTGGCCGCAAAGCGATACAGGGTTTTTTTAGCCACCCCGGCGCGTTTCGCCACCGCATCCACCGTTGCCGCGGCATAGCCGCCGTCGAGCAACAGCGCCAGCGTCGCCTGCGCCAGCGCGGCGCGCAGCGCCGTTTCCGGCGTGGCCGGCCGGCCGCGAGCACGCAGCGGTTCTTCATTCGGGTTCGCCATATTTATTCCTCACAAGCATTGACAGACTCAGCATAGCGGCATAGCTTTATTTTGGAAACACAATTCGTTTCCAAAATAAAACAGGAACCCATTATGACACATCCTTCCCTGCTGGCGCCGTGGGGCGTTAACGATATCAACGAGTTGCTCAAACCTGAACCGCTGCGGCTGGAGATGGGGCTGAGTCGCAGCGCCGACGGTTTGCTGACCGTCGCGGTCCGTACCGATCTGCACGGCTGCAAGGGGCGCATGCTGGACTGGTGGTTCACCTTCTTTGAGAACACGCAGCACATCAACTGGTGGCACCCGCACGATCACGTCGAACATCGCGGCTGGGACCGCCATTGGAAAAAAGGGGAAAGCTACGTCGGCGCCAGCATCGAAGCGGTCGAATGGCTGGCGGAGCTGCCGCCGGTCGCGGCGCGCCTCAAATTCCACGCCGCCGAGGACTTCTTCGCGCCGCAACCGCTGCGCCAGGCGCGTGACGCGCAGGCGCTCTCCGCCGCCGTGTGCGCGCGCATCGGCTTCGGCGACCAGGTGGCGTTGGATGACAACGGCGATCCCTGCGACGGCGAAATGCTGCATCTGGCGCGCGATACGCCCTACGGGTGCGTGCTGCGCAGCCGTTTCCTGCTGGGTAAAGCCTGCGCCAACGCCCACGACGAACTGTCGGACGACATCGGGTTTAACCTGATGCGCCACTGCTACAACGAGTTCAGCTATCTGGCGCAGTTCCTGCCGTCGCTGTACTACGCCGAAAACGGCCGCGAGCCGGCGCCGTTGCTCTGGTGAATCGCGCCTCACAGTTCCCGCTGAAATCAATTGATTGTTTTGTCGTATAAATTTAGAACTGACGAACAATAATTCAAATGTATGGGAACGGGGATGAATCAACAGACTCTCGACGCGCGCCGGTCGCGTCAGGCGTTGCTGGCCGGCTCGGTCGGCAACTTTATCGAATGGTACGAGTTCGGGGTGTACGGGTTCCTGGCCACCGTTATCGCCGCCAATTTTTTCACGCTGCAGGGTGAAAATGAAATCACCAGCCTGATCCTCACCTACGCCGCCTTCGCGCTGGCGTTTTTCTGCCGGCCGATCGGCGCGGTGATCTTCGGCCGCATCGGCGATCGCATCGGCCGTCGTCCGACGCTGATTGCGGTCCTGCTGCTGATGACGCTGGCGACGGCGTTGATCGGCGTCATGCCGACCTATGCCTCGATCGGCGTCGCCGCCCCGCTGCTGCTGACGCTGCTGCGTATGTTCCAGGGGCTGTTCGCCGGCGGCGAATTCGGCGGCGCCGTGTCGCTGATGACCGAGTTCGCCCCAAAGGGCAAGCGCGGGCTGTTCGGCGCCTGGCAATCGCTGACCGTCGCGCTCGGCCTGTTGGCCGGCGCCGGGCTGGTGGCGCTGCTGGCCGCGCTGCTGAGCGTGCAGCAGTTGCATGACTGGGGCTGGCGCATTCCCTTCCTGCTGGCGCTGCCGATGGGCGCCGTGGCGCTGTGGCTGCGGCTCAAGCTTGAGGAAACGCCGACGTTTACCCAGGCGCAGCAACATGCGGAACACGCTATCACCCCACCGGAAGCGAAGCTGGGCGGCGTGGTGAAAACCATTCTGATCGGCATCGGCCGCATGATGGGCTGGTCGGCCGCCGGCTATACCTTCCTGGTGGTGATGCCTTCCTATTTGCAAACCTCGCTGCACGCCACCTTCCAGCAAGCGCTGGTGGCGACGGTGCTGGCCAACGTCGGTTTCGCCCTGACCATCCTGCCGGCGGGCATCATCAGCGACAGGCTGGGACGAAAAACGGTGATGCTGACGGCGGTGGCGGCGGTGATCCTGTTCACCTTCCCGCTGCTGCACCTGTTGCAGGATGCGCAGAGCTCACTGTGGATCAAAGGGCTGGCAGTCATGATCGCCGGCGCCGTGGTCGGCCTGCTGGCTGGTCCCGGCCCGGCGATGCTGGCGGAGATGTTCCCGACCCGAGTGCGCTATACCGGCCTGGGGCTGGCTTACTCACTTTCCAATGCGGTGTTTTCCGGCTCGGCCGGATTGATTATCACCGGCCTCATCAAACAGACCGGCAATATCGACATTCCCGCCTACTATGTGGTCGCCACGTCGGTGGTCAGCCTGTTTGCGCTGATGACGCTGCGCCGCGACGATCATCTGCGCTCGCTGAACGAACGTTAATCCTCCGGGGGCGCATCGCCCCCATTCCAACTCGTGATAATGATCACAACGCAACAATGTTAACGTTAACTTTTGTGATTAACATCGCATGAGTGATAACTGACAGCTTCATCCATCCGCGAGTTAACGTTAACAATAGAGCTAACTTCACTCACCGGGGCCCTACCCATGAACCGCGAAACTAAAAAATATTACGTGCTGCTCAGCGGCCTGCTGTTCTTCTTTTTCTTCACCTGGTCTTCCAGCTTTTCGCTGATCTCGCTGTGGCTGAATCAAAAGATCGGGCTGAAAGGCGCCGAGACCGGCCTGATCTTCTCCGCCATCTCGCTGGTAGCGCTGTGCGCACAGCCGTTGTACGGCTTTATTCAGGACAAACTTGGGCTGCGCAAACACCTGCTGCAGTTTCTCGGCGTGATGCTGCTGCTGACCGGCCCGTTCTTTATCTACGTTTATGCCCCGCTGCTGGCGAGCAGCCTGCCGCTCGGCGCTTTGGTCGGCGGGGTGTTCATCGGCGCGACCTTCTTCGCCGGCATCGGCGCGCTGGAATCTTATACCGAGCGCGTCAGCCGCATCAGCGGTTTCGAGTTCGGCCGCGCCCGCATGTGGGGCTCGCTCGGCTGGGCCAGCGCCACCTTTGTGGCCGGTTTTATCTTCAATATCAACCCGAACATCAATTTCTGGCTGGCCTCCGCCGCCGCCGTGGTGTTCCTGTTGCTGCTCAGTCAGGTACGCGAGCTGAAGCCGAACGCCATGGCCGGCCTGGCGTTCGGCAAACCGGAGAACCTGCGGCTGCAGGACGCGCTGGCACTGCTGCGCATGCCGGGCTTCTGGGCGCTGGTGGTGTTTGTGCTGGGGATCAGCGTATACAACGTTTTCGATCAGCAATTTTCTGTCTACTTCGCTTCACAGTTCGCTTCTCGCGCACAGGGCAACGAGATGTACGGTTTTCTCAACTCGCTGCAGGTCTTCCTCGAAGCCGGCGGTATGTTTCTGGCTCCGCTGCTGGTGAACCGTATCGGCGCCAAGCAGGGGCTGTTGCTGGCGGGCAGCGTGATGGCGCTGCGCATGTTCGGTTCCGGGTTGGTCACCGGCGCCCTGATGATCTCCGCCATGAAACTGCTGCACGCCGTAGAGTTGCCAATCCTGCTGATCGCTATCTTCAAATACATCGCCAGCCGCTTCGACAGCCGACTCTCCTCCACGCTGTACCTGGTAGGCTTCCAGTTCATCACCCAGGTGATGGCCAGCTTCCTGTCGCCGCTGGCGGGCTACGGTTATGACCGCATCGGCTTTGCCGACACCTATCTGCTGATGGGCTGCGCGGTCGCCGCCACCACGCTTGTCTCCTGTTTCTTGCTGCGCGGCGAACGCTCCGCCACGGCAACGCCCTTTCCATCCGCCATTAAATCAAGTGAGTCTGTCCAATGAACACTGCTTTAGCTCAAGCCGACCATGCGGTCGAAGCCCTGCGCGCAGAGCGCCGAGACGATTATTATCCGCAGTTCCATCTCGCACCGGCCGCCGGCTGGATCAACGATCCCAACGGCCTGATCTGTATTGACGGCGTCTATCATGCGTTCTTCCAGCATCACCCCTATAGCGAACACTGGGGGCCCATGCACTGGGGGCACGCGACCAGCCGCGATCTGATACGCTGGCAGCACCAACCCATCGCCCTGGCGCCCGATGCGCCCTATGACAAAGACGGTTGTTTTTCCGGCTGCGCCGTGGATGACAACGGCGTGCTGACGCTGCTTTACACCGGCCACGTGTGGTTGGGCGAACCCGGTGACGACAGCCAGGTGCGGGAAGTGCAATGTCTGGCCACCAGCGAAGACGGCATACGCTTCGTCAAGCACGGGCCGGTACTGGCCCCGCCGGACGGCATTCAGCATTTTCGCGATCCGAAAGTCTGGCGCGAAAACGGCGAATGGTGGCTGGTGGTCGGCGCCAAAGAAAACGGCCTGGGCCAGGTGCGCCTGTACCGCTCTGCCGACCTGCGCGCCTGGCGCTTCGATCGGGTGCTGGCCGGCGCGCAAACGGCGCATCAGGGCTATATGTGGGAATGCCCGGATTTCTTTCCGCTGGGGGAGCAACACCTGCTGCTGTTTTCGCCGCAGGGGCTGGCGGCGCAGGGCTACCGCTACCGCAATCGCTTCCAGAGCGGCTATCTGCTCGGCCATTGGCGGCCGGACGGCGACTTTACGGTAACGCAGCCCTTCTGCGAGCTGGATGCCGGCCACGATTTCTATGCGCCGCAGACCTTCACCGCCGCCGACGGCCGTCGGCTGCTGTTTGCCTGGATGGATATGTGGGAATCACCGATGCCCAGCAAAGCGCACCGCTGGGCCGGCGCCCTCACCCTGCCACGCGAGCTGACGCTGGCCGCCGACGGCAGCGTCCGCATGAATCCGGCTCGTGAACTGGCGGCGTTGCGCCGAGGATCGCAGACGTTGTCGGCGCAGACGCTGACCAATCAGCATCTGCCGCTGACGAACGATATGCAGGAGCTCATCATGACGTTGAGACCGGCCGACAGCGACGCCGAGCGGTACGGGCTGGCCATTGGGAGTGCGGCGCGGCTGTTCGTCGACAATCAGTCACACCGATTGGTGCTGGAGCGTTTTAATGAACACCCGGCGCTGTGCACCTGCCGCAGTGTGCCGCTGCCGGAGGGTGACATTCTGTCGCTGCGGATCTTTATCGATCGCTCCTCGCTGGAGATCTTCGTTAATCAGGGGCAGGCCTGCCTGACCAGCCGCATCTATCCGACGGCGGGCGATCGCCGCCTCAGCCTGTTCGCCGAAGGCGGCCAGGCGCTGTTCGAGCCCATCACGGGATGGCAGTTGGCAAGCATCTGGGGGTAATGGGAATGAGCACCGGGCGCGCAGCGACGCCCCCGGTGCGTTTACAGCGAACCACGTTCCAGCAGCGGGCAAGGCACTTTCACCGTATCACGCTGTTCCCGCCGCTCAATCACATGCAGCGCCGCAAGACGACCCAGTTCATAATGCGGCAGCTGCACCGTCGTCAATGCCGGCAGGAACAGCTCGCCGGTGCCGACCATATTGTCGTAGCCCAGCACCGCCACCTGCTGCGGTATCCGCCATCCTTGCGCCAGCAATACCTGATACGCCAGAAACGCTATCCGATCGTTCCCACACACCACGACATCGCAATCGCGCCGGCCGGCGGAAAAATGCCGCTCCAGCAACGCTACGCAGTCGCGATAGCTTTGATCGCCGGCGCTCAGATCGAGATGATACTGCCGCAGCTGTTCAACATCGCGCCCCGCTTCGCGCCAGGCGCGTTCCAGACCGCGGCGGCGCAGCCCCGCCGCCAGCGTATCCGCCGGTAAATGAATGCACAAAGGCGCGCGATAGCCTTTGGCGATCAGCGTGCGCGTCGCGTCATACTGCCCTTGCTCATCATCAGGAATGTAGCTGGCGATCGAATGCGCCGGGCTGACGCAGTTGGCCAACACCAGCTTTTTGTCCAGCAGTTTGGCCGGCAGCGTCACCTCACGCAGCCCCATCGTGGTGAAGATCACCCCATCCGGCCGATGTGCCAGCAGCAGATCGACGGTCTGTTCGGCGTTGTCGTCGGCGAACAGGTTGACGACGAAGCTGTTCCAGCCGCGCTCGCGCGCGGTTTTCTCAATCGACAGGATCATTTCCACCGAGAACGGCGTCGTGGCGGTATCCAGCGCCAGCACGCCGAGCGTCTGCACGCGATTTCCGTCACCGCGAATACGCCGCGCCGACAGATCCGGCACATAGTCCAACCGATCGATAGCCTGTTTGACGCGCCGATAGGTTTCCGGCCGCAGCTTGCCGGGCTCATTGATGGCGCGGGACACCGTCATCAACGAGACTCCGGCAAGTTTTGCGACGTCTTTCAGCGAAGCCATGCGCCCTTCTTTATGATTAATGGGTAAAAGTGAATAATCCCATAACCGGGCGCAGGACTCTACTCTGCGTTAACGGGGTGTGATGTCCGCCCACAGGATAGCGCTGCCGGCCCTTAACGGCGCCACGTCGCCCCCCGCCGCCGATGCCGTCCACCAGACGCCCTCGCGCGCGCTCAGTTCGCCGCCCCCCGGCAGCGACCAGAGCCCGCTCAGCACATACAGCACCCCCGCCCGCCCCGGCGGCAAGGTTAGCGGCTCGGCGCTGCGTTGCACCTGCGCCGCTAGCCGGCCGCGGCGCGTCATGATGTTGAAATCCTGACTGGCGCCGCCCAGCAGCGTCGCTTCCAGCGCCACGTCGCCGGAAAAGGCGAACGGCTCCCCGATACGCGCCAACTGATGGTCGATATGCCCGGCGCTGAACAGCCGCACGCCGTCGCCTTCCAGCAGCGTGATCGAACGGTCAATGCCCGCAAAGGCGGAAAACGGCCCGTCCTGCGCGATGGTGGCGATGCTGGCGCGCCAGTCGAAATCCGGCTCGCCCGGCGGCCAACTGACGATTTCACGGGTTTCCCCGCCGCCGTTGCGCCACGGGCTGACCGGCAGCCCAGCGAAATTAAAACGGGTCAGGCTCATCACGCCTCCTGCTGAAAGGTTTTCAGCACCTGCAGGAACTCGGCGCTGCTCTGCTGCTGCAGCGCGTGCCGCCCCTGCTCGATCACCTGTCGGCCGCCGACGAACACGTCGCGAATTTGCTCTTTGCCGCCGGCGAACAGCCAGCGGTTGAGGATCGAGGCATCCGGCGCCGCCGCCAAATACGGATCGTCGCCGTCCAGCACCAGCCAGTCGGCGCGATAGCCGCTCTGCAAGCGGCCGATCGGCGCGCCACACGCCTGCGCGCCGCCTTGCAGCGCCTGGTGATACAGCACATCGCCCACCGCCGATTGCTGCGGTGTCGTCAGGCGATTGCGGCGCTGATCGCGCAGCCGCTGCCCATATTCAAACCAACGCAGCTCTTCCACCACGTTGAGCGAAACGTGGCTGTCGGAGCCGATGCCCCAACGCCCCTGCTGCTGCAGATAGGCGTCGCCGGGGAAAATGCCGTCGCCGAGGTTGGCTTCGGTGGTCGGGCACAGGCCGGCCACCGCGCGACTGCGCGCCAGCGCTTCCAGCTCATCGCGATCCAGATGGGTGGCGTGCACCAGGCACCAGCGCTGATCCACCGGCAGATGGTCATACAGCCAGGCCACCGGTCGCTGCCCGCTCCACGCCAGGCAGTCGTTCACCTCTTTTTGCTGCTCGGCGATATGAATATGCACCGGCAAGGTGCGATCCGACGCGGCCAAAATCTGTTGCATCTGGCCAAGTTCCACCGCGCGCAGCGAATGGAAACACAGACCGTGATTCTGCAACGGGCGATCCGCCAGTTGGCGAGCAATCACCTGCTGCTGTTGCAGATAGCTTTCGGTGTCCTGGATAAACCGTTTCTGCCCCGGCTGGGCCGGCTGGGCGCCGAAACCGGCGTAGCTGTACAGTACCGGCAGCATCGTCATGCCGATGCCGGCCTGATGCGCGGCCGCGCTGAGGCGGCCGGTCATTTCACCACGATCGGCGTAAGGCTTGCCGTCGGCGTCGTGATGCAGGTAGTGGAATTCGGCCACCTGGGTATATCCGCCCTTGAGCATTTCGATATACAGTTGACGGGCGACCACCTCCACCTGCTCCGGCGTCAGGCGCTGCACCAGGCGGTACATTAGATCGCGCCAGGTCCAGAAGCTGTCCTGCGGGTTGCCCGCCACTTCCGCCAACCCGGCCATCGCGCGCTGAAAGGCGTGGGAGTGCAGGTTCGGCATGCCCGGCACCGCATCGCCGTGCAGCCGGGTGCAGCCTTGCGGTTCAGCGTTGGCGGTAACTTGAGTCAGATAACCTTGCGCATCGACGTCCAGCCGGACGTTATGCGCCCAGCCCTCAGGGAGCAAAGCGCGTGGGGCAAAATAAGCAGGCATGGCAGTATTCCACGGTTAATGTAACGGCGAATAAGGCGCGGCGATGGCGCGTCTTCAGGAATTTTTGGCGGTCGCCAGCAAGTTTCTGGCGCGACGGCCACTAGTTGTATATACATATACATACGCCGACATCAACAGTAAACTGGTGTTATTATTTTTTTATTTGACGAGGTTAACGTCGTGGCTGAACAACAGACCGTGTTACAACTGGCGGCTGCAATGAGCGATGCCCCCGCCCCGATCTACCAACGGGTCAAACAGGCGATCGTGAATCAAATCCGTGCGGGGCACTGGCAACCGCACCAGCGCGTGCCCTCCGAAAGTGAACTGGTGGCGGAACTGGGCGTCAGCCGCATGACCATCAACCGCGCGCTGCGCGAGCTGACCAGCGAAGGTTTTCTGATCCGCATGCAGGGCGTCGGCACCTTCGTCGCCGAAGCCAAGGCGCACACCGCGCTGCTGGAAGTGCACAACATCGCCGATGAGATCGCCGCGCGCGGTCATCGCCACAGCAGCAAAATCCTCGAGCTGAAGGCCCGCCCGGCCAGCGAGGAAGAGGCGGCGGCGCTCGGCATTCAGCCCGGCCAACGGCTGTTCTATTCGCAGATCGTGCATTACGAAAACGACGTGCCGGTGCAGGTGGAAGACCGCTGCGTCAATCCGCTGGTGGCGCCGGATTACCTGAAGCAGGATTTCGACCGCGTCACGCCCTACACCTATCTGACGCAGGCCGCGCCGCTGACCGCCGGCGAACACATCGTCGAAGCGGTGATCCCGACCCGGCGCGAACGCGAGCTGCTGCAGCTGGAGGACCACGAACCCGGCCTGCTGATCCACCGTCGCACCTGGTCCGGCAAAACCGTGGTGACCTCGGCCCGGCTGCTGTACCCCGGCAGCCGTTACCAGCTGTTCGGCCGCTTCACCAGCGAAGTCTGATCCCCGGCGGGCGCACCCTGCGCCCGCATCTCCGCGGTCGATCACATCCTGATAACAAAATCTCTCCCGCCTCTTGTGACATCCCGATGAATGCGTTAGGTTGTTTTTAATTGTATATACAACCATGTGGGAGCTGTGGCTCCGGCGGAGGAAAGCAATGACGTCTGAAATTCACTGTGACAGCCTGTGGCACGGCGCCGATATCGTCACCATGCGCGACGGCAAATATCACACCCTGACCGATGGCGCCATCGCCGTACGCGACGGCAAGATCGTCTGGATTGGCGAACATGCGGCGCTGCCGCCCGGCCTGATGGCGGACGAAACGGTGAAATTCGACGGCGGCATCATCACCCCCGGCTTTGTTGATTGCCACACGCACCTGGTGTTCGGCGGCAACCGCAGCGGCGAATTCGAACAGCGGCTGAACGGCGTAAGCTACGCCGACATCGCCGCGCAGGGCGGCGGCATCATCTCCACCGTGAAAGCCACCCGCGAGGCCGACGAAGCGCTGCTGCTGGAACAAGCGCTGTTCCGCCTGCGGCCGCTGCTGGCGGAAGGCGTCACCTGCGTGGAAATCAAATCCGGCTACGGTCTCAGCCCGGAAAGCGAGCTGAAAATGCTGCGGGTGGCGCGCAAACTGGGCGAGCTGCTGCCGGTCGAGGTGAAAACCACCTGTCTGGCGGCCCATGCGCTGCCGCCGGAATACGCCAACCGCGCCGACGACTACATCAATCTGGTCTGCAATACCATCATCCCGCAGGCCGCCGCCGCCGGCCTGGCGGATGCGGTTGACGCCTTCTGCGAACATCTGGCGTTCTCGCCGGCGCAGGTGGAGCGAGTCTTCGCCGCCGCCGAAGCCGCCGGTCTGCCGGTCAAACTGCACGCCGAACAGCTCTCCGCCCTCGGCGGCAGCACGCTGGCGGCGCGCCATCACGCGCTCTCCGCCGACCATCTCGAATACGCCACCGAACAAGATGCCCGCGCCATGGGCGACGCCGGCACCGTGGCGGTGCTGCTGCCGGGCGCCTACTACCTGCTGCGTGAAACCCAATGCCCGCCGGTAGAGCTGTTCCGCAAACACAACGTGGCAATGGCGATCGCCAGCGACGCCAATCCCGGCACGTCGCCGGCGCTGTCGCTGCGCCTGATGATCAACATGGCCTGCACGCTGTTCCGCCTGACGCCGGAAGAAGCGCTGGCGGGCGTCACGACCCACGCCGCCAAAGCGTTGGGGCTGCAACACAGCCACGGCACGCTGGAAACCGGCAAGGTGGCGGATTTTGTTCACTGGCCGCTGTCGCGGCCGGCGGAACTGGCTTATTGGTTGGGCGGCCAGCTGCCCTGTACGGTGATTTTCCGAGGAGAAGTACGTCAATGACCATTCGCGATCCTTTTAGCTTCCAGATCGGCAGCCTGCCGCTGCTGATCAGCATCCCACACGCCGGCACGCAACTGACGCCGGCGGTCGAGGCCGGGCTGACCGACGATGCCCGCCCGCTGCCCGATACCGACTGGCATATCCCGCAGCTGTACGACTTCGCCCGGGCGATGGGCGCCAGCGTACTGGTCGGCAACTATTCGCGCTTCGTCATCGATCTGAACCGCCCGGCGGACGACAAACCGCTGTACACCACCGCCACCACCGGTCTGTATCCCGATGTGCTGTTCGACGGCCGCCCAAGCTTCCTGCCGGGCAAAACGCCGACGGACACAGAACGCGCCGGCTATCTGCAGCAAATTTGGCAACCTTATCATCAGCAGCTGCAGAACGAGCTGGCGCGCCTCAAAGCGCGGCACGGCTATGCGTTGCTGTTCGACGCGCACTCCATCGCCTCGGTGATCCCGCGGCTGTTCGACGGCAAACTGCCGGATCTCAACCTCGGCACCAACGGCGGCGAAAGCTGCGCCCAGGCGCTGAGCGATCGGCTGGTCGCCTGCTGCGAGCAGCAACAGCAGTACACCCACGTGCTGAATGGCCGCTTCAAGGGCGGTTATATCACCCGCGCCTATGGTCAACCGCAGCAGCAACAGCATGCGATCCAGCTCGAACTGGCGCAGGTCAACTACATGTCCGAACAGTATCCTTTTGCGTTCGAGCCCCAGCGCGCCGCCTCGCTGCAGCGCCTGCTCAAGCAGATAATTGAAAGCCTGTTGGACGGTGCCGCCAGACTGAATTGATCCCCCTTTACAGGCGCCGCCGGGCGCCTGTTTTTCTCCTGCCTCTAACCGCAACGCCAGCAGCAATCTGCGCGCTATATCAAAGTTTCGCGTGATTCCCCGCTAGCTGGTCTAAACAGCGCACAAAACGGCGGCCGACGAAAAACGCACTGCGCCACAATCAGCCCAAAAGCCCGCGCTCAGCGCCGGGCGGCGTGTGGCCGAGCTGGCCCGTTTCGAATACTCTCTGGAGGCCCTATGTCTGTAACACCGTTAAACTGGCGCGCTGCCGGCGCCTTGGCCGAACAACTGCTGGCCGGCTGGCAACGGCATGGCGAACCCGGCGGCGCCATCACCCTGTTTGACGCCCAACAACGCCGCGCCACCGCCTGCGCCGGCCTGGCCGATCTGGCGCAGAACACCCCCTTCACCGCCGACAGCGTGGTGCGTTATGCCTCAGTGACCAAGCATATCTTCGCCGCGCTGGCGCTGAACGCCACCGAGCGCGCCATTCGGCTGGAGCAACGCCTGGGTGAACTGCTCCCCGCCCTACAGCCCGCGTTGGCGGACGTTACCGTCGGCCAGGCGCTGGACATGACCGGCGGCCTGCCCGACGTGCGCGAGACGCTCGGCCTGCTGGGCATCTCGCTGCACGCCGTCAGCGAGGCGCAGCCGGTGATGCAGTTCGTCGAGGGGCTGGAGAAATTGAACTACGAAGCCGGCAGCGAGATCGCCTACAGCAATACCGGCTATCGGCTGCTGGAGGCCGCGCTGCGCAGCAAAGGGTATGATTTCGACCAGTTGGTGCAACGGCATATCGCCCAGCCGCTGCAGGTGCAGATGCGGGCGCCGGAAAGCTGGTTCGACGTAGTGCCGGGGTTGGTGCCGGGTTACTGGCGGGCGCCGCAGGGCTGGCAACACGCCAGCGCCGGTCTGCACCTTTCCGCCTCCGGCAGCCTGACTGGCAGCCTCAACGCCCTCACCCGCTGGCTGCAAACGCTGCTGGCCGACCAGGGCCCCGGCCAGGGCGTGCTGGCGCAGCTCAGCGCGCCGCGCCGCCTCAATCAGGGCCAACTCAGCGCCTATGGCCTGGGGCTGGCGCGCACGCCGCTGGGCCGCCGCAGCCTGCTGGGCCACGGCGGCTCCCATGCCGGTTACAAAACCTATTTCCTGCTGGCGCCCGACCGTCAGGCCGGCGTCGCGCTGGTGGCCAACCGCGAAGACTGCGACAGTTTCGGCATGGCCTTGCAGGTGATGGCGACGCTGCTGGGCGAACCGCTGCCGCAGCGCAGCGCGGCGATCCCCGACGGCCTCTACGCCACGCTGGCGGAGCCGCACTGGCTGGAAGTCAAAAACGGTAACCTGGCCTATCTGGGCAGCGATGAACCGCTGTATCAAGGGGAGGACGGGTACGCGGTGTCGCTATCCGCTCATATGCCCATCAGGCTGAAGTGGACCGGCGAAGCAGTAGAGGGCGAGGTTGGACACGTGGCGCGCCGTTTCCTGCCGGTCACGGCCAACGGCGACTGCCTGAAGCATGTGCAGGGGCTGTGGTACCACCCGCACTATCGCACCGCCTTTGAAATTCGCGGCAATCGGGTGCATATCGGCGTCGGCCCGGCGGCGCAGACCGGCACGCTCAGCCCGCTGGGCCAGGGCCGCATGCTGGTGGAGTGCCAGGACGGCCCGTGGTTGAAACGCTTTTGCCTCTATTTCCGCGGTTACAACGTGGATCTCATCGCCAACCGCAGCCGGATGCTGACCTTCCGCCGCAGCACCGTCGGCCGCGACTGACGATCAGCGCGCGCTGTCGGTTTTGACCGCCAGCAGCGCATCCGCCAGCCGCCGTTTGTCGGCGGCGCTGAGATTCACCTGTTCCACGGACGCCATAAACGCCGCCCGATCCGCCGCGTCGAGCGGGCCGGCGCGCAGCCGCGCCGCCAAACGCTGCAGTATCCGGCTGCTCAATTGCCCGATCTGCACCCGCACCTGCGCCAGCGGGCGCGGCTGCCAATCGCTTTCCGGGCTCGCCAACCAGTCGGCGCGATAGCGGTACTGAATCGCCTTGGCGGCGTCCATCTGCGCGGTGATAAAAGGCCGTACCGACGCCGGCTCCAGCCCCAAACGCCCCGCTTCCGCCTGCGCGTTGGCCAACACCTTCGCCTCCTGCGCCAGATCTTCGATCGGCAAATGCTGCTGCGCCTTGTAACCGGCCACGTCTTTCATCAACGACAGCCGTTGGTTCACCAGCTCGCCGATAGCGGCGCCGCCGTCCGCCAACGCCGGAAAACTGGTCAGGCAACACGCTATCAATAACGCCCTGAACATGGCGCCTCCCTTATGATGCAGTGAAAAGGTCAGGCGCCAAGTTCACCACGTCAGCCCCGCGCCGGCAAATAAAAAAGGCCCCGCCGCAGCGAGGCCCGATGAGACCCAACCGGCGTTAGTTGAACACGCCGTTGATGACGGAAGCCACAATCGCGGTGCTGAGCGCGACCAGCACCAGATCGTCGCCGGCGATGCGCCATTCATAACCCGGATACTGCGGCAGTTCACGCAGCATCGAAGACGGCACCATTTTTTTGGCGATGCCCGGCGGCAGCGGTTTGCCGCGCGCCAGATTCTTGGCGATGCCCGGCGGCAACGAGCGGTAGCCGGTCAGCCCGTAGGTGTGCGCCAGCGAACGGGCGCGGTCACGCGAGAGGCTGACGGAAACCAGATTATCGTCGTTTCTATAGTCTCTATAGTCGCCTTTATCTTTGTTGCCTTTGTTGCCGTGATTGCCGTTGTTGCCGTGGTTACCGTTATTGCCATGATTGCCGCTGTTGCCATGCCCGTTGCCGTTACCATTACCGCCTTTGTCGGCCATGGCCGGGGCGGATGACAACCCCAGCGATGCAATCAGTGCCAACACCGTGAGAGTCGTACGACGTTTGTTCATGTTGTGTATTCCTGCGTGGGGGACTCTGTTTACTATAGTTGGCCTTTTCCGGATAAAGTATAAGGAAAACTCCGAGATGACAGTGCGGTTTTACGGCATTCGCGCCACTCTCTTGTTTTAACGCAAAACGCCTCGAGAATTCCGAAATCTACCCCCGATTTTTCTTGAAGAAAAATAAGCCTTCCGCTAGCGTGGGACGGTAACAAAAAAGAGTTAGCGTGCTCTTTTTCGTCGCACCTCAAATCTTATTCTTATCATCCAGAATGATAATATCGAACACTTCCCGCCTTTCCGTGCGGGATTCTTTTTCCCACCGGCGTCGCCCCTATTTGGTGCTTTATGTTGAGATTTCGTTGCCGATAATTTACATTCGCTGTCTGAGAAACCTTAACCTCCCGCGGTGGCCAGGCTGGCAACGGGTGGGCGTTCAGGAGCAAAAGACGTGCAAATGACCCTCATGGAATACATCACTCGGCACTTTAACGGCGATCTTCATCGTTACGCGCAGTCGGAAGGCGTCAGCCGTGAACAAATCATTAGTTGGATAAATAATGAATGTCACGTGATCAAAGGCAGGCTGTTTATGCCGGTGAGGCATCTCCCGGTAGAACAAGCCCAGTGATGACGAAAAAAAACCCCGCCAGGCGGGGTTTTCTGTTTCTGATAACACGGAAAATCAGAAGTTATAGCCGACTACGAGGTAGTAACCCCAACCGGTAGACTTGATCGGGCCCTGCGGCGTGCCGATCTCCGCGCCATCCTGCCACTGGCCGCCGTTATGGAAGTAACGCGCCACGAAAGAATAATGCCAGTGATCGTAGTTCAGCGCCAAAATATGGCTGGAGGCGATCGAGTTGCCGGTGCGCACCTGTTTGCCGGTGCCGTCAACCCAATGGCTGTCCTTGCCTAGATCGGAACCGAAATCGAAGTTGGTAAAGCCGATGTAGCTCAGATTGCCGCCCCACACTTGGGTCAGCGGCACGAAGTATTTCACCTTGAAGCGGTAACCGTCCCAGCTGTTCTCGTTGGCGGCCTGGTAGTTTTCCCACTGGTATTTGGCATAGATGTTCATCGACAGGCTCATCGGCAGGCCGGTGTCGATATCGGTACCCAGACCCATGTACCAGGTGTTCTGACGGCCGTCGGCGTTGTGGCCCAGATCATAAATGTAGTTGTTGGCGAAATACCACTCTTTGAACGGGCCGAAGCTCAGATCGGTGCCGGTCAGTTTGTCGATGGAGAAGCGCGGTTCAATCTCCATAAACAGCGGGGAGCCTTTGTCCCAAATGCCGCGATCCGGGGTGTTGCCCACGCCGAAGAACTTCGGCACGTCAACGTAGCCGTAGAAATCGAACCAGTCTTTCTTGGCGAAGGCTTCGTATTCGAGATACACGTCGTTATTCAGCTGCGGCCCGAAACGGGTGTGGTAGCTGCCCACCACGTTAACGCTCTGGTGCCACCAGTCGGAGACATATTGACTGTCTTTGCTATCAGCCATTGATGATGCACTGTAAGACGCTGCGAGCAGTACACCTGCTGCGAGAGCTATTTTTTTCATTTTATTACCACATGCTTAAAGGGCCATTTCCTGCCCGTTTAGAAAAGATGACAATGAGTCTGCCGACACCTGGCGTTGTCTTCACACAGAAACTCGGATGACGCGCGCATTATAGAAACCACTGACTGTAAGAATCTGTGATCCAGTTACGCATTTCGCGAATAGGTAATCGATTGCGTTCACATTTGTCAAATTATGTTTCATGCAAATTCACATTCGCTGTGATTTTTGTCATGTGTCGCGTTTTTTAGCGCAGTTTTTAAGCCAAATGACATCAGAGCGTCATCACGAGGTGGAAAAGAAAAAGCCGACGCGCGAGCGTCGGCCTTCATCAGTATCAGGAGAAAGTGCGGAACGTGAAATCAGCTTACCGCCGGCACCGCTTTGGCGATGTTTTCCTGGCGGAACGCCACCTCTTCACCGTTTTTGACCTCCCAGCTGGCGACCGGAATATCGGTTTTGGGCGCCGCCGCGACGACCGAACCGTAAATCAGCTTGTCATCGCGGCGCAAAATATAAACATCGAGCTGATATTCATGCCGCAAATTCGCCGTGGTCAGGCGCACGGTATCGCCGCGCTCATAATGATGCACGTCGATTTCAGGCTGCTGAATAAATTGAATGTCACTTCTCATTGTCGTCGTTCCTTCAGGCAACATGGCTAGTTAAATTCTAGTTCAACATTGCGGCGATGGCGGATAATTTCCGTTAATTTCCGCGAGTTGCCCGCCAACAGATCAGCGAGCCCAGGGTGACCATCGCTACGCCCTGCCAGAAATTGGCGGTCAGCGACGTGTGCAGCACCAGCGCGGCGAACACCGCCGACAGCACCGGGGTAAAATAGGAGACGGTCGCCAGCAGCGTCATGTTGCCGTGCAGAATGCCGACGTTCCAGGCGGCATACCCCGCCCCCATCGCCACCCCGGCGCACAGCAGCGTCACGGTCACGCCGACGCTGAACTGCATGCCGCTTTCCGCGCTGAAGGCGTACTTCAGCCACAACGCCAACGCGGTCAGCGCGATAAACAGCACCACGCCGTTGCTGCCCCGGGCGATCTTCTTGGTCAGGTTGCAATACAGCGCCCAGATCACCGCGCCGCTGAACGCCAGCGTATAGCTGAGCGGATTGCTGCGCACGTTGGCCAGCATCTGCGCCGGTGACCAGCCGCCCTCGCCGCTCATGATCCAGCCGATGCCGAACAGCGACAGCAGCAGCCCCGGCAGCAGCCACCATTTCGCCTTTTGGCCGTTGAGCGCCAGCGCCATCAGCACGGTGAAACAGGGCCACAGGTAGTTGATCATGCCCACTTCTATCGCCTGCAGGCGGGTATTGGCGTAGCCGAGCGACAGCGACAGGCAGATCTCGTAGCTGACGAACAGCAGGCTGCCGACGATCAGGTAAGGCCGCGGAAAGCTGCGCCATTTCGGCACGCCGAGCGCCACCAGCAAGAACGCCGCGCTGACGCTGTAGATCATCGCCGCGCCGCCGACAGGCCCCAGCCCTTCGCTGACGCTTCTGATCAGGCCAACGACGCTGCTCCACAGCACGATGGCCAACAAACCGAACAGCGTGGCGCGGGTACGCGAGGGCAAAGCGGGCATAAGGCAGGTCCAATAGGTTATTTTTTATCAGGTTTTTCACTCTACTGCCGCACGCGCCAAAAAGAAAGGCGGGAAACTCCCGCCTGTGAATTTATTGCTGCGGTTGTCGCTCCAGCTGCGGCGGCGGCTGGCGAAAACGCCGGGTCAGCCAGGCCAAGTAGCCGAAGCCCAGCGTCGCCCAGATCAATCCCATGGTCAGCGAGCTCTTCTCCAGATTCAGCCACAGCACGCCCACCGTCAGCGCCCCCACCAACGGCAGGAACAGGAAGTTGAAACGATCCTTCCAGCTTTTGTTGCGCCCTTCGCGAATAAAGAAGTGGCTGATCACCGACAGGTTAACGAAGGTAAAGGCCACCAGCGCGCCAAAGTTGATCAGCGCCGTGGCGGTCACCAGATCGAACGACAGCGCCGACAACGCCACCAGCCCGACCATCAACACGTTCAGCGCCGGCGTGCGCCATTTGGGATGGATATAGCCGAAGAATTTCTCCGGGAACACGTTGTCGCGCCCCATCACGTACAGCAAGCGCGACACGCTGGCGTGCGACGCCAAGCCGGAGGCCAGCGTATTGATAAAGGTCACGCACAGGAAGATCGACTGGAACAGTTTGCCGCCGACGTACAGCGCAATCTCCGGCAGTGCGGCGTCGGGCTGATGAAAGCGTTGAATGGACGGGAAAAACAGCTGAATGAAGAACGACACGCTGATAAAGATCACCCCGCCGTACAGCGCGGTCAGGAAGATGGCGCGCGGGATCACCTTGGCGGCGTCGGGCGTCTCTTCACACAGCGTGGTGACTGCGTCAAAGCCGAGGAACGAGAAGCACAGGATAGTCGCGCCGGTAATGATCGGCAGCAGGTGCGCATTCTCGCTGAGGAACGGCCGCAGGCTCCACACCGTACCCATCCCCTCGCCGTTGTGCAGGCCGCGTACCACCAGGTAGATAAATACCAGAATGATCGCCACCTGCGCCAGTACGAACAGGGTATTGAAGTTGGCCACCAAATTGACGCTTTTCAGGTTGATGGCGGTGATCAGAATCACGAAGCCCACCACCCACACCCAGGGCGGCACCTCCGGGAACAGCGCGGTCAGGTAGATCTTGGCCAGCAGCGTGTTGATCATCGGCAAGAACAGATAGTCCAGCAGCGACGACCATCCCACCAGGAAACCGACGTGCGGGTTGATCGCCTTCTGCGCATAGGTGTAGGCGGATCCGGCGGTGGGAAACTGGCGCACCAGTTTGCCGTAGCTGATGGCGGTGAACAGCACGCCGGCCAGCGCCAGCAGGTAGGAGGTCGGCACATGGCCGTCGGTGAGGCCGGAGACGATGCCGAAGGTGTCAAACACCGTCATCGGCGTCAGATAGGCCAGGCCCATCATCACCACCTGCCACAGCTTGAGGGATTTGCGCAGCTGCGGTTTGCCCGCCTGGCCGCCGTCGATGGCTTTAGTCGTCATGGCATTTCCCCTTTTGGTCCTCTGCTGTCAACCGTGCAACGTCATTCAGAGAGGCCGCAGGGAAACTGCTGCTCAGGCGGCGGTAAAAACGGGTTGGGATCGCTGTCGGGCGGCCGGCGACCGGCCCGTCGGCACTGCGGCACAGGCAAACGTCTGCGCAGGGGGATGACTGAGTCATGGTTATTTCCTCGTCGGCGTCCTGTACGCCGTGATAGAAGAAATTCTGTACCGCAGCGCGCAGCCTCGCCGGCCACAGGAGAGCCGATGAAATGCGCCGGACGCGCGCGGTCATGGTTGGGTGAGCGGGATCAGGCGTTTTTCAGCATCCACTCGATCTCGGTTTCGGTGATCAGGCGCTCAAACTGCACCAGCTCATCGGTTTTGCAGGCCAGGTAGACATGGCTGAAGCGTTCGCCCAACAATGCATTGAGCACCGGCTGATGTTCGAACTCGTACAGCGCGTCGCTCTGACGGATCGGGAACGGCAGCCCGTCCTGCTCCAGCCCGTTGCCGGTCACCGGCTCAGGCAGCGGCAATGCGGTTTCCAGGCCGTAGACGATGCCGGCCAGAATGGTCGCCATCACCAGATACGGGTTGGCGTCGGCGCCCGCCACGCGATACTCCACCCGGCGGTTATCACGATCGCCGCAGGGAATGCGCAGCGCCACGGTGCGGTTATTATGCCCCCAGGAGGCCTGGGTCGGCACATACATGCCGGGCTGGAAGCGGCGGTAGGCGTTGACGTTCGGCGCCAGCAGCGCCATCGAAGACGGCATCAGGGCGATCATGCCCGCCAGCGCCTGTTTCAGCAGCGCCGAATCTTCGCCGTCGTCATCGGCGAACACGTTGTCGCCTTGCGCATTCAGCATGCTGATGTGCACGTGCATGCCGCTGCCGGCGTGCTCTTCATACGGCTTGGCCATAAAGGTCGCCTGCATATTGTGGTTCTCGGCCACCATGCGCACCAAGCGCTTCAGCGCCAGCGCATGGTCGCAGGCCTGCAGCACATCATCGGTATGGTGCAGGTTGACCTCGAACTGCCCCGGCGACGCCTCCGCCACCGCGCCGTCCGCCGGAATGCCCTGCAAGCGCGCCAGTTCGTCGATCTCGCTCAGCACGTCGGCGAAATGATTCAGGTTATCGACGGAGTACACCTGGCTTTGGGTGTTGCGCTCCTGGGTCCCCGGTGCGCACGGCGGCTGCAGATACCCCTCCGCATCGCGTTGACGATCGATGAGATAGAACTCCAACTCTACCGCTACCACGGGGGAGAGCCCGCGCTGACGCAAACGCTGCCACACTCGGTTCAGCACATTGCGCGGTTCAACGTCAAAGGGAGTGCCATCTTCATCCAACATGGTGAGCAGCACCTGCGCGATATATTGCGGATCCGCCGCCGACGGCGTCAGCGTGCCCGGTACCGGCACGCACACGTGATCCGGCTCGCCCAGCTCCTGCCCCAACCCGGCCTCTTCCACCACGTTGCCGAGAATATCCATCGCAAATACCGACGCCGGGAAGTAACAGCCCTTCTCCAGTTTGTTCAGGCCGCTGACCGGGATGCGTTTGCCGCGGAAGCTGCCGTTCAGGTCGGTCAACAGTACGTCGACATGTTGGGTTAACGGATAACGTTCCAGATACTTCTTCACTTCGCGCTGGAACGCGCTACTTCGTCTCTCTTCACTGTGCTGAACAAAGTTTTCCACTTCTACGATGTTGGTCTGCATGGTTCACCCGCCGTTTGTGTTTTGCTGTCGTCGATGTTTATTGACCGCATTGTTCAATATAATGCCCACAAATGAAACGTAGATGAAACAAATTTGTTTTGCAAGTGTTACTTTTGGTTTGAATATTGCCCAATCGACTGCTAGATTTATAGAATATTGAACGAAATCGGCGGTGGAGAAGCTTATCGTTCATAATTTCGAACGTACCAAGGGGATAGCATGGACAATATATTTAACAGGCCAGTCATTGGCGTCGTCATGTGCAGGTATAGGTTAAACGGGCACCTCACACAGACCTTGCAAGAAAAGTACCTGAATGCCGTTATCACCGCCGGCGGCTTGCCGATCGCCCTGCCGCACGCGCTGGCGGAGCCGGAAATGCTGGCGGAACTGTTGCCGCGCCTCGACGGCATTCTGTTGCCCGGCAGCCCCAGTAATGTGCAACCGCACCTTTATGGTGAAAACGGCGATGAGCCTGACGCCGATCCTGGCCGAGACGCGTTGAGCCTGGCGCTGATCCGCCAGGCATTCGACAGGCGCATTCCCCTTTTCGCCATTTGCCGCGGCATGCAGGAAATGGTGGTCGCCACTCAAGGCACCCTGCATCGCCGCCTGTACGAACTGCCCGAGCTGCTGGAGCATCGTGAAGATCACGACCTGCCGCTGGAACAGCAATACGCCCCCGCCCACGAGGTCATCGTTCAGGAAGGGGGGCTGCTTTCGCAACTGATACCGGATTGCAACAGATTCTGGGTGAACTCGCTGCACGGCCAGGGCGCCAAAACCCTGGGCGCGAGCGTTCGCATCGAGGCGCACGCCGCCGACGGGCTGGTGGAGGCGATCAGCGTACGCGATCAGCCTTTCGCGCTCGGCGTGCAGTGGCACCCGGAGTGGAACAGCGACGAGTACGCCCTGTCGCGCCTGTTGTTTGATGGTTTCATTACCGCCTGTCGGAACTATCAAAAGGAAAAACGCCCATGAGCGACGTCAGCTTGGCACCGGGAAAACGTCTGTCGCAGATCCGTCAACAATTGGGGTTGTCGCAGCGCCGGGTCGCCGAACTGTCTGGGTTAACCCACAGCGCCATCAGTACTATCGAGCAAGACAAGGTCAGCCCGGCCATCAGCACGCTGCAAAAGCTGCTGACGGTATACGGTCTGTCGCTGTCGGCGTTTTTCGCCGAACCGGAAAAACCGGCTGAGCCGCAGATCGTGATAGACAGCGACGACCTGATCGAGATCGGCAGCCAGGGCGTATCGATGAAGCTGATCCATAACGGCGACCCGAATCGCACGCTGGCAATGATGATCGAGACCTACGAACCGGGCACCACCACCGGCGAGCGCATCAAACACCAAGGGGAAGAGATCGGCACGCTGCTGGAAGGCGAAGTGGTGCTGCAGGTCAACGGCCAGAGCTATCACCTGCTGGCCGGGCAGAGCTACGCCATCAATACCGGCATTCCCCACAGTTTCAGCAACACGTCGGCGCGCATTTGCCGGATTATCAGCGCCCATACGCCGACGACATTCTGATCAACGGAGCCAGGCATGAACTTTCACCATTTGCAGTATTGGCAACAACGGGCGCAGGCCCTGAAGATTGAGCACCAGCTGTTTATCGACGGCCGTTACCAGCCGGCCGCCGCGGGGAAACGTTTCGCCGTCGAAGATCCCGCCGGTCGCCGTGAGCTGGCGCAGGTCGCGCGCGGCGAAGCCGCCGACATCGATCGGGCGGTCAGCGCGGCGCGCGCCGCCTTTGAACGCGGCGACTGGGCCCAGGCCGCGCCGGCGCAGCGCAAAGCCACGCTGCTGCGATTCGCCGAGCTGATGGAACAGCATCACGAAGAGCTGGCGCTGCTGGAAACGCTGGACACCGGCAAACCGATTCGTCACAGCCTGCGCGACGACGTGCCGGGCGCTATCCGCTGCATCCGCTGGTACGCCGAAGCGATCGATAAGGTGTACGGCGAAATCGCCCCCACCGGTCGCGAGGCGCTGGCGCTGATCGAACGCGAGCCGATCGGCGTGGTCGGCGCCATCGTGCCCTGGAACTTCCCGTTGCTGCTGGCCTGCTGGAAGCTCGGCCCGGCGCTGGCCGCCGGCAACAGCGTGGTGCTCAAACCCTCAGAAAAGTCACCGCTGAGCGCCATCCTGCTCGGCAAACTGGCGCAACAGGCCGGGCTGCCGGACGGCGTGCTGAACGTGGTGCCCGGCTACGGCCACGACGCCGGCAAGGCGCTGGCGCTGCACCGCGACGTCGACGCCCTCACCTTTACCGGCTCTACGCTGGTGGCGAAACAGCTGATGATTTACGCCGGCGAATCGAACATGAAGCGTGTCTGGCTGGAGGCCGGCGGCAAAAGCGCCAACATCGTCTTCGCCGACTGCCCGGATCTGGATCAGGCCGCCCGCAGCGCCGCCGCCGGCATCTTCTACAATCAGGGGCAGGTGTGCATCGCCGGCACTCGCCTGCTGGTCGAAGCGAGCATAGAGCAAGCGTTCCTGCAGGCGCTGCGCAAACACGCGGCGGCTTTCGTGCCCGGCGATCCGCTCGATCCCGACACGGTGATGGGCACGCTGATCGACAGCGGCCACTGCGAGAAAGTGGCCGGCTATATCGATCGGGGGCTGAGCCAGGGCGCCGCGCTGTTCCTCGACGGGCGCGACCATCCGCAGGGCGACCACGCCGGCTATCTGGGGCCGACCATCCTCACCCAGGTGGACAATGCCATGAGCGTGGCGCGCGATGAAATCTTCGGCCCGGTGCTGGCGGTGACGGCGTTCGACGACGAGCAACAGGCGCTGCAGCTGGCCAACGACAGCGACTACGGCCTCGGCGCCGCGGTCTGGACCCGCGATCTGGCGCGCGCGCACCGCATGGCGCGCCAACTGAAGGCCGGTACGGTGTTCGTCAACAACTACAACGACGGCGACATGACCGTGCCGTTCGGCGGTTACAAGCAAAGCGGCAACGGCCGCGACAAATCGCTGCATGCGCTGGACAAATTCACCGAATTGAAAACCACCTGGATCTCGCTGGAATAAGGGCTTACATCATGACTGAACACGTAAAAAGCTATTATGCGGCCACGGCCAACGCACATCAGCCCTATCCGCAACTGAATGAATCGATCGAATGCGACGTCTGCGTGATCGGCGGCGGCTATACCGGCCTCTCCTCCGCGCTGTTCCTGGTGGAAGCCGGTTACGACGTGGTGGTGTTGGAAGCTGCGCGCATCGGTTTCGGCGCCAGCGGCCGCAACGGCGGCCAGTTGGTCAACTCTTACAGCCGCGACATCGATGTGATTGAAGAGCGTTACGGCGCGGAAAGCGCCCGCCTGCTCGGCAGCATGATGTTCGAAGGCGCGGAGATCATTCGCAGCCGCATCAGCCGCTACGCCATCGACTGCGACTACCGCCCCGGCGGCATCTTCGCCGCCCTGAACAACAAGCAGTTCCATGCGCTGATCGAGCAAAAACGCAACTGGGAGCGCTACGGCAATACCCAGCTTGAGCTGCTCGACGCGGACCGGGTGCGCCAGGAGATCGCCAGCGATCGTTACGTCGGCGCGCTGCTCGATCACAGCGGCGGCCACATCCATCCGCTCAATCTGGCGCTGGGCGAGGCCGAGGCGATTCGCCTGCAGGGCGGGCGCATCTTCGAGCAATCGGCGGTGACGAACATTCGCCACGGCGAACCGGCGCTCATCAGCACCGCCAATGGCCAAGTGAAGGCGCGCTTCGTCATCGTCGCCGGCAACGCCTATCTGGGCGATAAGCTGGAGCCGCGGCTGGCCAAGCGCAGCATGCCGTGCGGTACCCAGGTGGTGACCACCGAACCGCTGGCGCCGGAGATAGCGCAGGCGCTGATCCCGCAGAATTACTGCGTGGAGGACTGCAACTACCTGCTGGATTACTACCGCATCACCGCCGATCATCGTCTGCTGTACGGCGGCGGCGTGGTGTACGGCGCGCGCGATCCGGACGACATCGATAACCTGATCCGGCCGAAGCTGCTGAAGACCTTCCCGCAGTTGAAAGGCGTGCGTATCGACTATCGCTGGACCGGCAACTTCCTGCTGACGCTGTCGCGCATGCCGCAGTTCGGCCGGCTGGAGAATAACGTGTACTACATGCAGGGATACAGCGGCCACGGCGTAACCTGCACCCATCTGGCGGGCAAGCTGATCGCCGAGCTGATGCGCGGCGACGCCGAACGCTTCGACGCCTTCGCCAAGCTGCCGCACCTGCCGTTCTTCGGCGGACGCAATCTGCAGATCCCGTTCACCGCCATCGGCGCGGCCTACTACACGCTGCGCGATCGCATCGGCGTCTAAAACAACAGGCCCGGTCATGATGGCCGGGCCTGCGCATTAACGCTTAGACGATCTTCGGTTGGCCGTCCGAGGCGGTCGCCCCGCCATCGACCGGAATGTTGGCGCCATTGATAAAGCTGGCGTCGTCGCTGGCCAGAAACGCCATCACCGCCGCCACTTCTTCCGGCTCCGCCGCACGCCCCAGCGCGATGCGCTCATTGAACTTGTCGCGGATCTCCTGCGGCCAGCCGTTGGTCATGTTGGTTTTGACCAGGCTCGGGCAGACCGAGTTGATGCGCACGCCGTCACCGCCGTGATCCAGCGCCATGGCGCGCGTCAGGTTAACCACCGCGCCTTTCGCCGCGCAGTAATAGGCCGCGCCCCAGTCACCGCCCAGGCCGGACACCGATGCGGTATTGACGATGCAGCCTTTGGTTTTCAGCAAGTGCGGCAAGGCGAATTTGGAACAGAACACCACGCCGTCGATATCGACCCCGGCGATGCGACGCCAGTCGTCGATGCTGGTTTCCAGCACGCTACCCGCCACGTGTACGCCGGCGTTGTTCAGCAGGACGTCGATGCGGCCCAGTTTTTCCGCCACCTCGTTCATCATTTTTTCAACCGCCACGTGATCGGAAACGTCGATATGCACCGCCATCGCGCGGCCCTTCGGCAGCGAAGCGGCGACCTTGTCTACCGCTTCCTTGGCCCAGTCGGCCAGCACCACAATGGCGCCCTCGGCGGAGAAACGCCGCGCCGCCGCTTCCCCCATGCCATTGCCCGCACCGGTGATAACCACGACTTTATTGTCAAAACGCATGAGACCTCCTCCATGTAAACGCATTTATATAAGTCATACAAATCTCATTGCCCCGAGGATAAGACGCAGGCTCCCTGAGAGCCAGTCAAAACGTGCGGTTTATTAACCAAAAGGAGGTATGCGAGTCATTTCAATGCGCTGGGTTAATCTTTATCGGATTTTGGCCAACATATTGATGGAGATAATAAAATTTCGGACAGTCACTATTTTCCTGGCGGATTGTCAGCAAGCGGGATTATTGCGGATAGACGGTTATGGCCGCTCAGAGATAAGCGATGCGAATGAAAAAAGCAGCCACCCGTCGGCGGCCGCGACTATTTTTTCTCGATGGGGATCACCAGCAGATCGACGTTCAACTCATTGATCGCCTGACGCGTCGAAGAGATCAACCGGCTCCAGACATCGTGGTGATGGCCGAAGATCACCAGATCGAACCCTTTTTCCTTCGCCACCCGATTCAGCTCCTCCGTCAACGCGCCACGGCTGACGATCACCTCTTCCACCGGATAGGAAGACTGCCCTTTGATCGCATTGAGCATATTCTTCACCCGCTCCGAAAACGTGCGATCGGTGTAGTTGTAATCTCCCACGCCCAGATCGACATAATAACCGGCGCGGTGAATATCGATATAAATCAGTGAAAGTTTGGCCTGGAGCGCGGCAGCCAACCTGGCGCCCTTGCCCAACAGGAACTCGGCGTCTTCGCTGAGATCCGTGGCGACAACGATATGCTGATAAGCCATGACGGCGGCCCTCCGCGTCAAACCCATGAACAGGATGGCGTTCCTTGCCGCATGTTTCTCATGCACCTTAAGTTTAGCCCAGCGCCGGCCCCCTCGCCTGCTGCAGTGTCGTTCTATTAATGGAACGATGCATCCCGGCTTTAGGCTCTACCGGATTTATCTCCTCTCTCTACACTGTAGGCAAGTGCTGAGTTTCAGCCTTATCAATCAAAGAAGATACCCACTGACCTCACGACGAGAAAAGGAAAACACCATGAGCACTCCAGCCAACTTCAACGGCCAGCGTCCTGTTATTGATGCTAATGACGCGGTCATGCTCCTGATCGACCACCAGAGCGGTCTGTTTCAGACCGTCGCCGATATGCCGATGACCGAACTGCGCGCTCGCGCCGCCGCCCTCGCCAGCATCGCCACCCTCAGCAAACTGCCGGTGATCACCACCGCCTCGGTGCCGCAGGGCCCCAACGGCCCGCTGATCCCGGAAATTCACCAGAATGCGCCGCACGCGCAATACGTCGCCCGTAAAGGGGAAATCAACGCCTGGGACAACCCGGACTTCGTGGCGGCGGTCAAAGCCACCGGCCGCAAAACCCTGATCATCGCCGGCACCATCACCAGCGTCTGCATGGCCTTTCCGTCCATCAGCGCGGTGGCCGAAGGCTATAAGGTCTTCGCGGTGATCGACGCCTCCGGCACCTACTCGAAAATGGCGCAGGAAATTACCCTGGCGCGCGTGGTACAGGCGGGCGTGGTGCCGATCGACACCGCCGGCGTCGCCTCCGAGCTGCAGGGCAGCTGGAACCGCGCCGACGCTCAGCAGTGGGCCGAGGTCTACACCAAAATCTTCCCGGCCTATCAGCTGCTGATCGAGAGCTACCTCAAGGCGCAGGACGTGGTGAAAAATAACGAACTGCTGGACTCGCAGCGTTAAGATCGCGGGCATAAAAAACCCCGGCCAAGGCCGGGGCTATTAATCGTGTGCCGGTGACTTTCCCGGCTGTCATGTTATGGCGTAAGCGTCCATCCCACACTCCAACATTACGCAGCCTAAGCGCGACTTTTTCACAACAGAAAAATAGACTGAAACGCGGCGTTATTAATTCTGCGGCAATCTGTTTTTCTGTTGCCAATAATCATTAATTATTGGAGCGTCATCGAGGAATCGAACCCCAGTCCGCCAACGAATAATTTCGCTGCCGCTCTTCCTGCTGAGCTAATGACGTATCGAGAAAGACTCCGGGCGAACCCGGAGTTTATTCAGGCTGAGGATTTCATTGCTTAACTGCTCCGGCTTAAACCATCATCGCTGTCGTAAGAAATTGCACCTCGGCCAAAAATTATAACGCGACCACGTTGCCGGCAGAAGGCCCCTTCATGCCATTTTCGATAGTGAACTCAACCTGTTGGCCTTCGTCCAGCGTTTTGAAATCGTTGCTCTGGATAGCGGAGAAGTGTACGAACACGTCTTTGCCGCCGTCTGCCGGGGTGATAAAGCCAAAGCCTTTACCTGCATCAAACCATTTTACCAAACCCGTCATTTTATTGGACATAGAGATATTTCCTTTATATTTTTTCGACGCCATAGGTCGATAGAGGTCTGTTTTTATTGGAAACTTATGGGGCGCTAGAGAAGAGAATTCGCGGAAGAAGAGGTATCTGAGGGATATCGCTAATACTGAGAACTGCTTTACTAAAACTGCTTTCATAAGGTCTGTACTACAAACCGATGACGCTATTTACACACAGCTAAATTATTTAATCAAGATATATTTTAAATTATATTCATCTGCCTCATAAATTTATTACCGCAAATCACCGCCTGCATCTGCCGCTAACGGCCTATGAAAAAATTTTTTCGCACTGCTGGATCATACCGGCGATTCATTATAGAACTAGGTTCCCCCTTCTTACAGGCCGTTAACCGATGATTGATATGCCAGCCGTGCTCGCCGTCTTCACCGTGTATATTGTCGGCGTGGTGATCCCCGGCCCCAACTTTGTCGCCGTTGCACACAAAGCCGTTTCCGCGCGCCGCAGCGAGGCTTTCGCTCTGGTGGCAGGTATTGTCTTGGTCAACCTGTTCTGGGCGAGCAGCGCCCTGCTCGGCGTCGGCATGATTTTCACCCTGTTCCCTTGGCTGGCGCTGGCGGTAAAAGTGGCCGGCGCAGGTTATTTGATTTGGTTCGGTTATCGGCTGATCGCCCATGCAGCTCCCGGCTCAGGGGTTGTCGGCGCGGCGGGTGGGGTGAACTCCGGCTTCAGATCGGCATTCTTGCAAGGGGTCGCCACCAACATCGCCAACCCCAAATCCGTCGCCTTTTACGCCGCGGTGTTTTCGTCGGCGGCGCCTGCCCATGTCTCCATGCCCACCTTCGCCGCCATGCTGCTGGAGGTCGCGGTAGTCGCTAGCCTGTGGTATGGCCTGGTGGCGCTGGTGCTGTCGCACGCGCCGATCGCCAGCGCCTACCGACGCAGTAAAGCCTGGATCGATCGCGCCTGCGGCGTGCTGATCATCAGCCTGGGCATCAGGCAGCTCTTCAGCCGATGATTGCGATCCCCAGCCGCTCCAGCAGTTGAGCGGCCTGGTGACTGTCCATTTTAACGCCCTGCAGATCGGTGGTGCGCAAATCCAACTCGCCCAGTTCCGCGTTGCTCAGATCGCACTGGGTGACATCGGCGGCGCGCCAGTCAAAACCGGAGAATTCGCCGCCGGACAGATCGGAGCCGCTGAAGCTGGCGCCGAGCACCTGCGCACCGTGCCAACGGTTTTCCCACAGCTCGCATTTCTCCAACACCACTTTGGCAAAATTGGCGTAGCTCAGGTTGCTCTTGGTGATATAGGCGCTGCAAAACCAGGTGCGGCTGGTGATCATATTCATAAAGCTGGCGCCGCGAAAATCTGCTCCCTGCGCGCGACATTCGCGGATCTCCAACCCCAATGCGTCAACGTGGCGGAAATCGGCCATCGATAAATCGCAGCTTCTAAAACTCGCGTCTTTCAGGATCGCGCGGCTGAAGTTACCGCCCTGTCGGCTCTCGCGATCGTAAAATTGACAGCCGATAAATTCGGTGCCGGTCAGATCGGCGCCCGAAAAATCACACAGCATAAAGCTGCCGTTTTCAATTTTTTCGCCGGTAAAGCGGTTACGCGCGATCTTCTCACCCTTTAGCGCCAGGCTCATTGCAACACCCCTGTTTATTTATACAGTCAGCGCAGCATTTAATCCTATTCCGGCGCGGTTGGCAACCGCCGTCGCTCAGCGGCCATCCGCTACGGGCGGTGCGAACGCCACCTTGACGATGCTGAAGCGCTTGGCGCTTTCCGCCTGAGCGACGTCGGCAAAAAGTTTGGGGTAACGCGAGTTGACCACCCACACCTCGCCATCGCGCAGCGCGGCGCCGGTCGGCCCATCCAGCCCCGGCGGCGCGGCGACGGCGACGATATGCGCGCTGGCCCAGCCGTCCGTCGAGGAGAGCAGCGACACGTCACCGGACATGCTCCCTGTTCTCCCCGGATAAGACTGTACGATCACCAATTCGTTGGCGTTTTTGAGCCGCAGCCCGTCGGGCCCTTTCAATCGCTGCGGCAACCTGATTTCACTGACCGCCGGCGCGTTCTCCAACGTCACCTTCCACAGCAGCCCGCGGGTGTAGTCCGCCGCGATCAGATAGCCATCCGGATGATACACGATACCGTTGAGATAAGGCTGCGTGCCCTGTGCAGCCGCAGGCGCCTCAGCGGGCAGCAGAAGCGATGAGCGCACCAGGATCGACGCCTGGCGCGTTGCCCGATCGATCTTGTAAATCTGCGGCTGGAAGCTGTCGGTGACGTAGATATTGCCCTGCGCATCGAGCGCCAGATCGTTGGCGAGCGTCGGCCCACGGCTTAACGAAGACAGATCGTACACCTGCTGCAGCGCACCGGTATCGAGACGAAATTCCAACACCTGCGCCACGCGATTGCGCGTGCCGGGCGAAGAGTGGAGGGACACCCCTACGTCTTCATTGCACACCAGCACCCGGTTGCGCTCGGTGTCCACCAGCATGCCGGAGGTGGTAATCAGTCCCTTGCCGGTGGAAAAACGCCGATAGCGGCCATCAGGATAAACCAGGCCAAGTTGCCCGCCGCGCAGGGAAGACACCAAAAACGCGCCGGCGCGCGCATTCCAGGCGACGCCCTCTGGGTAAGCGCCGGCGGGATCCGGCGAAAAGTCGATGCGTTGCGTGGCCTGCGCCTGCATAACGACGCCGAGAAGCAGTGTGGCGCCGACCAGCTGGGTGACGCGCCGGCGGCGCAACAATAAGAAAGACAAGAGACTGAAGCGGAACATGAGCATGACCCTGATGAGGACTCGGATCGCTAGAGTAGGATCGCGCCGCTCACGGCACCAGCCGGGAAAAAGGCAATACGCCGCTAAAAAAATCGCAGTAATCGGCGCAAAAAAAACCGCCCGATACGGGCGGTTGAGGTGACGGCGAACCGTTACTTCAGGGCTTCCTGAATAGCGTCGGCCATCGGGCCGATGTGCTTCTCCGCCGCCTTCAGCTGGAAATCCACGCCGTTGCCATCGTTGGTGTCTGACAGCGTAGCCTTGATAAGCTCCAGTGCCGCCTGCACCGCCACCAGCCGCTTGTGCTGTTCGTCCGTGACCGGTTCGGCGCCCATGTTTGCCGGATAATAATGCTCTAACATCGCGATCTCCTTTTGATGACGTTAAACCTTAACCTACCAGAAAACCGCGCATTTATTAAGGAAACCGCGCCCGGCGCGGCCGAATGGCGATAAATTGCACTATACTGGGCAAACCCGCCCTCCTGCCACAGGATCACCGCCATGTCATTCCAGGGAAGCTGCCACTGCGGCGCCGTCACCTTCTCCGTAGACGCCGAACTGCCGACCGAAGCCCTCA
The DNA here is from genome assembly GCF_052166775.1 of Serratia sp. CY74737. Lineage (NCBI taxonomy): Bacteria > Pseudomonadati > Pseudomonadota > Gammaproteobacteria > Enterobacterales > Yersiniaceae > Serratia > Serratia sp. CY74737. The sequence goes on from NZ_JBJNOF010000009.1 coordinate 136,997, forward strand.
GCTGCAACTGCTCGATCTGCCGCCGCAAGGGGCTGTTGCTGTCGTTCTTTCCCCTCGCGGCCTTCACGCTGCGCAGCGGTGAAGATCAACTCAGCGCCTATACCTTCAATCGGCACCGGATCCGCCATCAGTTCTGCCGAGTCTGCGGAGCCCAGCCCTTCGCCTACGGCACCGCGCCAGACGGCGCCGCGATGTGCGCCGTTAACCTGCGCTGCGTGCCGGACGTCGCGCTGGATGCGTTACAGATCCACCGCTACGACGGGGCCAGCGTCTGAGCGAATCGCTCGCTCAGTCGAAGGCGACCCAGCCGGCGTCGGTTTCGGCGGATTGCACGCAGCGCGCCACCCACTTCACGCCCAGCGAGCCAGCCTGCACGTCCGGGTACCAGAAGTCGGCCAGAAAGGCTGCGTCGCGCCGATCGGTGGCGTCCATCGCCAGCGCGAAGCGGCGGTAGAGATTCGACCAGGCTTCAAACAGCCCCTCCGCATGGCCGCCGCCGATGCGATCGTCCGCCAGCGCCGACGCGGCGAGATACGGCATGCCGCGCTCCAGGATCCGCACCGGCTCGCCCTGCACTTCGAAGCGCAGCTGATTGGGTTGTTCATCCCACCACTCCAGGCTGGCCTTTTCACCGACAATGCGCACCTTTTGGCCGTGCATCGAACCGCAGTTGACCGCCGAAGCCCACACGGAGCCGATGGCGCCGTTGTGATACTCCATCAGCACATAGGCGTTGTCCTCCAACGGCGCGCGCGACGGCACAAAGCTTTGTCGGCTGCAGATCAGCCGTCGGATCTTCAGCTGCGGCGCCATGGTTTCCGCCAGGAACAGCGTGTGGGTCGCCAGATCGCCCAGCACATAGCTGGGGCCGACAAAGCGCGGATCGACCCGCCAGCGAGTGCTGGGATTATCCTGCTCCACCGGCGCGGCGTGAAAGCCGTGGGCGAACTGCATATTCACCAGCCGAATTTCCCCCAGCCGGCCATCGGCAATCATCTGCCGCGCCTGCAAAATCATCTGGTGCCCGGCATAGCCGTAGGTCACGCCGATGACTTTGCGCTGCCGCTCGCACAGCGCCGCCAGCGCCTGTGCCTCTTCGACGCTGAAACACAGCGGCTTCTCGCATACCACGTGCAATCCCGCCTCCAGCGCCGCCCGGCAAATGACGTAATGGGTGTTGTTCGGCGTGGCGATCGAGACCGCTTCGATGCCGTCCGCCCGCGCGGCTTCGGCGCGGAACATTTCGGTATAATCCGCATAACAGCGCTCCGCCGCCACGCCCAGACTCCGGCCAAAATCACGCCCGCGTTCGGCGTCAATGTCGAACGCGCCGGCCAACAGAGTAAACGCACCGTCGCGCAAGGCCGCCGAACGATGGATGTAACCGATCTGGCTGGTGCCGCCGCCGCCGACCATGCCCCAGCGCAACGATCTCGCCAAAGGTTTGCTGCCGTTGATCATCGTGTTTCTCCTGATTAAAAGCCGAGGCCGCGCAAGTAGCGCAAGCTGGCGGTGACGTCCTGCAGGCTGCCCTGCACATTGCGCGGATCGCGTTCCTGCTCGATAGTGATCCAGCCCCGGTATCCGCGCTCGGCCAACAGCGCGCGCAGCTGCGGATAATCGATCGCCCCGCAGCCCAACGGGCACATGACGCCCTCGGCGCAGGCGGTGAAGAAATCGACGCCGCGCGCCAGCACCTCGCGGAACACCTGCGGATCGACGTCTTTGAAGTGCAGATAATCGAGACGCTCAAAGAGCTTGCTCAGCCAGGCAGCCGGGTCCAGCCCGGCGTAATACAGATGGCCGGTATCCAGGCACAATCCGGCGGTGTGATGCGGAATGTCCGCCGCCAACCGGTCGATTTCGTCGGCGAACTCGATGCAGCCGCCGGCGTGCGGATGCACCACCGGCCGCACACCGTATTCCCGCCAGGCCAGTTCGCTGATGCGCGTAATGTGCCCGATCATCCTCTGCCACTCCCCCTGCGACAAACGCGGCGCTAAATCTGAACGCCCGGCGAACCTGGCGCGTTGCGGATTGCCGAAATCGATAATCACCAAGAACGGCGGCGCGGCGCGATCGCCCTCGGTCGGCTCCGCCCTGGGCGCCCGCGAGAGGTTGCGGCATATCCGATGAGTCAGGGCCAGCAGGCGCTCAATGTTCGCCTCGCTGACCAGATCGTCAAAAATCGTGCCGGCCACCAGCGACAGGCGATGCTGCTCCAGCGCGGCACACAGCGCCTCGCTCTGCGTCGGCAGATAGCCCCACGGCCCCAGCTCGATGCTGCGGTAGCCGGCCGCCGACGCTTCTTGCAGAACCGTGGCATAGGGCGGCAAATGGGGGTTGTTCGGATCATCCACGCCCCAACTGCAGGGCGCATTGGCGATAGGCAAAGTCATGGCGACGGCTCCTTTTTTGCGGGGGATGCCGGCAGTATCAAACAAAAATTCCAAAACCATCAATAATGAAAATTTTATTTTTTGATAGAGATCGCGCTATTTTTGATAAATTATTTGATAGTTTTTAATCAAATTCAGGCAGCACCTGAACTGCGCCCTGACCTCGGCAACACCACTCAGCGGCCGTCAGAGGTTTTCTTTGGTGATCACATCGAAGCGATTAATGATGTGGCGTAATCCCGGTTGTTCATCGGCGGCGAGTAACGTCTCGACGATCGTGGCGGCCAATTCGGGAATGCGGTGGCACAGCAGCAGATCCACCGTGCCGTCGAGCAGCGCCATTTCACCGCCCTGCACCGGGCCGTGGCACACCAGCGTGATGTCGCGCTGCCGGCCGCTCTCTCGCAACGCCTGAATAATGCCCTCCACACCGCCGCTCGGCGCGTAAAGCGCCGCCAGTTCCGGGTGGTTCGCCAGCAGTTCACGCGTGACCCGGCGCGCCGTTTCCGCGTCCTCAAGGCTGCGCACCGGTTCCAACACACGCTGGCCGCTCATCTGCTCACGCAGGTAGGAGCGAAAACCGATCTCGCAGGCTTCCTGGCAAGTAAAACGATTGTCGCCGATGATCACGCCGACGTCGCCCTGACGCCGGCACAGACGATCCACCGCCCAGCCGGCGGTGCGGCCCGCTTTTTGATTATCCAGACCGATGTAGCCGGCGCGGCTGGGCACCGATAAATCCGACAGCAGCGCGAAAACGTTGATGCCCGCCTGGGCGGCTTCTTCTACGGCATAGTGGATCAGGGGATGATCCAGCGCCAGCACGCCGATCGCTTCCACCTGGCGGCTCAATTGGCTAATGGCGGCGGCGGTGTCGCCGATGGCATTGAGAGAGTGGAAGATGAACTGCGGCGGCTGACCCGGCTCATGATACGGCGCCGCTTGCGCCATCAGTTCATCAGCCAGTTGCGCATAGAAAGAGTGTTCACGCCGCAGCAGGATGAACCCCATTCTCAGGCGGCGCTCCGGCCTGCCCAGCACCGACGACAGGCAGTGGGATTTCTCCAACGCGAACCCCAACTTTTTCGCCGCCTCAATCACCCGGCGCTGGGTGGCGGGCCGCACCGACGCGCGTTGGTTGATCACCCGATCGACGGTGGCGATGCCGACCCGCGCCTCTCTGGCGATGGCCGCCATGGTGGTTTTCTTGCCGCTCATGTTCATCTCCATCAACGATTTGATGGAAAAATATCATAGCCGTTGCCGCCCCTGATGTGATGCCGTTCGCGATTAACGGTAGACGGAGAACTTCTTGGTGAGCGGCTTAAGCTGTTCAGTGTCGCCGTAGAGCGCTACCGCCACGAAGTCCAACTGCTCGTAGGGGGTATTGGCGGTGTCGGCGATCTGCTGCTCGGCGGAATGCGACAGCATGGTGGTGGTGAAGAAGTTGGCCAGCACGCCCTCCTCCTTGCATTTGAGGATCAGGTTGCTGAGCTGGCTGCTGTTCTTGGCCTGCAGGATGACGATCGGGTAGTGGCTCATATTGGCGCTGACGCCGTCGAGGCTGCTCGGGTAGTGGTGAAACTCGCGCTGCTCGATAAGATCGGTGATGCCCGCCGTCAGATGGCAGGAGGCGTTAAACAGCGTGGCCGGTTCGTGGTTGCGGTTGAGGATGATGTAGAATTTTTTCTCGTTGTCGCTGTACATACTCTTCTCCTTGAATAGACAACCCTTTTTACCCAAGCCAAGGGCGGTTTTCAAGGCGAGATAAGGGCCGCGTCCGGCCCCATGATAACGTTTCAGCCTCAGATCCCGCCTTCGCCCGGGCCCTGCGACTGCGCCACCTGATGCAGCACGGTGATGTTCTGCAGGACAGTGCCGCCGTCGATCGGTTTCATCTGGCCGTCGCGATCTTTATAGTGCGTCGGTTTGGCCCCGTGGAAGAACAGACCGGCGTTGACCTGCACGCCCAGATAACCGGCGCTTGGCGGCAGGCGCTGCACGTCGGTCCAGGGGTTGGAAACCGGCACGAACTGGAATCCCTCGCCCGTCTTCGCATACAGCGGGCGCAGCAGCGTGACAAAGGCCATCAGCGGCGACAGCGCCTCTTTGAAGATCTGAACCGGCCGATCGACCGTCATCAGGAAGCCATGCGGCTGTTCCTCTACCGTGTCGAAGGTCAGGCTGCTGCTGATATCGTCACCCCGGCCGCCGTAGCTCCACTCCATCACCGGCGCTCCGTTTTCATTCATCATCTCTGACATACACTGCTCCTTATAAATAAAATTGATCGGGCACGCTCGCGGCGTGCCGGAACAGTAAACCGCTGAACGGGCACCCGCGTCCACGCAGGGCGGCACGCTGGCGAACCAAACAACGAGGCGCGCAAAATAAAGCTCGAAATGAATAATTTCCCCGCGTGACAGCGCAGCATTTGAACGACTTCTGTCGTAGCGCAGACGCATAGTGAGGGCGTTACCGCCACTGGAGAGTGTTATGACTGCGATTAAACCGGACGCCATTGACCGCGTTTCCCCCGCCGCCACGCCCTGGCTAGCCGTCATCAATGTGCTGTTCGCCGGCATCGCTGCGGCGCTGCACGTGGGCAAGGCCACCATTGCCTTGCCGGCGCTGCAGGCCGAGTTTGGCCGTTCACTGGAGACGCTAAGCTGGGTCATCTCGGCGTTTCCTTTCGTCGGGGTGTTCGGCGGCATCGCTGCCGGGCTGCTGGTGCGCCGCTGGGGCGATCGGCGGCTGCTGGCGCTGGGATTGCTGATCGTCAGCGCCGCCAGCTTTACCGGCGCCACGCTGCACGACTTCAGCGGCTTGATCGTCAGCCGCTTTGTCGAAGGCCTCGGCTTCGTCATCGTGGTGGTCGCCTCGCCGGCGGTGCTGAACCGCATCGTCGCCCCGACGCAGCGCAGCCTGGTGTTCGGCATCTGGAGCACCTTCATGCCGGCGGGCATCGCCATTTCGCTGTTTTTCGGTCCTCACCTGGCGGGCTGGCAACAGAACTGGCAGGCCGGTGCGGCGCTGACGCTGCTGGCCGCGCTGCTGCTGCCGCTGACCACGCCGCGCCGCGCCGCCGACGCGCACGCTCCGCCGTTGCCGCTGCGGCAAGCGCTGGGCGCGATGCTGCGGGCGCGCCAGCCGCTGTTGCTGGCGCTGATGTTCACCGCTTACAACCTGCAGTTTTTCTCGGTGATGACCTTTTTACCGATCTTTCTGATGCAGCGCATCGGTCTGACGCTGGCGGCCGCCGGCGGCATCAGCGCGGCGGCGGTGGCCGTCAATATCCTCGGCAATCTCGCCGCCGGGTTCTTGCTGTCGCGCGGTCTGCGGGCCGGGAGCCTGCTCGCGGCCACCAGCCTGGTTATCGGCATCTTTGGCATCGGCATTTTCCTGCCGATGACGCCCAATGGCCTGCTGATCCCGCTATGCTTCCTGTTCTGCGCCATCGCCGGCATGCTGCCCGCGACGCTTCTGGCCGCCACGCCGGCGGCGACGTCAGAGCCCACGCTGCTGCCGCTGAGTCTGGGGTTGGTGATGCAGGGGAACTACCTCGGCCAGGTGATCGGCCCGGTCGCGCTGAGCGCCATCGTGGCCGCGGCCGGTTGGGCGGCGCCGGCTTGGCTGGTGCTGGCGGCGGCGGTGTCAGGGGCGGGATTGGCGCTGATTTATCGCCGCGGGCCGCGCAATGCGGCGTAATGGCGCAATAATAATGAGAAAGGAGGTTCTATTTATTATTAGCGGTGCTGAATATTCCCTGGTGCGGGCGCGTGCTTATCGTGAAGGATAAGGCCAGTGATGATCCAGGCCCGACAATGACAAGGCGCCGGTCGCAACAAGATAAATCAGCAGACCGGCGAAAGCGATCAGCAATGCCTTTTCGATAACGGCAAGTCGTTTGTGTTCTGTCATTTGCATACTCCTGCGTGGTATCGGGCGAACGGCCGCCCTCATCAACACTAGGAAAGCCTGGCGCAGGCGGCAAGCGCAACACACAAAATGAAACACAATCAATAAATTTTGTTAACTATTTAGCGTTCTTTCTTTCCTTGTGCTGCCACCTGAGCCTCGCGCGGCGCCCTCCTTTCCCCTTAGTAACCCTATGGAATACGCCGTTAAAAATCCCCTACCGGATAAGCAAAGGTAATGATAGTGTTGTTTTCATTCAGTTCATCTATGCTGAAAATTCATCTTTTGAGGGACGACTATGATGTCTAAAGGCATTTCCAAGGGATTCTTTATTCTGATCCTATTCATCGTTACCGCCGCCTTTCTCGACGTGCTGGGGCCTTATTACTCCTCGGTGCTGTGGGCGGTTATTCTGGCGGTGATTTTCCATCCGGTGAAAAAGAAGTTGAAACAGTACGTCGGCGAACGCAACGGCGTGGTGTCGCTGCTGACGGTGGCGCTGATCTGCCTGATCGTGTTCACGCCGTTAGCGATCATCGCCTCATCGCTGGCGATGGAATTCAACATGATTTACACCAAGCTGCAGACCAACAACAGCCAATTGCCGACCATGCTGGCGGACTTCATGCGTCATCTGCCCGGCTGGGCGCAGCGCTTCCTGGCGGAACATAACCTCAACAGCGCCGCCGAGATCCAAAAACAACTTTCCGAGGTGGCGCTCAAGGGCGGGCAATACCTGGCGGGCAGCGTGTTCCTGATCGGCAAAGGCACCTTCAACTTCGTCGTCGGCTTCGGCGTGATGCTCTACCTGCTGTTCTTCCTGCTGAAAGACGGCCCGTATCTGGTGAACCTGGCGCTCGAAGCGCTGCCGCTCTCACAGCACGTGAAGCACCACCTGTTCGTGAAGTTCGCCGCCGTCTCCCGCGCCACCGTCAAGGGCACGGTGGTGGTCGCCGTGGTGCAAGGCGCGCTCGGCGGGCTGGCGTTTTACTTTACCGGCATCGACGGCAGCTTGCTGTGGGGCGCGCTGATGGCGTTCTTGTCGATCATCCCCGCCGTGGGCTCCGCCATCATCTGGGTGCCGGCGGTGATCTACTTCTTCGCCACCGGCATGCTGTGGAAAGGCATCTTCCTGGTGGTGTTCTTCGTGGTCGTAATCGGCCTGGTGGACAACATTCTGCGCCCGCTGCTGGTAGGCAAAGACACCAAAATGCCGGACTACCTGATCCTGATCTCCACCCTGGGTGGCATGGAGATTTACGGCATTAACGGCTTCGTCATCGGGCCATTAATCGCCGCGCTGTTCATCGCCTGCTGGAACATCCTGTCCGGCCGTGACAGCAAGGAAAACATCGAAGAGATCGACGAAGAATTCATCGAAGAAGGCAAGAATCATCCCGACGCGGCGGAGTAAACCTCTCGCGCCGTATCGCACCGGGGCCCGTTTGGGCCCCTTTTTTGTCTGTGGTATCCTTGCCGCGCTCACAAGGAAGAACGGGTTTCGTTATGCTTATTCTCTACGCCACGCTGGCCATCGCCTTCACCCTGCTGTGCCTGCTGGCCTTTATCTCTTGCGCTTACCAGCTTTCGAAGCAGGGCGACGTCAAATTTTTGGCCTCGCTTTCCGTGCTGATCTTCGCGCTGCTGGCCTTCTATGCCGCTTATGGCTACGTCAGCACCTGGCTGCAACAGCAGGCGGTGGATGTCCGGCTGTATTAGCGCAGCGGGATGAAAAAGACCTGCTCCGGATCGCCGTCATCGAGATTGTCAATTTGGCCGCTGGCGACAAACCCGGCGTTCAACAGCAGCCGCTGCATCGGCAGGTTGGAATGATTGGTGGAGGTGAACAGCTTCGGGTGCCGGCAGTGCAACTTAAGCGCCGCAATCAGCGCCTGCCCGACGCCCCGGCGGCGATAGCGCTCGCCGACCATCAGCATCTCCACAAAGCCGCAGCCGAAGAAGTGATAGTGCAGCACACCGTATCCCATCGCCATGCCCTGCTCCTCGGCAAGATAACAGACGCCCTGCCCGCACCAGGCGCGGATCTGCGCCGCGCGCTGCGGCTCGTATTCGGCGACGCTGTCGAGGGCGATCAGGGCTGCGGCATCGGTTTCAGCAGCAAGGCGCACAAGCATATTTAACCCCTCATTCGTATGGATGACGGCGGTGCCGCTTCAACGAAACGGCAACCGCGGCGGGATAGTTTTTACATCCCGGTCGAATTTTGTAATCCTATTATAGAGTTACCAAAACACACGCCAAGGAAGGAAAGCATTTCCCGATGAAAATACCGCAAATCTCCGCCGCCCTGCTGTTTACCCTGCTGCTGGCGGGCTGCCAGTTCCACAAAACCGTGTTCCCGCCGCCGTATATCGGCACTCCGCAAGAGATCAGCACCTACGAAGTGAAAGGGCTGACCTTCGTCACCACCGTCACCTTCAGCGGCCTGTTTGCCGAAGAGCTGGTGCGCGAATACGCACAGAAACACCACTATCGCTACTACGTGGTAACGATGCGCAGCAACGGTTTTAAAGACCGAAGCGAGCGAGTAAGCGCGATGATGTATCGGTAGAGAGTGGCGCCACATGCCGTGAAATAATGCCGAAAAAACGGGCTTTAGCATGAGGAAGCGCTATACGAAATATTGCACAACCCAATACTCACAGGCCGCATGAAAATACGGCCTGTGACTTTGGTTTAATTGTCTGACATCGCAGTTTCCGCCCTGCATTTTCACTGCGGACGAAATTCCAATACGCTGCTTTTGACCGCTTCGTAAGCCGCGGCCGTTGGCGGTTTAGGCAAACGTGCATTGACGATTGCTTTTATCGCGGCCTGGCAAAGTTCCGGATCCCCTTGAACAGCCCGAATGCTGATCAGCAGGCCATCCGGCGCCAGCTTGATGCTTAATGTACAACTTCTGCCTGAGTAGGTTTCGGCGTCTTTAAAATGGCGTTGGATCTCCGCTTGCACCTGAGACAGGTAATGTAATTCCTCTTTTCCCGGCGCCTTTGGGTTGCCAAGGTTGGCGAAAAGATCGTCAACCTCTTTATTTGCCGGATCGGTTTGGCTGGGGGCGGTGCTCTTGGCACACCCCGTTAATGCCAGCGCGAGCATCGCCGCCAATAATGTGGCGGCGCCGGTTTTAAAGCCTGAATGCGTGATTTTCATATCCCTGTCCTTATGGATGACTATCAGCCAAAATCAACGTGGTATTCGACAAGATCCCCGGCGCATACTTATACAGAATTAACGCCAAACCGCCAGAGACATTGCTAGTATCAAGCATCGGCATGCGGAGAATCGTGGGCCGATGATGACATGAAGCCATAGCTCCCCAGGCGGGGCGTACAGCTGAAAACCCTGACCTATCGATAACCTTGTTATCCGAACGAGTAATCACTCCATCAATAAATTAAGTTATTCTTAATTTTTTATCCCATTAGAAGCGCTTTCAACCCTGGCAATCTGGAAAATCTGCCTATACTTACTTTCCTGATATTAAATTTGTTTAAGTAACCAGGATGGTAGGTATGAAAAGCAAACGCCCCTTTGCCGCGCTGCTGGCGGCAACAGCATTGATGTCCTTGGTGGGCTGCGCTTCCAATCAGGCGATCAAAACGACGGACGGCAAAACCATTGTTACCGACGGCAAGCCCCAGATCGATAAAGATACCGGATTGGTCTCCTATCGAAATGCTGAAACGGGCAAAACGGAACAGATCAATCGAGACCAGATTGCAAACATGAGTGAGTTGGATAACTAAAAGGAGCTACAAATGAAAAAAGCGCTTGTTCTTCCCGCGATCGCCCTGGTTGCCATCGCTGCACTGTCAGGCTGCACACGCACCAGCTACGCTATTCATACCCACGATGGCCGAACGATCATCAGTGACGGCAAACCGAAAGAGACTTCTGCCGGGTTGATCGGGTATACCGACGCCAATGGCGTCAAACAGCAAATCAACAAGACGGAAGTCAAAGAGGTGTCGGAAATTCCTCATTAAGGTTCCGATAATCTGAGCCCGCTAAAACAAAGGGAGCCGATGGCTCCCTTTCTATTCAAACAGTAAGCGCGCCCATTGGCGTTTAACGATAACGTCGATAAACGCCTGACATTTCAGCAGACAACGTTGCCAGGTTTGCCATACGGATCTCCCCTTTCCCGGCGTCGAACGGCTATAATCCGATAAGTGGAGTTTTTTAAAACGATAAGGAGGGAGTATGTACAAAACTATTTTGGTTCCCGTGGATATTACCGAGCCGGAATTAACACAGCAGGTCATCCCGCATGTCAACGCGCTCGCCAGGCTCGAAGACTCCCACGTCCATTTCCTGGCGGTGATCCCGTCGCGCGCCACCTACGCGGCCTTCGGCTTTGCCGCCACGGCGGCGGTGGAAACCAAAGATGAAACCATTGCGATAGCGACCGAGGGGCTGGCGAAAGCGGCAAAACAATTCAGCGTTCCCGAGGATCGAGTGACCACGCATGTCGCCGTCGGCGATCCCAAAGATCAGATCCTGGAGCTCGCCGATGCGCTTAACGCGGAGATTATTGTGATGGGTTCCAACCGCCCTTCTGCAATGACTTATCTTCTCGGCTCAAATGCCACCGCGGTAGTGCGCCACGCCAATTGCCCGGTGCTGGTCGTGCGTGAATCGGCTAACGCTTAAAATCGCTTGCTCATTTGAACAATAAAAAACGGGAGCCCCAAGGCTCCCGCTCTCATTCAAGCGCTGAACACACTTACATGTGTTTAACGATAGCGTCGCCAAACTCTGAACATTTCAGCAGTTTAGCGCCTTCCATCAGGCGTTCGAAGTCATAGGTCACGGTCTTGGCGGCGATGGCGCCTTCCATGCCTTTAACAATCAGGTCAGCCGCTTCGAACCAACCCATGTGGCGCAGCATCATCTCTGCGGACAGGATGATGGAGCCTGGGTTCACTTTGTCCTGGCCGGCGTACTTCGGCGCGGTGCCGTGAGTCGCTTCGAACAGCGCGCAGTCGGAACCGATGTTGGCGCCCGGCGCGATGCCGATGCCGCCTACCTGGGCCGCCAGGGCGTCGGAGATGTAGTCGCCGTTCAGGTTCATACAGGCGATCACGTCGTATTCCGCCGGGCGCAGCAGGATTTGTTGCAGGAAGGCGTCGGCAATCACGTCTTTAACCACGATCTCTTTGCCGGTGTTCGGGTTCTTGATCTTCAGCCATGGGCCGCCGTCGATCAGCTCGCCGCCGAACTCTTCGCGCGCCAGCTCATAGCCCCAATCCTTGAAGGCACCTTCGGTGAACTTCATGATGTTGCCTTTGTGAACCAGGGTCACGGAGTCGCGGTCGTTGGTGATGGCGTATTCGATCGCCGCGCGCACCAGACGCTTGGTCCCTTCTTCAGAGCATGGCTTCACGCCGATACCGCACTGCTCCGGGAAGCGGATTTTCTTCACGCCCATTTCGTCACGCAGGAATTTGATCACTTTGTCCGCTTCGGCGGAGCCGGCTTTCCACTCGATGCCGGCGTAGATGTCTTCGGCGTTTTCGCGGAAGATCACCATGTCGGTCAGCTCAGGCTGCTTCACCGGGCTTGGAGTGCCCTGGTAGTAACGCACCGGGCGCAGGCACACGTACAGGTCCAGCTGCTGGCGCAGGGCCACGTTCAGAGAACGGATGCCGCCGCCGACCGGGGTGGTCAGGGGGCCTTTGATGGCGACGCGGTAGTCGCGGATCAGGTCCAGAGTTTCGTCCGGCAGCCACACGTCTTTACCGTAAACGTGGGTAGATTTTTCGCCGGTGTAGATTTCCATCCAGGAGATTTTACGTTCGCCGTGGTAAGCCTTTTTAACGGCCGCATCAACCACGTGGATCATGGCAGGAGTCACGTCAACGCCGATGCCGTCGCCTTCGATGAACGGGATGATCGGGTTATGAGGAACAACCAGTTTACCCTGGGCGTCAACCGTGATTTTTTTACCTTCTGCCGGAACAACTACTTTGCTTTCCATCAACCTCTCCTTCAAGCGCAATTTTGTTAATGCTTTGTAAGATGCGTGTAGATACTACTTGAATATTCGGTCCGCGCCAATCCGAAACGGATTCGGTTATAATGCGCTTATCATCCGTAATCTCAACTGTTATGAAAAAATTCTCTGTTAGAAATCACAACGTTAAACGATTCAGCAAGCCGAATGCCGCCAAACCCGCCGCGCCGAAGGGGCCGCGCCGAATTGTGTTATTCAACAAGCCCTTCGACGTGCTGCCGCAGTTCACCGACAAAGCCGGCCGCGCCACGCTGAAAGAGTACATCCCCTTCCCCGACGTTTACGCCGCCGGGCGCCTGGATCGCGACAGCGAAGGGCTGCTGGTGCTGACCAACGACGGCCAGCTGCAGGCGCAGCTCACCCAGCCGGGCAAGCGCACCGGCAAAATCTATTATGTGCAGGTCGAGGGCGCGCCGCAGGAAAGCGATCTGGCGCCGCTGCGCTCCGGCGTCACGCTGAAAGACGGCCCGACGCTACCCGCCGGTGTTGAGTTGGTGGCCGAGCCTCAGTGGCTATGGCCGCGCAACCCGCCGATCCGCGAGCGTAAATCCATCCCCACCAGTTGGCTGAAAATCACCCTGTTCGAAGGGCGAAACCGCCAGGTGCGTCGCATGACGGCGCATATCGGGTTCCCTACCCTGCGCCTGATTCGCTACAGTATGGGTAATCTTTCGCTGGGTTCACTGCAGCCTGGTGAATGGAAAAGCATCGATTCTCTGTAGACCGATAACTGATGGAGGCGCCATGAAATACACGCCGATCGCGCTGCTGCTCGCCGCTCTGGCGGCCCCGTTCGCCGCCCAGGCCGCCAGCTTCGACTGCGCCAAGGCGGCAAACCGCGATGAGCAAGCCATCTGCGCCAACCGCACGCTGAACGATTTGGATGTGCAAATGGCCACCCAATACCAATTCCTGCGCGGCCTGTTCGCCATGGGCGCGCGCGGCGCGATGCAGGACAGCCAGCAGGCCTGGCTGGCAAAACGCCAGCGGTGCGGCGGCGACACCGCCTGTCTGCTCAAAAGCTACCGCACCCGCATCGCCGAGCTGGACGATATCTATCGGCGCATCGACAAACCGCTGTAAGGAGACCTCATGTTCAAACCGCACGTCACCGTGGCCTGCGTAGTGCACGCCGCCGGCAAATTTTTAATTGTCGAAGAGACCATCAACGGCAAAGCGCTGTGGAATCAGCCGGCCGGCCATCTGGAAGCCGACGAGACGCTGGTGCAAGCCGCCGAGCGCGAGCTGTGGGAAGAGACCGGCATCCGCGCCACCCCGCAGGCATTTTTACGTCTGCACCAATGGATTGCGCCGGATCGCACGCCGTTCCTGCGTTTTTGCTTCGTCATCGAGCTGGAACAGCCGCTGCCGACCGAGCCGCACGACAACGACATTGATCGCTGCCTGTGGTTGAGCGCCGACGAGATTTTGCAGGCGCCCAACCTGCGTTCCGCGCTGGTGGCCGAGAGCATTCGCAGCTACCAGCAGCCGGAGCGTTACCCGCTGTCGCTGGTCGGCAGCTTCGCCTGGCCGCATTGAGGGCACCGGGCAGCACAAGATGAACAGTGCGCCGGCGCGGGCAACGTGGTAAAATCCTGCGCTTGTTTTTATCAGCACGGTTCGTGTTCAAGTTCGTGAGATCCCCATGTCAGACAACAGCCAGAAAAAAGTAATCGTCGGTATGTCCGGCGGCGTCGACTCTTCCGTTACCGCCTATCTGTTACAGCAACAGGGCTATCAGGTCGCTGGGCTGTTCATGAAAAACTGGGAAGAAGACGACGACGAAGAGTACTGCTCCGCCGCGACCGATCTGGCCGACGCGCAAGCGGTCTGCGACAAGCTGGGCATCGAACTGCACACGGTGAACTTTGCGGCGGAATACTGGGACAACGTGTTTGAGCTGTTCCTGGAAGAGTACAAGGCCGGCCGCACGCCCAACCCGGACATCCTGTGCAATAAAGAAATCAAATTCAAAGCCTTCCTGGAGTTCGCCGCTGAAGACCTGGGGGCCGATTTCATCGCCACCGGCCATTACGTGCGCCGCCAGGACGTGGACGGCAAAAGCCGCCTGCTGCGCGGCGTCGACGGCAACAAAGATCAGAGTTACTTCCTCTATACCCTGAGCCACGAGCAGGTGGCGCAAAGCCTGTTCCCAGTTGGGGAACTGGAGAAGCCGGAGGTGCGCCGCATCGCCGAGCAACTGGAGCTGGTCACCGCCAAGAAGAAAGACTCCACCGGCATCTGCTTTATCGGCGAGCGCAAATTCCGCGACTTCCTCGGCCGCTACCTGCCGGCGCAGCCGGGCCCGATCGTCAGCGTCGACGGCCAGACCGTCGGCGAACACCAGGGCCTGATGTATCACACCTTGGGCCAGCGCAAAGGGTTAGGCATCGGCGGCCTGAAAGACAGCAGCGAAGATCCGTGGTACGTGGTGGATAAAGACGTGGCCAATAACGTGCTGGTGGTCGCGCAAGGGCACGATCACCCGCGACTGATGTCCGTCGGCCTTATCGCGCAGCAGCTGCACTGGGTGGATCGCCTGCCGCTGACCGGCCCGTTCCGCTGTACGGTGAAGACCCGCTATCGCCAGCAGGACATCCCTTGCACCGTGACCCCGCTCGACGACGAACGCATCGAAGTGCGTTTCGACGAGCCGGTCTCCGCCGTCACCCCCGGCCAGTCGGCGGTGTTCTACCAGGGCGAAATCTGCCTCGGCGGCGGCATCATCGAACAGCGCCTGGCGTAGTTCGCCTGCCGCCCAAGAAAAACGCTGCGTTTACCGCAGCGTTTTTTTTATTCAGAATTCCACCTGCGCCCCCAGTTCGATCACCCGGTTTGGCGGGATTTCGAACAGATCCGGCGCCCGCAGCGCGTTGCGCTGCAACAGCTGGAACACCTTGCCGCGCACGCGCAGATACCAGGGGCGCTTGCCCAATACCAGCGTATCGCGCGACATGAAGAACGAGGTCTCGTTCATGGTGAAACTCATCCCTTCCAGGCCGCAGCGATAAAGGATATCCGTCACGTTGGGTGTTTCGCGCCAGCCGTAGCTCGCCACCACCCGCCAAAAGCTCGTCGACAGCTGTTCGATCGCCACCCGCTGCACGTTGTGCACATACGGCATGTCGGTAGTCACGATAGTCAGCAGCACCACGCGCTCATGCAACACCTTGTTGTGCTTCAGGTTATGCAGCAGCACCAGCGGCACCGCATGCGGCGTGCGCTCCATAAACACCGCGGTGCCCGGCACCCGCTTCGGCGGCGCCTTCTCCAGCGACTCGATCAGCGCGGTCAGCCCTTCCTGGTTGTCGCGCAGCCGGCGGATCAGGCGCGAGCGCTCGGTCTTCCAGGTCAGCATGATCAGCAGAATGATCAACCCCAGCGCCACCGGCAGCCAGCCGCCGGTCGCCAGTTTGATCAGGTTGGCGCCGAACAGCGGCACGTCGATGCACAGCATGGCAAGCAGCATCAGCCCACCCAGATAGCGCGGCCAGCCCCAGTTTTTCACCGCCACGATGCTCAGCAAAATCGACGACAGCAGCATGGTGCCGGTCACCACGATGCCGTAAGCCGAGGCCAGGTTGCTGGAGTGTTTGAAGCTGATAATCACGATCAACACCGCCGCGAACAGCAGCCAGTTCACCACCGGAATGTAGATCTGCCCGGACTCCTGATCGGAGGTATAGATGATGCGCATCGGCGGCAGGTAGCCCAGCCGCACCGCCTGGCGCGTCAGGGAGAAGACGCCGGAGATCACCGCCTGCGAGGCGATCACCGTCGCCAACGTGGCGATCACCAGCAGCGGGATCAGCGCCCAGGTGGGCGCCAGCAGGAAGAACGGGTTATTGATCGCCGCCGGGTTGGCCAACAGCAGCGCCCCCTGGCCGAAGTAGTTCAGCACCAGCGCCGGCGCCACCAGCGTAAACCACGCCAGGCGGATCGGTTTTTTGCCGAAGTGGCCCATGTCGGCGTACAGCGCTTCGGCGCCGGTGACCGACAGCACCACCATGCCCAGCGCGAAGAACGACACTGCCTTGTACTCGAGGAAGAAATTCACCGCCCAGTAAGGGTTCAGCGCCCGCAGCACGCCGGGGTGATGCAAAATGCCGCCGATGCCGAGCAGCGCCAGCGTCAGGAACCAGATGACCATCGCCGGGGCGAACAGTTTGCCGACGCTGCCGGTGCCGTGTTTCTGGATCGCGAACAGCGCGGTCAACACCAGCAGCGACAGCGGCACGATAAAGCTGTCCAGCTCGGGGGCGATAATCTGCAGGCCTTCGATAGCCGAGAGCACCGAAATGGCCGGGGTAATCACCCCATCGCCATAAAAGAAGCTGCCGCCCACCAGCCCGACCAGCACCGCCGCCGGCACCCAGCGCGCATCCAGCTTGCGGATCGCCAGCGACATCAGCGTCAGAATCCCCCCTTCACCGTCGTTGTCGGCGCGCATCACGAAGCAGACGTATTTGATCGATACCACCAGCGTCAATAGCCAGAAAATCAACGACAGGAAGCCGTAGATCGACGTCGGCGTCAGGGTGATCCCTTCTTCCGCCGTCAGGCATTCGCGCAGGGTATAGAGTGGGCTGGTGCCGATATCGCCGTACACTACGCCGATGGCCGCCAGCGTCACCGCCGGCAGCGGCTGCTTGTTTTTTACGTGCATATAAAGGTCTTTATTTGAGGGGTCACGTTGGCAGTATAGATGCAGCCGCCGCACTTTATTTGCCGCCGCAACAATAAGTTCGCGCCGCGCCACCGGCGATTTTCGCCGTCTATTTGCGCAGTTCTGCGCCGCACGGTGCATCCGCCTCGCCACAGGCGTATTAGACGCTGGGTTTACCCTCAATTTTATGGCATGATCCGCGGCATTCGTTGTCATCGTTGTTACAGCCACGCCCGATCGTTACCGTTCGCGGCCGCCGCCGTTACCCTGGCGATACGCACAACCTTATACAGTAAGCCATGTACCGTTCACCGCGTTTACAGGAGTCATCGTGGCGAAGAATTATTATGACATCACGCTGGCCATGGCGGGTATCAGCCAGTCGGCGCGTTTGGTTCAGCAATTGGCCCATGAAGGGCAATGCGACCGCGAAGCGTTTCACACCTCGCTGAAAAGCCTGCTGCAGATGGACCCACCCTCTACGCTGGCGGTGTTCGGCGGCGAGGAGCGCAATTTGATGGTCGGCCTCGAAACCCTGATGGGCGTGCTTAACGCCAACAACAAAGGGCCGGGCGCGGAACTGACCCGCTACACCATCAGCCTGATGGTGCTGGAGCGCAAGCTCAACGCCAACAAACAGGCGATGAACACGCTCGGCGAACGCCTCGGCCAGCTCGAACGCCAGCTGGCGCACTTCGATCTTGAGTCGGACACCATCATCAGCGCGCTGGCCGGCATTTATGTCGACGTGGTAAGCCCGCTCGGGCCGCGCATCCAGGTGACCGGCTCGCCGGCAATCTTGCAGAACCCGCAGGTGCAGGCCAAAGTTCGCGCCACGCTGCTGGCCGGCATTCGCGCCGCCGTGCTGTGGCAACAGGTCGGCGGCAGCCGCCTGCAGTTAATGTTTTCCCGTAATCGTCTGTTCAAGCAGGCGCAAAATATCGTTGCTCATTGTTAATCGATCCCAGGAGTTGCTACCGATGGAATTATCCTCACTGACCGCCGTTTCCCCCGTTGATGGACGCTACGGTGATAAAGTCAGCGCACTGCGCCCCATTTTCAGCGAATACGGTCTGCTGAAATTCCGCGTACAGGTTGAAGTACGTTGGCTGCAAAAACTGGCCGCCTGCGCAGAAATCAAGGAAGTTCCCGCTTTTGACGCCGACGCAAACGCTTTCCTCGACAAAATCGTCGCTGAATTCAACGAAGAAGACGCTCAGCGCATCAAAACCATCGAGCGCACCACCAACCACGACGTGAAAGCGGTCGAGTATTTCCTGAAGGAAAAAGTGGCGGCGGTGCCTGCGCTGCACGCGGTGTCCGAGTTCATTCACTTCGCCTGCACCTCCGAAGATATCAACAACCTGTCGCACGCTCTGATGCTGCAAAGCGCTCGTCAGGACGTGGTGCTGCCTTACTGGCGTAAAATCATCGATGCGCTGAAAGGGCTGGCGCTGGAATACCGCGATATCCCGCTGCTGTCGCGCACCCACGGCCAGCCGGCTACGCCGTCGACCGTCGGCAAAGAGTTCGCCAACGTGGCTTACCGCATGGAGCGCCAGTACCGCCAGCTGGAGCGTGTGGAGATCATGGGTAAAATCAACGGCGCGGTCGGCAACTACAACGCCCACATCGTCGCCTACCCGGAAGTGGACTGGCATCAGTTCAGCGAAGCGTTCGTGACCTCGCTCGGCATCACCTGGAACCCGTACACGACCCAGATCGAACCGCATGACTACATCGCCGAGCTGTTCGACTGCGTAGCGCGTTTCAACACCATTCTGATCGACTTCGACCGCGACATCTGGGGCTACATCGCCCTGAACCACTTCAAGCAGAAGACCATCGCCGGGGAAATCGGCTCCTCCACCATGCCGCACAAGGTCAACCCGATCGACTTCGAAAACTCCGAAGGCAACCTGGGCCTGGCCAACGCCGTGCTGGGCCACCTGGCGGGCAAACTGCCGGTCTCCCGCTGGCAGCGCGACCTGACCGATTCCACCGTGCTGCGTAACCTGGGCGTGGGCCTGGGCTATGCGCTGATCGCCTATCAGGCCACCCTGAAGGGCATCAGCAAGCTGGAAGTGAACCAGGCGCACCTGCTGGACGAACTGGATCACAACTGGGAAGTGCTGGCCGAACCGATCCAGACCGTGATGCGCCGTTACGGCATCGAGAAGCCTTACGAGAAGCTGAAAGAGCTGACCCGCGGCAAGCGCGTGGACGCCGCCGGCATGCAGGCGTTCATCGACGGTCTGGCGCTGCCGGAAGAAGAGAAAACCCGTCTGAAGGCGATGACCCCGGCCAACTACATCGGCCGCGCCACCACCCTGGTCGACGAGCTGAAGTAAGCGCGTTAGACCCACAACGACAAGGCGGCCCGCGGGCCGCCTTGTTGCTTATTATTCGCCGCGCAACACCTGCAGCCGGGCTATCTGCCGCCCCTGCGCATCGAAGTTCTCGGCACTCAGCCAACGCGCCAGCGCCTGCCGCACCGTCGGCCAACGGTCGGCGGTGATGGCGAACCAGTCGGTATCCCGGCTGCGCCCCTTGACGATCACCGCAAAGCGGAAGTTGCCCTCGTAACGGAAACCAAAGCGCAGCGCGGCCTGGCGCGACGGCGCGTTGTGGCTGTCGCACTTCCATTCGCAGCGGCGGTAGCCCAGCGTATCAAAGGCGTAGCGCAGCAGCAGCGCGATGGCTTCGGTGGCGCTGGAGCGCTGTTTCATCAACGGCGACCAGCTGACGTGGCCAATCTCCAGCACGCCATTGGCCTCGTCGATGCGCATCAGCGCCACCGTCCCCACCGGCGCGTCACTGGCGGCGTCGAACACCGTCAGATTGACCAGCCCCGGGTTGGCCTGCAGCGTCTCCAGATGCTGCAGCATCGCCGCCGGCGTATCGGGCCGTTCGATAGACAGATAGGTCCAGTCGCGGCCGTCCGGCGCCAGCTGGAAAGCATCGTACAGCGCGGCGTAATCCCGCTGCGGCTCGAGCGGCGCCAGTGAACAGAAACGCCCGCCGAGCGTTGCGCCGCCCGGGCGGCGAGCCGGCTGCCAATCCGGCATCGGTTCGCCAATCGGCTGACCATAACGATTCATTGCCATACGCGCCTCCTGCGGTTAACGGGTATAAACGATAAACGAACTTCTTCTGCCGATTTTGTCGTACAGCGAACGCGCCGGCGCGTTGTACTCCTGAGTCATCCAATAGACCCGATCGCTGCCGCGCGCCTCCGCCAGCCGATACGCCTGTTCGAACAGTTTTTCCGACACTTTATGGCCGCGCGCCTGCGGCGACACATAAAGATCTTCGATATAACAATAGCCCACCGCGCTCCAGGTGGACGGATGGAATACCAGGTTCATCAGCCCCAGCAGCCGGCCGTCGGCATCCTCCGCCACCAGCCCGTACACCTGTTCATCCTGCCCCAACCGTTCGAAGGTGCGATCGGTCACCTGCGGCGCCACGTCGGCGCGGTAGAAGTCGAGATAGCCCTGCCACAACGCCAGCCATTGCGCTCTGTCGTCGCCATTGATTCTGCGGATAGTCACTTCACGATTTGATGGGTTCATAGCGCCTCACGGGGTTAAGATATTATTTCCATTAGGGAAATAACCGAATAGCGGCAGGATACACCGCGCAGCGACGGTGTAATACGGACCAATTCAAAACGCCGAGCAGACCAATTTTAACCGCCGTTTTCCCGCGGCAGCGTGTTGAACACCTGCGCCAGCGTGGCGATAAAGCGCACGATCTCGTCCGGCGCATAGGCCGAGAAACCGAGCACCAGCGCCCCGCGCTGCGGCGCGCCGGTGTAGAAATCCGCCAGGCCGTACAATCGTATTCCCCGCTCGGCCGCCGCCGTCACCAGCCGCCGCTCCGTCGCCGCATCCGCCAGCGGGCAAACCAGCTGCAGCCCGCCCTGCGGCAAGGCCGGGCGCGTCCAGGGCGCGAGATGGCGATGCACCGCGTCGTACAGGACGTCCAGCCTCGCCTTGTACAGCGTGCGCATATTGCGCAGATGCTCGGCGTAGCCGCCCTCGTGCAGGCAGTGGAACAGCGTCATCTGCGCCAGTGCTGACGTGTAGCCGTCCTGAAACTGCCTGGCGGCGACTAATGGCCGCACCAGCTGCGGCGGCGCGATCATGAAACCGATGCGCAGCCCCGGAAACAGCGTCTTGCTGAAGGTGCCGATGTACAGCGTGCGCCCGCCGCTGTCCAGCCCCTGCAGCGCCGCCTTGGTTTGTCGATCGTAGTTGAACTCGGCGTCGTAATCGTCTTCGATGATCCAGGCCCGCCGGCGCTGGGCCCACTGCAACAGCGCCAGGCGCCGCTCGAGGCTCAGCGAGTATCCCAGTGGGTAATGATGGGAAGGCGTGATGTAAACGCCCCGCCCGCCGCCCGAAGCCTGCATCAGTTGCCCGACGTCCAGCCCTTGCTCATCAATGCCGATCGGCCGCGCCTGCAGCCCCGCCGACTGCACCAGTTTTTTCGCCCCCTGGTAACCCGGCTCTTCGACGAATACCGCATCGCCGGGATCGAACAGCACCTGCGTGCACAGCGCCAGCGCCTGCTGAGAGCTGGTGACTACGATCACCTGCTCCGCCGTCGCCTTGACGCCCCGCTCCCGCTGCAAATAGTGCGCGATCTCCGCACGCAGCTCCGGCAAGCCCTGCGGATCGGCATACCCCAACAGCCGCTCGCCGTGCCGCCGCAGCGCCTGCTTTTCCCACTGCAGCCACGAATCGATGGGAAACGCCCGCAGATCCGCCAGCGAGGGCGTCAGCGACGCCTGACGGCTGGTGTGCGGCGTATGGCTGACCGCCAGCAACGCCCGGCCGCGATCGCTTAGCTCGCGTTCCGCCAGCCGCGCCTCCTGGCCCGCCTGCGTCGCCAGCAGTTCACGGCCGAGCAACGTATCGCAGCGATAGCGAACATAGCTGCCGCGCCCCACCGCCCGACTGATGTATCCCTCCGCCTCCAGCCGCGCGTAGGTCTGCTCCACCGTATCGCCCGCCACGGCAGTTCCCCGGCGGTGATGAGCCGCAACAGGGCCTGATGCAGCGCCGAACGTCGGGTCAGCCCCTGCTGACGCTGCTGGGTGAAGGCCGCCAGGATTGCCGCGTCGTCCGCGCAGGATGGGTGGTCACTCATGGGCTGTCTGTTTCTCCAAACTCGGGGCGATTGCACACTACTCTACCTTATTTCATCCCCTCGGCGGCGGCAGTTGCGCTGCCCGGCGAAATCCCCTTAAATAAGCCATTGCATTGAGGCTACAGGATTTCCGTCGGCTATGAGCAAGGAGACCAACCAGCGTCTGCTGGAAAAACTGCTGCAGGATCTGGCCAGCGCGGGCGCGATGCCGCTGTATCTGCGCTTTAACGCCTCGGTGCGCCAGGCCATCGAGCAAGGATTGCTGAACGCGGGGGATTTCCTGCCCAGCGAGCGTCTGTTTACCGAACGGCTCGGCATCTCGCGCATCACGGTGCGCAAAGCGCTGGCCTGTCTCGAGCAAGACGGCATCATCGGCCGTTCACGCGGTTACGGCACTTTCATCCAGGCGCAACGGCCCGCGCCGAAGCTGCGCTATTCATTAGCGGACGTCAAAGGGTTCTCGCGCGAGGTGATGCAACAAGGGCGCCGGCCGGACACGCAATGGCTCAGCCGCGAACGGGTGCCGGCCAGCGCCGAACTGGCGGAAAAGCTCCAGCTGGCGACCGGAACGCCGATCTATCAACTCAAACGCATTCACTTTATCGATCGGCAGCCGATGTCGGTGGCGGTGTCCTACGTGGTGGCGGCGGCGATTGCCAATGTCGACGAGATTGGCATCTCGCTCTATGACTACTTCCGCCGAAATAACGTGGAGATGGGATCGCTGCGCAGCCAGGTCAGCGCGGCCATGGCCGATGACGACATCCGCCGGGCGCTGCAATTATCAGAACCGATGCCGCTGCTGATCGTGCGCCAGACGCTGTTCGACCACCGCAAGAAGCCTATCGAATACAGCGAAAGCTTCTGCCGCAGCGATATGTACGAGTTTACCAGCGAAAGCTGATCCGTTACGCCTCGCCCTGCCGACGGCGGCGAAAACGCACGAACGCCTGGGCATACGCCTCGACGTCCAGTGGATTCACCCGCTGCAACTGCGCCAGCAGCGCAGGATCCATCGCTTCGGCGCCGTGCAGCGCGCCGCAGACAGCGGTGGCCATCGCGCCGATGGTGTCGGTATCGCCCCCCAGATTGGCGCACAGCACGGCGCAACGGGTAGGATCGGTTTGCGCCAGCTGCACCATCGCCAGCGCCGCCGGCACCGACTCGATGGTGCTCACCCCGGCGCCAATCAGTTGATATATCCGCTCGGATGCCTGTTCGGGATCGGCCGCCTCATCCACCACCTGAAACGCCAACTCGATGCGCGCCGCCAGCGAAGGACTGAACGTCGTCACCTGACGGCGCTGGGCATACTCCGCCACGCCCGGCAACGCCAGGCGAATCGAGGCCCAGTCCGCCCCCTCCACCGCACGCGAAACCGCCCAGGCGATCGCCACGGCACCGGCGACGGCGATGTCGGATTTGTGCGTCGGGCTGGAGGCCAGCCACACCTGCTGACAGAAACCCTCCAGCGGCGCAGACGGCAGCACGCAGCCCAAAGGCGAAATGCGCATCGCCGCGCCGTTGGTGATGCCGTTGTTTTCCAACGCGGCGATCGGCGTGCCCGCTTTCTGCTCGCTCAACGCCAGTTTGGAACTGGGGCCGAGAATGTTCTTGTTGAAGGCGTCAAAACTGTCCACCCAGCGGATCACGTTGCGAGCGATCAGTTCTGGCACCACCTCGCCTTCCGCTTCCAGCAGCGCATCGGCCAGCGCCAACGCCATCGAGGTATCGTCGGTATATTGCCCGGCCTTGAAGTAACAGGCGGCCGAGTTCTCCGCCGGCCCATCGAGGAAGCCGTCTATCCAGCCGAAGTGGCGCTTAACCCGCTCGCGCGGCCACAGCTCGGAAGGCATGCCGAGCGCGTCGCCCAGCATCTGTCCGTAAAATGCGCCCGCTATGCGTTCTGCCTGGGTTAATTGCTTCATCCATCGCTCCTGAGAAAATATGCCGATACCTCAATAATACCTTATTAGTACCTTTAAAGCTTATCAAGCGCTCCGGTTCACACTTTCCTTTCGCGGCAATGCCCGACGCGTTTAAGTTGCGTTTAACGTTGCCCCGCCGCTGTTTATCCGACGTTTATCAGAACTTGTCGATAATGTCGGCGAACAAATTGATAACGCTTATTTTAATACATTGCTTCGGCTCTCTTGCGGGCCGGGCGGGTTATACCTACCATAACCTCAGCATTTTTTGCCAAAATGGTTCAGGTGGCCGCGTTATCCCCTGACACGCCGCGGAGCGTGTTCCCTTTTATCGCGTGGGTGACAGGACATTCACCCGCACAGTCACAGGAGTTCGCCATGCGAGTACTGGTTGTTGAAGATAATGGTTTGCTGCGCCACCACCTTTCCGTTCAGATGCGCGAGATGGGCCATCAGGTCGATGCGGCTGAAGACGCCAAGGAAGCCGATTATTTCCTGCAGGAGCATGCGCCGGATATCGCCATCGTCGATCTCGGCCTGCCGGGCGAAGACGGCCTGAGCCTGATCCGCCGTTGGCGCGCGCACCAGACCAAGCTGCCGATCCTGGTGCTGACCGCCCGCGAAAGCTGGCAGG
This sequence comes from Serratia sp. CY74737, assembly GCF_052166775.1. Taxonomy (NCBI): domain Bacteria; kingdom Pseudomonadati; phylum Pseudomonadota; class Gammaproteobacteria; order Enterobacterales; family Yersiniaceae; genus Serratia; species Serratia sp. CY74737. Next base: position 161,736 of record NZ_JBJNOF010000009.1, read on the forward strand.
ACAAAGTGGCGGTGCTGGAAGCCGGCGCCGACGACTATGTCACCAAGCCGTTCCACCTGGAAGAAGTGATCGCCCGCATGCAGGCGCTGATGCGCCGCAACAGCGGCCTGGCATCGCAGGTGATCGTGCTGCCGCCGTTCCAGATCGATCTGTCGCGCCGCGAACTGAGCGTCAACGATCAACAGATCAAGTTGACCGCCTTTGAATACACCATCATCGAGACCCTGATCCGCAACGCCGGCAAGGTGGTGAGCAAGGATTCGTTGATGCTGCAGCTTTACCCGGACGCCGAACTGCGCGAAAGCCACACCATCGACGTGCTGATGGGCCGCTTGCGCAAGAAGGTGCAGGCGGAATACCCGCATGAAGTGATCACCACGGTACGTGGCCAGGGCTATCGTTTTGACGCGAAGTGAACATGATGTTCAACAAGAATAAAAAACCGTTTTCGCTGCGCGCCCGCTTCCTGATGGCGACCGCCGGGGTGATCCTGGCGCTGTCGCTCTCTTACGGTTTGGTGGCGGTCGTCGGCTACATCGTCAGCTTCGACAAGACCGCCTTCCGCCTGCTGCGCGGCGAAAGCAACCTGTTCTTCAGCCTGGCGCAGTGGAAAGACAACAAGCTCACCATCGCCATTCCTCCCGATATCGATCTCAATTTTCCCACGCTGGTGTTTATCTACGACGATAAAGGCAACCTGCTGTGGAGCCAGCGCAAGGTGCCGGAGCTGGAGAAGCTGATCAACAAGGAATGGCTGGAGGAGTCCGGCTTCTACGAAATTGACACCGATACCCGCATCAGTAGCGAAGTGCTGGGGGACAACCCCAAAGCGCAGGATCAGCTGAAGAATTATGACGATACCGATCAGAACGCGCTGACGCACTCGGTGGCGGTCAATACCTATGCCGCCACGGCGCGGCTACCGGCGTTGACCATCGTGGTGGTCGACAGCATTCCGCAGGAGCTGCAGCGCTCAGACGTAGTGTGGGAGTGGTTCAGCTACGTGCTGCTGGCCAACCTGCTGCTGGTGGTGCCGCTGCTGTGGCTGGCGGCCTACTGGAGCCTGCGGCCGATCAAGGCGCTGGTCAATCAGGTGGGCGAGCTGGAGAACGGCGAACGCGATCAGTTGGATGAGAACCCGCCCAGCGAACTGCGCGGCCTGGTGCGCAATTTGAACATTCTGGTGCGCAACGAACGCCAGCGCTACACCAAATACCGCACCACCCTGTCGGATCTGACCCACAGCCTGAAAACGCCGCTGGCGGTGCTGCAAAGCACCCTGCGCTCGCTGCGCAGCGGCAAGCAGACCACCATCGAAGAAGCCGAGCCGATCATGTTGGATCAGATCGGCCGCATCTCTCAGCAGATCGGTTACTACCTGCATCGGGCCAGCATCAACTCCGGCCAGACGGTGCTGACGCGCGAGATCCATTCGGTGCCGGCACTGCTCGACAGCCTGGTGGTGGCGCTGAACAAGGTTTACCAGCGCAAAGGGGTGGTGATCACGCTGGACATCTCGCCAGAGGTGACCTTTATGGGCGAGAAGAACGACTTTATGGAAGTGATGGGCAACGTGTTGGAAAACGCCTGCAAATACTGCCTCGAGTTCGTGGAAATCACCTCGCTGCACTCCGAGAAAAACCTCATCCTCGTCATCGACGACGACGGCCCGGGCATCCCGGAAAGCAAGCGCCAGCTGATCTTCCAGCGTGGCCAGCGGGTGGATACCCTGCGCCCCGGCCAGGGCCTTGGCCTGTCGGTGGCGACGGAGATCATCGAGCAATACGACGGCGAAATCGTCATCAGCGACAGCCCACTCGGCGGCGCGCGCATGCAGGTCACCTTCGCCCGCCAGCACGATACCCACCACAACGAGTAAATTATGCCTCGGCGGCCCCGATCCACGGGGCCAAACTTCCGTTATAATCGCACTCAGGCTCACTCCTCTATCCTGGAATAGAACATGGATTATCAATTAGACCTGGACTGGAACGATTTTTTGCAACGTTATTGGCAAAAGCGTCCGGTGATTCTGAAGCGCGGCTTCAAAAACTTTATCGATCCGATCTCCCCGGATGAGCTGGCCGGGCTGGCGATGGAAAACGAAGTGGACAGCCGCCTGGTCAGCCACCAGGACGGCCGTTGGCAGGTCGCGCACGGCCCCTTCGAGAGCTTCGATCACCTGAGCGAAAACAACTGGTCGCTGCTGGTGCAGGCGGTGGACCACTGGCATGAGCCTTCCGCAGCGCTGATGCGCCCGTTCCGCCAACTGCCGGACTGGCGGATGGATGACCTGATGATCTCCTTCTCCGTTCCGGGCGGCGGCGTCGGCCCGCACCTCGATCAGTACGACGTGTTCATCATTCAGGGCACTGGCCGCCGCCGCTGGCGAGTCGGGGAAAAAACGCCGCTGAAACAGCACTGCCCGCATCCGGATCTGCTGCAGGTAGAGCCGTTCGACGCCATCATCGACGAAGAGATGGAACCGGGCGACATTCTCTACATTCCGCCGGGCTTCCCGCACGAAGGCTACGCGCTGGAAAACGCGCTCAATTATTCGGTGGGCTTCCGCGCGCCGAACGGCCGCGAGCTGGTGAGCGGCTTCGCCGATTACGTGCTGGCGCGCGAGCTGGGCAGCAAACGCTACGGCGATCCGGACGTTAAACTGCGCGAACACCCGGCGGAGATCCTGCCGCAGGAAGTGGACGCCTTACGGCAGATGATGCTGGATCTGGTGCAACAGCCGGAACACTTCCAGCACTGGTTCGGCGAGTTTATCTCCCAATCGCGCCACGAGCTGGATCTGGCGCCGCCAGAGCCGCCGTATCAAGCCGGGGAAATCTACGAACTGCTGCAACAGGGTGAAGCGCTGCAGCGCCTGGGCGGGTTGCGCGTGCTGCGCGTCGGCGATCGCTGCTTCGTCAACGGCGAACTGATCGACACCGACCAGCTGCAGGCCGCAGACGCCCTGTGCCAGCACTTCAGCGTCGACGCCGCCCTGCTCGGCGACGCGGTGGACGACCCGTCATTCCTGGCGCTGCTGACCGCGCTGGTCAACAGCGGCTATTGGTACTTTAACGACTGATTGCGAGTACGCGAACAAGCCATCCTATCGGGTGGCTTTTTTTATGCCTGCCGCGCCTGCGCGCGAAAACCGGCCAGCGCTTCATTCGCCATGCCCACCTGCTCCGCCGCCGTGCAAATCTGCCGCCAGGTATTGGCGTCTATCGGTATGCCCTGCTCCAGCCGCGCCGCGCGGTTGGCCTCTTCCCATTCTCCCGGCACCGCGATCGGCTGTTCGCCGCTCGGCGGCGACGCCTTCACCCAGCCGATAAACGCTTCGGCCTCGGCCTGCATTTGCGGGGCGTCGAAGGCCTGAGGATCGAGGATCAGGGTCGTCATGCAGTTGAAGATGGCGTCGCTGTCGGCTTTCAGCGTGGCGTCGTGGGTGGTGCGGCCGCCGGAGAGCGCGCCGCCGAGGATCTCACACATCGCCGCCAGCGCATAGCCTTTGTGCAAGCCGAACGGCAGCAGCGAACCGAACGGCGCTTCGTGCATCACTTTCGGTTCGGTGGTCGGCTGCCCGTGTTCGTCGATCAGATAGCCCGGCGCCACCGACAGCCCTTTGTTATAGGCCACCCGGGTCTTGCCGAAGGCGATACCGCTGGTGGCAAAATCCAACAGCAACGGCGTGCGGCCCGGCCGCGGGAAAATGGCGCAGAACGGGTTGGTGCCGAAGCGACGATCGCTGCCGCCGAACGGCGCCACCATCGGATCGCCCACCACGTTGACGAAGTGAATCGAGATAAAACCGGCGCGGGCGCACTGCTCCGCCCAATGGCCTATGCGGCCGATATGGTGCGCGTTGTGCAGCGCCACCGCCGCCAGGCCCAGCTTGCCGGCGCGTTCAATGCCCAGCGCCATCGCTTCGCTGGCCACCACCTGACCGAAGCCGCGCGCACCGTCGAGCGTCAGCACCGCGCCGGCGTCGCGCACCACCTCGGCATGTTGATTGAGCTGCAATTGCCCCTGCGCCAACGACGCCATGTAGCTGGGGATCATGCCGACGCCGTGCGAGTCGTGCCCGGCCAGATTAGCCTGCACCAGATGATCGGCCACCAGCTCGGCTTCGCGCGCCGTGCTGCCGGCCTGGCGCCAAATCGCCTGAACGAACTGCGCCAAATGCGGGCTGGCGATACGGTATTCGGTGCTCATCATGCGGTCCTTATGCGTGGGGAATAGGCTTCCACACTATGAGCAACGCCTTGTTACGGCAAGCGATTATGATAATCGCAAGCGTCCTGTTTTACCGCGCCCGCTCGGCGGCCAGCGCCGCGATGCGCATGATCACCGCCACCGCTTGCTCCATGCCTTCCAGCGTCACGAATTCGTGCTTGCCGTGGTAGTTGTAGCCGCCGGTGAACAGGTTTGGGCACGGCAGGCCGCGGAACGACAGCTGCGCGCCGTCGGTGCCGCCGCGGATCGGTTTCATCACCGGTTCAATGTCGCAGTCGCGCATCGCCTGCTGCGCCAGCGCGATCGCGTGCGGATGCTCCGCCACCTGTTCGCGCATGTTGTAATAACTGTCTTCGATGCTGACTTCAATATAACAATCGCGCGGCAGGCCTTTGCCGACCTCGCGGGCGATGTCCACCATCTTGCGTTTGCGCGCCTCGAATCCCTCGCGCTCGAAGTCGCGCAGGATGTAGTGCATTTCGGCGCGTTCCACGCTGCCCTTGATGCTGCTGAGGTGGTAAAAGCCCTGGTAACCCTCGGTGGTCTCCGGCGTTTCGTCCGCCGGCAGCGCCTGATGAATGCGGGTAGCCAGCGACAGCGCGTTGACCATCACGCCCTTGGCGCTGCCGGGGTGCACGCTGTTGCCGAGGATTTTGATCGTCACCGAGGCGGCATTGAAGTTTTCGCACTCCAGCTCACCGACGCCGCCGCCGTCCACCGTGTAAGCCCATTCGGCATTGAAGGCCGCCACGTCGAACAGTTGCGCCCCCTTGCCCACCTCTTCATCCGGGGTGAAGGCCACGCGGATGTCGCCGTGCGGGATTTTGCGCGCGCGCAGGCGCACCATGGCGGTGAGGATCTCGGCGATGCCGGCCTTGTCGTCGGCGCCCAGCAGCGTTTTGCCGTCGGTGGTGATCAGGGTCTGCCCCAACATCTGGTGCAGGATCGGGAACATCACCGGCGACAGCACTTCATCGCCAATGCCGAGCGCAATATCGCCGCCGCGATAGTTCTCGACGATCTGCGGATTGACGTGTTTGCCGCTGAAATCCGGCGAAGTATCCAGATGGGCGATAAAACCGACCGCCGGCACCGGCCAGGCGACGTTACCCGGCCAGGTGCCCATCACGCAGCCGTGCTCACTGAGCGACACCCGCTCGAAGCCGAGCGCGATCATTTCCTGCTGCAACGCACGCGCCAGCTTCAACTGCCCGTCGGTGCTCGGCACATGCTTTACGTTCGCTTTGGACTGGGTGTCAAAAGAGACGTAGTTGAAAAAGCGGTCAAGTAATTTATCCATGCTAGCGGCCCCTCAGAATATCGCGTTTCATTATGCTGAACCGATCAGGATCAAATATTGCGTCAGGTCATTTTTAACCAGAATTCGCCAATATCATTAATCTTTGTGATGATTTCAGAGGGAAATAACGCTGTCATCACAGGGTCATTTGTCGCTATCATGATGAAAAACGCGGCATCTGGGCCGGATCGGCTTTCAATTCCGGCATTCAGCGTCTATCATGCGCGCTCGAAAAATTTCCATTGGCGCAACTGGTTTGAGCTTCTTTTGAATCGCGGGCATGCCCGCAAGCTCCGGCAGTCTTTTCCAGTTGCGGTTCTATCTGCATTAGCCCACGGGATAGAGTAAGACGATAAATGACTGAGACATCCTCTCGAGCCCCCCTTGTTGAACTGCATGCCCTGAGCAAAGCGTTCGATGGCAAAACCATCATTGCCGATCTGGATCTGACGATTAATCACGGCGAATTCCTCACCATTCTTGGCCCCTCCGGCTGTGGCAAAACCACGGTGCTGCGCCTGATCGCCGGTCTGGAAGACGCCGATCGGGGCCGCATCGCGCTCGACGGCCAGGACATCACCGCCATTGCGGCCGAGCATCGCCACGTCAACACCGTGTTTCAGAGCTATGCCCTGTTTCCGCACATGTCGGTGTTCGACAACGTCGCCTTCGGCCTGCGTATGCAAAAGGTGCCGGCGGCCGAACTGACGCCGCGCGTCGAAGAGGCGCTGCGCATGGTGCAGCTGGATGCCTTCGCCCAACGGCGGCCGGGCCAGCTCTCCGGCGGCCAACAGCAGCGCGTGGCCATCGCCCGCGCAGTGGTCAACAAGCCGAAGGTGTTGCTGCTGGACGAATCGCTGTCGGCGCTGGACTACAAGCTGCGCAAGCAGATGCAGAACGAACTGAAAGCGCTGCAGCGCAAGCTGGGCATCACCTTCGTGTTCGTCACCCACGATCAGGAAGAAGCGTTGACCATGTCGGATCGCATCGTGGTGATGCGCGAAGGCCGCATCGAACAAGACGGCACGCCGCGTGAGATCTATGAAGAGCCGAAAAACCTGTTCGTCGCCAGCTTCATCGGCGAGATCAACATTTTCGACGCGGTGGTCCTGCAACGCCTCGATCCGCAGCGGGTGCGCGCCAACGTGGAAGGCCGCGAGTGCGACATCTATGCCGATCTGCCGGTAGAACCGGGCCAAAAGCTGAAGGTGCTGCTGCGCCCGGAGGATCTGCGGGTGGAAGAAGTGAACGACAGCGCGCAGCACGACGGGCTGATCGGTTACGTGCGTGAGCGCAACTACAAAGGCATGACGCTGGAATCGGTGGTCGAGCTGGAGAACGGCAAAACGGTGATGGTCAGCGAGTTCTTCAACGAAGACGATCCGGACGTCGATCACTCGCTCAATCAGAAGATGGCGGTGACCTGGGTCGAAAGCTGGGAGGTGGTGCTGGCCGATGAAGAAATCGCGTAAAGTCTTCCAGAATGTGGTGATCGTCGGCGTCGTCGCCTGGCTGTTGCTGTTCGTGTTCATGCCGAACCTGATGATCATCGGCGCCAGCTTCCTGACCCGTGATGACGCCAACCTGGTGCAGATGGTGTTCACGCTGGATAACTACCGGCGCTTGTTCGATCCGCTGTATGCCCAGGTGCTGCTGCACTCGCTGAACATGGCGCTGATCGCCACCCTGTGCTGCCTGGTGATCGGCTATCCGTTCGCCTTTATTCTGGCGCGCTTGCCGCAGAAGGTGCGGCCGCTGCTGCTGTTTCTGCTGATCGTGCCCTTCTGGACCAACTCGCTGATCCGCATCTACGGCCTGAAGCTGTTTCTCAGCACCCGCGGCTATCTCAACGACGCGCTGCTGTGGATCGGCGTCATCGACAAGCCGCTGCGCATCATGTACACCTCGGAAGCGGTGATCCTCGGCCTGGTGTATATCCTGCTGCCGTTTATGGTGATGCCGCTCTACTCCAGCATCGAAAAGCTCGATAAATCCTGCCTGGAGGCGGCGCGCGATCTCGGCGCCAGCAAGCTCCAAACCTTTATCCGCATCATTGTGCCGCTGACCATGCCGGGCATTATCGCCGGCTGCCTGCTGGTGGTGCTGCCGGCGATGGGGCTGTTTTTCGTCGCCGATCTGATGGGCGGCGCCAAAAACCTGCTGATCGGCAACGTGATTAAAAGCCAGTTCCTCAATATCCGCGACTGGCCGTTCGGCGCGGCCACCAGCATCTGCCTGACGCTGGTGATGGGGCTGTTGCTGCTGGTCTATTACCGGGCCGCCCGCCTGCTGAACAAGAAGGAGGATCTGGCATGATCGGACGTCTGATGCGCGGCGGCTTTATGACGCTGGTATACGCCTATCTGTATATCCCGATCGTCATCCTGATCGTCAACTCCTTCAACGCCTCGCGCTTCGGCATCAACTGGCAAGGGTTCACCACCAAGTGGTACAGCACGCTGCTCAACAACGACAGCCTGTTGCAGGCGGCGGGCCACTCGCTGACCATGGCGATGCTCTCCGCCACCTTCGCCACGCTGATCGGCTCGCTGACCGCAGTGGCGCTGTACCGCTACCGCTTCCGCGGCAAACCGTTCGTCGGCGGCATGCTGTTTGTGGTGATGATGTCGCCGGACATCGTGATGGCCATCTCGCTGCTAGTGCTGTTCATGTTGCTGGGCATTTCGCTCGGCTTCTGGTCGCTGCTGTTCTCGCACATCACCTTCTGCCTGCCGTTCGTGGTCGTGACCGTCTACGCGCGCCTGAAAGGCTTCGACGTGAAGATGCTGGAAGCCGCGCGCGATCTCGGCGCAAGCGAGTTCACCATCCTGCGCAAAATCATTCTGCCGCTGGCGATGCCGGCGGTGGCGGCCGGTTGGCTGCTGAGCTTCACCCTGTCGATGGACGACGTGGTCGTCTCTTCCTTCGTCACCGGGCCGAGCTACGAGATTTTGCCGCTGAAGATCTATTCGATGGTGAAAGTCGGCGTCTCGCCGGAGGTTAACGCACTGGCCACCATTTTGCTGCTGCTGTCGCTGACGCTGGTGATCGCCAGCCAGTGGGTGATGCGCGATCGCTCGCCCAAGGCCGAGTAATCCTTCCCGCCGGGCGCTGCTGCGCCCGTCTCTTTCATTGACCACAATGATATGAAAGCGGCCTTTGGTGATTGCCGTGACTCGGTTAACCCGCTGATTTGCCGCTGGGATAACCGCCTTTACCCACCCCGCCCCGGCCCCTATAATGGCCCCTTTCTGGGGTATGGCGCGGCCGAAAACGGCGGCTCATACGGGTTCGGTTCACTACTGCTGAAGGATACGCTGCATGAAAAAGTGGTCACATCTGCTCGCAGCCGGGATGATGGCGCTGAGTTTCTGCTCTGCAAACGCCTCTGACGGCAAAACGCTGTATTTCTATAACTGGACTGAATACGTCCCGCCGGGGCTGCTGGAGCAGTTCACCAAAGAAACCGGCATCAAGGTGATTTATTCCACCTATGAATCCAACGAAAGCATGTACGCCAAGCTGAAGACCTACAAGGACGGCGCGTACGATCTGGTGGTGCCTTCCACTTACTTCATCGCCAAGATGAGCAAGGAAGGCATGCTGCAAAAAATCGACAAGAGCAAGCTCAGCCACTTCAAGGATCTCGATCCTACCCTGCTGAACAAGCCGTTCGATCCCAACAACGACTACTCCATCCCTTACATCTGGGGCGCCACCGCCATCGGCGTTAACAGCGACGCGCAGGATCCGTCCACCGTCACCTCCTGGGCCGATCTGTGGCAACCGCAGTACAAAGGCCGCCTGCTGCTGACCGACGATGCGCGCGAAGTGTTCCAGATGGCGCTGCTCAAGCTGGGCTATTCTGGCAACACCACCGATCCGAAAGAGATTGAAGCCGCGTACCGCGAACTGCAAAAATTGATGCCGAACGTGCTGGCCTTCAACTCCGACAACCCGGGCAACCCGTTTATGGAAGGGGAAGTCAACGTCGGCATGGTGTGGAACGGTTCGGCCTTCGTGGCGCGCCAGGCCGGCACGCCGCTGGAGATCGTCTGGCCGAAGGAAGGCGGGATCTTCTGGATGGACAGCCTGGCCATTCCGGCCAACGCGCGCAACGTCGAGGGGGCGCTGAAGCTGATCGACTTCCTGCTGCGGCCGGAAATCGCGGTGCAGGTGGCGGAAACCATCGGTTACCCGACGCCGAACCTGGCGGCGAAGAAGCTGCTGTCGCCGGAGATCGCCAACGATCCGTCTCTCTACCCGGATAAGACGGTGATTGAGCACGGCGAGTGGCAAAACGACGTCGGCGACGCCAGCACGCTGTACGAAAGCTACTTCCAAAAACTGAAAGCCGGGCGCTAACGCGCCCCGCCATCCCATCAGGGCGCGCATTGCGCCCTGATGTCTTTAGGGCTTATCGGCCCGCGCCACCTTGCCCACCAGGAATTTGTGCACAAAACGCGGCACCACTTCGCTGGCCAGACCGTAGTGTTTCTCGTCGAACTGGCTTTCCACCTGACTCGGCTCCAGGTTCAGCTCCATCGCGTAGGCGCCGCCCAGCCGCGCCTCATGCACGAACCCGGCCGCCGGATAGACGTGGCCGGAGGTGCCGATGGCGACGAAGAAATCGGCTTTGCTCAGCGCCTGGTAGATGTCGTCCATGCCCAGCGGCATCTCGCCGAACCATACCACATGCGGCCGCAGCGGCGCCGGGAACTGGCAGCAGTGGCAGCGCTCGTCGACGCTGAGATCGCCGGGCCACTCGAACACCTGCCCCGACTGGGTGCAGCGCACCTTCAGCAATTCGCCGTGCATGTGCAGCACCCGCTTGCTGCCGGCGCGCTCATGCAGATTATCGATGTTTTGCGTGACCAGCAGGAAGTTGTCCCCCAGCCACTCTTCCAGATCCGCCAGCGCGCGGTGCGCGGCGTTCGGGGCAATGTCCTCCGCCTGCAGCTGGCGGCGGCGTTCGTTGTAAAATGCCTGCACCAGCGCCGGATCGCGCTGAAAACCTTCCGGCGTGGCGACGTCCTCCACCCGGTGCTCTTCCCACAGCCCATCCGCGGCGCGGAAGGTGCGAATACCCGACTCGGCCGAAATGCCGGCCCCGGTCAACACCACCACAAACGGCTTTTTCAGCTCGGCCGCCGCCATGGTGTCACGGTGAAAAATGCGTGAACGAAAGCGCTGATGCAGCACATGCTTACTCTTGCGAAACTGACACAGCCGATGGCGAGTGTGCATTAACTCTCTCCTTACTTTTCCCTGTTTACCAAATTGAGGAACGCTGCGCCGCGCACGCCGCCGGCGTCGCCATAGCGCGCCTTCTCGATGCGCGGCAGCCGGGCCACCCGCAGCAGGTGCGCCGGCAGCCGCTGCGGCAACGCCTGGTAAATGGCGTCGAAGTTCGACAGCCCGCCGCCGATCACCACCAGGTGCGGATCCAGCACCGTCAGCAGATTACCCAGGCAGATCGCCAGCACGTCCATAAAGCGATCGACATGCGCCACGGCCTGCGGCTCACCCGCCTGATAATGCGCAATGATCTCGGTGGCAGGCAAGCGCCGGCCATAAAAATGGGCGTACATCCATTCGAAACCGCGGCCCGATATGTAATTTTCAATGCAACCCTGATGGCCGCACCCGCAGGCGACGCGAGGCACATCACGCCCCAGCACCTCGAGCGCGTCCACCGGCAGGCGCAAATGGCCGAACTCGCCGGCGATGTAGTTGCGCCCGGGCACCGTCTTGCCCTCGACGATCAGGCCGCCGCCTACGCCGGTGCCGAGGATGATGCCCAGCACCGTCGGGTAGCGGCGGAACTCGTCGTCCCAGGCCTCCGACAGCGCAAAGCAGTTGGCGTCGTTATCGACCCGCACCTCGCGCCCGATCAGTGCCGCCAGATCGCGCGGCAGCGGCCGCCCCATCGCCGCCGGCACATTGGCGGTAAACAGCGTGCCATCATCGTCGTTGGGCAGGCCCGGAATGCCGATACCGACGCTGCCGCGCCGGCCACAAAACGCATCCGCCTCAAGGGTCAGCTCGCACAGCGTAGCCAGCAGTTGCCGATAATCGTCGCGCGGCGTCGGCACCCGCTTTTGCCAAATGCGCTGCAGGCTGTCGTCGAACACCCCCAGCTCAATCTTGGTGCCGCCCATATCGAAACCGTAGTACATAACCCATCCCCAGGCTAAAAAAAACGGGGCGGCATCGCTGCCTCCCCGTGGGTTTTATTGTCCGCTCAGCACCCGCGCCGGATCGATGCGGCTGGCGCGCCTCGCCGGATACCAACTGGCCAACAGACTCAGCACGATAGCGGTCGCCAGCACGATCAGCACGTCCAGCCAGTGCAGCTCGGAAGGCAGGAAGTCGATGAAGTAGATATCGCCCGACAGGAAGGAGTGGCCGACCAGTTTCTCGATGCCCCGGATGATGTTGGTCAGCTGCAGCGAGGCGATCACCCCGATCACCACGCCGCTCAGGCTGCCCAGCAGCCCGGCCAGCAGCCCATACCAGATGAAAATGGCGCGGATAAAGCCGTCTTTGGCGCCCAGGGTGCGCAGCACCGCGATGTCGGCGCTTTTGTCTTTCACCGCCATCACCAGCGTGGAGACGATGTTGAAGCAGGCCACGCCGATCACCAGCACCATCGCCAGGTACATGATGGCGCGGATCATCTGGATGTCGCGGTACATGTAGCCGTACTTGCCGATCCAGCTCTTGATGTAGATGTAAGCGTTGGTCACTTCGCCGGCGTCGCGCACCAGCTTGTTGGCGGCGAACACGTCGTTCATCTTGAGAGCGATGCCCGTGACGCTGTCACCCATGTCGAGATACTGCTGCGCATCGGCCAGCGGCACCAGCGCCAGGCTGTGATCGAGCTGGCCGCTGAGCTGCAAAATGCCGGTCACGTGCAGGCGAATACGCTTCGGCTGCAGCAGCTTCATCTCAGGGTCGCTGTTGGGGATCATCACCGTGACATAGGCGCCCTGCTTGACGCCCAGCGCGTCGGCCACGCCCTTGCCGAGGATCACCTGCTGCTCGCCGGGCTTGAAGTTGGCCCAGGCGTCGCCCTGCACATACTGCGGCAACGCGCTCAGTCGGCTCTCCTGCTGCGGATCCACGCCTTTGACTTCCACCGCGCGCAGCTGCGCGCCGTTTTCCATCAGGCCGGTAAAGTTGATGTACGGCGCGGCGGCCACAATGCCCGGCACCTTTTCCACCCGCTGCAGAATCGACGGCCAGCCGCTGAACGGCTGATTGACCGGCTCGAGCTCGCCGTGCGGCACCACCGCCAGAATGCGGTTCTTCAGCTCGCGCTCAAAGCCGTTCATCGCGCTCAGACCGACGATCAGCACCGCTACCCCCAGCGCGATGCCAATGGTGGAGATGACCGAGATCAGCGACACCATGCCGCCGCGTTTACGGCCGCGGCTGAAACGCAGGGCCGTCAGGAAGGACAGTGAGGCTCCCGCCATTACTCGGCCCCCATCAGGGTCAGCTGCGCCTGCAAGTGGCCGTCGGCCATTTCCAACTGGCGGCTCAGGCGCTTGGCCAGCTGCAGATCGTGCGTTACCACCAGGAAAGCGGTGCCCTGACGCACGTTCAGCTCGCCGAGCAGATCGAAGATGCTGTCCGCTGTGCGCTTGTCGAGGTTGCCGGTCGGTTCGTCCGCCAGCACCAGCGCCGGGTTATTGACCAGCGCGCGCGCGATCGCCACGCGCTGACGCTCGCCGCCGGAAAGCTCGGACGGGCGGTGTTTGCTGCGCTTTTCCAGCCCGACCGCCGCCAGCATCTCCCGCGCTTTCTCCTGCGCCTGCGCCGGTTTGGCGCCGCCGATCAAGAGCGGCATGGCGGCGTTTTCCAGCGCGGTGAAGTCCGGCAACAGATGGTGGAACTGATAGATGAAGCCCAGCTGGCGGTTGCGCAGCTCGGCCTTGGCCGCCGAAGACATGGCGTTCAGCGATTCGCCCTTGAAGATCACTTCGCCGGAGGTCGGCGAGTCCAGCCCGCCCAGCAGGTGCAACAGGGTGCTCTTGCCGGAACCCGAGCTGCCGACGATCGCCATCATCTCGCCCTGCTGCATGGCAAAGCTGACGTTGCGCAGCACGTCGGTGTGCAGGTTGCCTTCCTGATAGGTCTTGCACAGGTTGTCACACTGCAGCAAAAGATGGTTACTCATAACGTAAAGCCTCAGCGGGTTGTACGGCGGCAGCGCGCCATGAAGGATAGAGCGTGGACAACAGGGAAACCGCCATCGCCACCACGGCGATAATCGTCACCTGTAGCGGATCGACCGCCACCGGCAGCGAAGCGCCGTCGATCAATGCGCCGAGGATCGGCATCAGGTTGTTCAGGTTGGTAGCCAGCAGCACGCCGAGCAGCGTGCCGAGCAGCGAACCGATGATGCCGGCGCTGGCGCCCTGCACCATAAATACCGACATGATCTGGCGGCGGGTCAGCCCTTGAGTCTGCAGAATGGCGACCTCGCCCTGCTTCTCCATCACCAGCAGGCCGAGCGAGGTAATGATGTTAAACGCCGCCACCGCCACGATCAGGCTGAGCAACAGCCCCATCATGTTCTTCTCCATGCGCACCGCCTGGAACAGCTCGCCCTTGCGATCGCGCCAGTCTTTCCAGACGGTGCCCGCCGGAAGCGCCTGCTGGCTGAGGGTATCGACCGTCAGCGGCTGTTGCAGGAACAGACGCCAGCCGGTGATGTTGCCGGCCGGATAGCGCATCAGGCGCGAAGCATCCTGTTGGTTGACCAGCAGCTGATAGCCGTCCACCTCGCTGTTGGCGTGGAAGGTGCCAATGAGGGTGAACAAACGTTGGCTGGGAATGCGGCCCATCGGCGTGAACTGGCTGGCGCTCGGCACCATCACGCGCAGCGAATCGCCGCGCTTGACGCCGAGTTGCCCCGCCAGCTGTTCGCCGATGATGATGTTGTATTGGCCCGGCTGCAGCTGTTGCTGCTTGACGTTGACCAGATACGGGGTCAGCGGGTCGGCCTCGTCGGGATTCACGCCGAGCATCACCCCGACCGCCACGCTGCGAGCGCTTTGCAGCACCACGTCACCGGTGGTCAGCGGCGCAACGCGCGTGACGCCCTGCAGCTTCTGCACCTCGGAGGCCGGCAGCTGCTGCGGGTTGATCGATCCTTGCGGGCTGGTGACCAACGCCTGCGGCATCAGGCCGAGAATGTTGTTCTCCAGATCCTTTTCGAATCCGTTCATCACCGACAGCACGGTGACCAACGCCATCACCCCCAGCGTAATGCCGATGGTGGAAAGCCAGGACACAAACCGCCCGAAGCGGTCTGAGGCTCGCCCGCGCATATAGCGCAGGCCAATGAATAACGCGACAGGTTGATACATGAAATCCGTTTGATAGCCGTGGCTTAAGCAAAGTGATCATGGATAATAAAGGCTCTCCCTCGTTTAGGGAACACCCGACGGCCTTTTATTGCGTGGCGGCGAAGAGGGAGACGGCGGCAGCTTCGCGCGTTATTTATCTTCAGCCGCAAAAAACAGACGGCATTAACCGGTTAAATAACCGGCAGAAAATTGATGGGCAGCGCTTTTTGCTGTGTCAGTTTGCCGGCCGCTGGGCTACTATAAACAACATAAAGGCGCTGGGTTATCCGTGCCGGGACGCCATCCAACACATTGATTAAAGATACCTGAATGAGCACTTCCGATAGCCGTAACCGTTCCTCATCCCCCCGTTATTCTCTGCCCGATCGCGCGGGCGATCTGCGCCAGCTGGGGCAACTGACCGGCGCGGCCTGCGCCGTGGAGTGCGCCGAGATCGTCGAACGTCACCCTGGCCCGGTGATGCTGATCGCGCCGGACATGCAAAACGCCCTGCGGCTGCGCGACGAGATTCAACAGTTCACCGATCAGATGGTGACCACCCTGTCCGACTGGGAAACCCTGCCGTACGACAGCTTCTCGCCGCACCAGGAAATCATCTCCGACCGTTTGTCGAGCCTGTATCACCTGCCGACCATGGCGCGCGGCGTGATCATTCTGCCGGTCAATACCCTGATGCAACGCGTCTGCCCGCACGAGTTCCTGCACGGCCATGCGCTGGTGATGAAAAAAGGCCAGCGCCTGTCGCGCGACAAGCTGCGCGCGCAGCTGGAACAGGCCGGCTACCGCAGCGTCGATCAGGTAATGGAGCACGGCGAATTCGCCACCCGCGGCGCACTGCTCGACCTGTATCCAATGGGCAGCGATGAGCCTTACCGCATCGACTTCTTCGATGACGAGATAGACAGCCTGCGCATCTTCGACGTCGACACCCAGCGCACACTGAGCGAAGTCGAGGCCATCAATCTGTTGCCGGCCCACGAGTTCCCTACCGACAAAAACGCCATCGAGCTGTTCCGCAGCCAGTGGCGCGAGCAGTTTGAGGTGCGTCGCGACGCCGAGCACATCTATCAGCAGGTCAGCAAAAGCGCATGGCCCGCCGGCATCGAATACTGGCAGCCGCTGTTCTTCAGCCAGCCGCTGCCGTCGCTGTTCAGCTACCTGCCGGCCAATACGCTGATCGTCAACACCGGCGATCTGGAGGGCGCCGCCGAGCGCTTCTGGCAGGACGTCAACCAGCGTTTCGAAAGCCGCCGCGTCGATCCGATGCGCCCGCTGTTGGCGCCGGATACGCTGTGGCTGCGCGTTGACGCGCTGTTCGGCGAGCTGAAAGCCTGGCCGCGCATCGCGCTGAAAACCGATGAGCTGCCGGCCAAAGCGGGCAATACCAATCTGGATTACCATGCCCTGCCCGATCTGGCGGTGCAGGCGCAGCATAAATCCCCGCTGGATAATCTGCGCCGCTTTATTGAAAGTTTTGACGGCAGCGTGATCTTCTCCGTCGAGAGCGAGGGGCGGCGTGAAACGCTGCAGGATCTGCTCGGCCGCATCAAGCTGGCGCCTGCCTTGATCCAACGACTCGATCAGGCGGAAACCGCGGGCCGTTACATGATGGTCGGCGCCGCCGAACACGGCTTCCTCGACGGCCTGCGCCGGCGGGCGCTGATCTGCGAAAGCGATCTGCTCGGCGAGCGCGTCAGCCGCCGCCGGCAGGATAACCGACGCACCATCAATACCGATACCCTGATCCGCAACCTGGCGGAGCTGCATCCCGGCCAGCCGGTGGTGCATCTGGAGCACGGCGTCGGCCGCTACGTCGGTCTGACCACGCTGGAAGCTGGCGGCATCAAGGCCGAATACCTGATCCTCTCCTACGCCGGTGAGGACAAGCTGTACGTGCCGGTTTCTTCGCTGCATCTGATCAGCCGTTATGCCGGCGGCGCGGACGAAAACGCACCGCTGCACAAACTGGGCGGCGACGCCTGGACCCGCGCGCGGCAGAAAGCCGCCGAGCGGGTGCGCGACGTGGCGGCCGAGCTGCTGGATATTTACGCCCAGCGCGCCGCCAAGGCCGGTTTCGCCTTCAAACACAACCGCGAGCAGTACCAGCTGTTCTGCCAGAGCTTCCCGTTCGAAACCACGCCGGATCAGGAACAGGCGATCAACGCGGTGCTGAGCGACATGTGCCAGCCGCTGGCGATGGATCGCCTGGTGTGCGGCGACGTCGGCTTCGGCAAAACCGAAGTGGCGATGCGCGCCGCCTTCCTGGCGGTGGAAAACGGCAAGCAGGTGGCGGTGCTGGTGCCAACGACGCTGCTGGCGCAGCAGCACTTCGACAACTTCCGCGATCGCTTCGCCACCTGGCCGATCCGCATCGAGATGATGTCGCGCTTCCGCAGCGCCAAAGAGCAGCAACAGGTGCTGGACGACGCGGCCGAAGGCAAAGTGGACATCATCATCGGCACCCACAAACTGCTGCAGAGCGATCTGCGCTGGAAGGATTTGGGGCTGCTGATCGTCGATGAAGAGCACCGCTTTGGCGTGCGCCACAAGGAGCGCATCAAGGCGATGCGCGCCGACGTCGATATCCTGACGCTGACCGCCACGCCGATCCCGCGGACGCTGAACATGGCGATGAGCGGCATGCGCGATCTGTCGATCATTGCCACCCCACCGGCGCGCCGCTTGGCGGTGAAGACCTTCGTGCGCGAATACGACAGCCTGGTGGTGCGCGAGGCGATCCTGCGCGAAGTGCTGCGCGGCGGACAGGTTTACTACCTTTACAACGACGTGGAAAACATTGAGAAAGCGGCGCAGCGTCTGGCAGAGCTGGTGCCGGAAGCGCGCATCGCCATCGGCCACGGCCAGATGCGCGAACGCGATCTGGAACGGGTGATGAACGATTTCCACCACCAGCGCTTCAACGTACTGGTGTGCACCACCATCATTGAAACCGGCATCGATATTCCCAGCGCCAACACCATCATCATCGAGCGGGCCGATCGCTTCGGCCTGGCGCAGCTGCATCAATTGCGCGGCCGCGTCGGACGTTCGCACCACCAGGCTTACGCCTATCTGCTGACGCCAAACCCGAAAGCCATGGGCACCGACGCCCATAAACGGCTCGAGGCCATCGCCTCGCTGGAAGACCTCGGCGCCGGTTTTGCGCTGGCGACCCACGATCTGGAGATCCGCGGCGCCGGTGAGCTGCTGGGCGAAGACCAGAGCGGCCAGATGACCACCGTCGGCTTCTCGCTCTACATGGAGCTGCTGGAAAGCGCCGTCGACGCGTTGAAAAACGGCCGCGAACCGTCGCTGGAAGATCTTACCAACAGCCAGACCGAGGTGGAGCTGCGCATGCCGGCGCTGCTGCCGGAAGATTTCATTCCCGACGTCAATACCCGCCTGTCGCTGTATAAGCGCATCGCCAGCGCGAAGAACGACGGTGAGTTGGATGAGCTGAAGGTCGAGCTGATCGACCGCTTCGGTCAACTGCCGGACGCGGCGCGTAACCTGTTGCAGTGCGCAGCGCTGCGGCTTCATGCGCAGAAGCTGGGGATCAAACGCATCGAGAGCAACGAGCGCGGCGGCTTTATCGAGTTCGGCGACAATAACCGCGTCGACCCGGGTTATCTGATCGGCCTGTTGCAGGGCAATCCGCAGGTTTACCGCCTGGATGGCCCGAGCAAGCTGAAGTTCACGCTCGATCTGGCCGATCGCCAGAAACGCCTGACGTTCACCGAAGAGCTGCTGAACGCCTTCCGCGAACACACGCTGGCGGCCTGAGCCAACGCCCCCGCCGTGGCGGCGGGGGCGGCTTACTCGCGCGGGAATCCGGCGCCGAGCGGCGCCAGCTGCATCACGCGGCTGGTCACCACCCGGTTTTTGCCGCTGCGCTTCGCCTCATACAAGGCCTCGTCGGTCATGGCGATCGCCTTGTCCAGCATCATGCCAGGCAGATACAGCGACACGCCGATGGACATTGTGATGTGCGCTTCGTCGTGCGCATTCAGCAAGAACGTCGAGCTTTCCACCGCGCTGCGAATGCGCTCGGCCACCCCGCCGATCACCTGCGGATCGTAGCTGGCGGTGATCACCATAAACTCTTCGCCGCCGTAGCGCCCGACGAAGTCCTCATTGCGCACGCTGTTTTGCAACAGCCGCCCCACGCTCGCCAGCAGCACGTCGCCGGCCGGGTGACCGTAAGTGTCGTTGATGTTTTTGAAGTTATCCAAATCGAGGATCATCAGCCCGCACGGGCGACGTTCGGCGCGCTGCAGCATCAGGTGATAATCGACGCTGGCGCGGTTGTTGATGTGGGTCACGCTGTCGGTCGTGGCGCGCGCGCGCATCGCGAAATAGGCGTAGATGTGGCGCTCTTTGAAATTCAGCGCATGATAGCAAATCGCCAGACAGAGCGCCGAAGCCGCCTGGTACAGCAACACATCCGGCCACAGCCCCCTTAGGTCCACCAACAGCCACACCACAACGATGCGATACAGCGCGATGACGCCGATCGTCAGGTAAAACACCCGATGGGATTTCTTCAGCCACACGCGCGACAGCAGCAACGGCACCAGGATTGAGGCGATAAACAGGTTATCGACGGTGAAGCCGCCGGTCAGCGCCATGGCGAACAGAAAGCTTACCAGCCCGCTGACGCCGCCGCCGAAGAACGTCACCAAAATCATCGGGATCATCGCAAAGCTGTAGTGAACCTTATCGGTCAACTCCAGCCGGTCCTGGCTTAAATACAGTACCGCTACCCCGGCCAGCAGGCCGAATACAACGCGCTTCCACCGTGCGGACTGGTAAGAAAAAGGGGCATTCTTGCTGAGCAGGAAATAGCTTATCGACAGCGTCGCGTAGGTGATGCAGGCGTCGCTGTAAAGGGTGGAAATGGACGCAATGTAAGTCATAAATAGTCAGCGCGCTCCTCGGGGTCGCCAGGGGGTAATATGCAGACGTTGAATAACGCATCCCTGTCGTCTCCGCTCGGCGGCGGCTATTTTACACGGTCTATTAATAGAGTAGCAGTTCTATCTTATCGCCAAGCCGTCTATCTCACGATGCACGCTTCAGGCTACTCTGTGCCCTGTGCTATCGGGGGAGAACCGCATGAATATCGACGATGAACTGCAGGCGCTCAGCGAACAGGAAGCGACGCTGGCCTTTACCCATTTTGACGCCGCCACCGCCTGGGAGCTGGGCGCGGCGCTGAAAACCGCCGCCGAACGGCGCGGCCTGAGCATCGCCATCGAGATCCAACTGGCCGGGCAAACGCTGTTTTATTACGCCATGCCGGGCGCCACGCCGGATATCGCTGACTGGGTGCGGCGCAAGCGCAATCTGGTGAACCATTTTCACAAAAGTTCTTACGCCATCGGCCTGCGCCTGCAGCAGCGGCAAACGTCGCTGGAGGAGCGTTACGGGCTGAGCGTGCGCGACTATTCGGTGCACGGCGGCGCCTTCCCGCTCACCCTGACCGGCCTCGGCTGCGTCGGCAGCATCAGCATTTCCGGCGCGCCGCAGAAAGAAGATCATCAGCTGCTGGTGAGCACTTTAGCCCACTTTCTCGGCTTATCCTTGCCCGAACTCCACTAGCTATTAAAACTTTGATTATTCCTTTCCTTTTCAGCCGCAGAATCTGCGGCTGACTTACTCATCAGCGGCATTTAGCGCCGGATAAAACGGCGACTCTCTGATTTCCTGCGCCAAATTGATACAGGTCTGGTAATCCGCTGAGCAAAAGGCGTATGGTATCTGTCACGTGACAAGACGGACCTCATCGGGCCCGCCATTCCTTTCACTTTTGAAGATTTGGTACGCACCGTAGATGAAAACCCATGAAATAAACAAAATCCGCCCCTTCAGCGCGCTGATAGACGCCTGCTGGCGGGAACCTTATAGCCTGGCGCGGTTGCTGAAAGACGCCATCGCCGGGGTGACGGTCGGCATTATCGCCATTCCGCTGGCGATGGCGCTGGCGATCGCTAGCGGCGTGCCGCCGCAGTATGGCCTGTATACCGCCGCCATCGCCGGCATCGTCATCGCCGTCAGCGGCGGTTCGCGCTACAGCGTCTCCGGCCCCACCGCCGCCTTCGTGGTGATCCTCTATCCGGTCTCGCAGCAGTTCGGCCTGGCCGGCCTGCTGGTCGCCACGCTGATCTCTGGGGTATTTCTGCTGCTGATGGGGCTGGCGCGCTTTGGCCGGCTGATCGAGTACATTCCGCTGCCGGTGACGCTCGGCTTTACCTCCGGTATCGCCATCACCATCGCCACCATGCAGATTAAGGACTTTTTCGGTCTGCAGCTGGCGCACACGCCGGAAAATTACGTCGGCAAACTGTACGCCCTGCTGCAGGCGCTGCCAACGCTGGATTTCGGCGATACCCTGATCGGCGTGGTGACGCTCTTGATCCTGATCTTCTGGCCCAAGCTCGGCCTGCGCGTGCCCGGCCACCTGCCGGCGCTGCTGGCGGGCACCGCGCTGATGGGGCTGCTGACGCTGTTTGACCACCCGGTGGCGACCATCGGCTCCCGTTTCAGCTACCTGCTGGCCGACGGCAGCAGCGGCCAGGGCATCCCGCCTATCTTGCCGCAGCTGCTGCTGCCCTGGGATCTGCCGGGCGGCGGCGGGCAACCGTTCAGCCTCAGCTGGCAAACCGTCTCCGCCCTGCTGCCGGCGGCGTTTTCGATGGCGATGCTCGGGGCGATTGAATCGCTTCTGTGCGCGGTGGTGCTCGACGGCATGACCGGCAAGAAGCATAACTCGAACAGCGAACTGATCGGCCAGGGCGCGGGCAACATCATCGCGCCGTTCTTCGGCGGCATCACCGCGACCGCCGCGATTGCCCGTTCGGCCGCCAACGTGCGCGCCGGCGCCACCTCGCCGGTATCCGCCATCATCCACGCGCTGCTGGTGCTGCTGGCGCTGCTGGTCCTGGCGCCGTGGCTCTCTTATCTGCCGCTGGCGGCGATGGCGGCGCTGCTGTTGATGGTCGCCTGGAACATGAGTGAGGCCCACAAGGTGGTTTACCTGCTGCGCCGGGCGCCGAAGGACGATATTTTGGTGCTGCTGCTGTGCATGTCGCTGACGGTGCTGTTCGACATGGTGATCGCCATTACCGTAGGCATCGTGCTGGCGTCGCTGCTGTTTATGCGCCGTATCGCCCGCATGACGCGGCTGAGCGAACTGAGCGCCGACAATGACCGCCTGGTGCTGCGAGTGAACGGCCCGCTGTTCTTCGCCGCCGCCGAGCGCATCTTTACCGAACTGCTGGCGCGCAGCGAGGGCTATCGGACGATCGTGCTACAATGGGATGCGGTGCCGGTGCTAGACGCCGGCGGCCTGAGCGCCCTGCGTCGCTTTATCGACGCGCTGCCGGCGGATAAAAAGCTGGTGATCACCGACGTGCCGTTCCAGCCGCTGAAAACCCTGGCGCGCGCGCGGGTGCAGCCGATCGAGGGCCGGCTGCAGTTCTACCCGACGCTGCCGGAAGCGCTGGCAGACACCGGCGCCTAAACGTAAAAAAGCCCGACGAGTCGGGCTTTTTTTTGGCGATGAACGCTTAGTTGCTGGTATCCAGCTCCGGGAAGCTCTTCACCAGGTCGTCGATAGCTTTCATCTGCGCCAGGAACGGCTCCAGCTTGTCCAACGGCAGCGCGGACGGGCCGTCGCACTTGGCGTTGTTCGGATCCGGGTGCGCTTCGAGGAACAGCCCTGCCAGGCCAACCGCCATGCCGGCGCGCGCCAGCTCGGCCACCTGAGCGCGACGGCCGCCGGACGCGGCGCCGAACGGATCGCGGGTCTGCAGCGCGTGGGTCACGTCGAAGATCACCGGATGGCCGCCGGTCACGTTCTTCATCACGTTGATGCCCAGCATGTCGACCACCAGGTTGTCATAACCAAAGTTGCTGCCGCGATCGCACAGGATCACCTGGTCGTTGCCGCCTTCTTTGAATTTGTCGACGATGTTGCCCATCTGCCCCGGGCTGACGAACTGTGGCTTCTTGACGTTGATTACCGCGCCGGTTTTCGCCATCGCTTCCACCAGATCGGTCTGACGCGCCAGGAAGGCCGGCAGTTGGATCACGTCAACCACTTCGGAAACCGGCTGCGCCTGCGCCGCTTCGTGAACGTCGGTGATGATTTTCACGCCGAAGGTTTTCTTCAACTCTTCGAAGATCTTCATCCCTTCTTCCAGGCCCGGACCGCGGTACGAGTGGATGGAAGAACGGTTGGCTTTGTCGAAAGAAGCTTTGAAAACGTAAGGAATGCCCAGTTTTTGCGTCACGGTGACGTAGTGCTCGCAGATGCTCATCGCCAGATCGCGCGATTCCAGCACGTTCATACCGCCAAACAGCACAAACGGCAGGTCGTTTGCTACGTCGATGTCGCCAATGCTAACCACTTTCTGTTTCATGCTTTCGCCTTTGTTAAGGTTGTAACCGTCGCCTTGCAAACTGCACGGAGTCATTGAATTAATGCAGCGTCACCTGTTTCGGCTCAATCGAATGGATCTGCACTTTGATCACTTCGCTGACCGGGTCTTCAGGACACTGCTCGACAAAATAGTTGAGATCGGAAATCGCGATATGGTTGCACTCCAACTGGGCGTAAATCAGCCCGCGATCGCGGATCTCGTACGGATCTTCCGGATCGAAGCACAGCACCGTTTCGCTGGTGCGCAGCGCCATTTCCAGCTGCTTTTCTTCCATCAGGGCGGCCTTCAGCGTATCCAGCATCTTGCGCACCACCATGATGTTCTCGGATTCGTCGAGATCGTCGTCTTCCAGCTCGGCACCCAGCCCCAGGTTGCCCTTGATCCACACTTCCAGCTGGTGCTCGCTCAGGGTTTCGCCGTTCAGCGGGTTGATCAGCCACAGCTCTTCATCCAGCCAATCGGCGCGCAGGATCAGCTGAGTGGGGAAAATCACCGGCAACAGCGGCAAATCCAACGCGTTGGCGATATGCAGGAAGATGGTGCCGAGCGAAACCGGCGTGCCCTGCCGCCCCTCCAGCACCTTATCCAGCCAGATGGCGTCCGACAGGCGATAGACGCCGCTGGCGCCGCCGAATCCCCAGGTTTTGTAGAACAGTTCGATGAGCGCATCCAGTTGCTGCTCCTGTGTGATGTCGGCCGGCACCGCCGCGCGCGCTTCGTCCACCAGCTGTTGCAGCTTGCGCTCCACGTCGGCGGCGGGGAAATCACGCCTTACCGACTGCGACACCAGGATCACCCCTTCGCTCAGCGGCGAGGTGTTAAATTCAAAATCAGCAATGCTACTCATAGGTATCCCATCAGAAACGGTATTTTCGTCGTGGCAAGTTTAATTATCAGATACAGACAGCCCAACGCCAGCACGAACGCCACGGTTCGCAGCCGCTGACTTTTGGTCTTCTTGCCCAATGCGACGTAGCCAAGCAGGATATAGATAATAACGCCAAACAGCTTCTCGGTCAGCCATGAGTCCATACCCAGCAGCGGATAAAACCCGAACGTCACCACCAGCGCAATGCCGCTGACGAACAGCAGCGTGTCGTTCAGGTGCGGCGCTATCTTGACCCAGCGGCGCCCCACGATCGGCGAGCGGCGCCACTGCCAGTAAAAACGCAGCACAAACAAGGTAATACTGATGGCGACCGTCAGCAAATGGAAATGTTTCAACGCGGTGTATGCAGTCATGATGCTCCCTTAGATGGCCCGGACGTCGTTATTATGAGGGGCGCTTATCCCGGCCATTGGCCGAGCGTCACACGATCGTTGTCGCCGTAATCACGGTGGGTGGCGACAGCGGAAAATCCGGCGGCCTGCAGCAGCGCGCGCACGCTCTCACCCTGCTGCCAGCCATGTTCCAACAGCAGCCAGCCCTGTGGCTGCAGATAGTGCGGCGCCTGGCGCACGATGGCGGCCAGATCGGCCAGCCCGTGCTCGGCGGCCACCAGCGCGCTGCCCGGCTCGAAGCGCACGTCGCCCTGCGACAAATGCGGATCGGCGGCGTCGATATAGGGCGGATTGCTGGCGATCAGCGCAAAGCGTTGCCCGGCCACGGGCGCAAACCAGCTGCCCTGTAAAAATCGAACGTTGTCGATCTTCAGCTTGCTCGCATTGTGCTGCGCCAGCGCGACCGCGTCCGGCTGCACATCGACGCCGATTGCCGAACAATCCGGGCGCTCGCTGGCCAGCGCCAGCGCGATGGCGCCGGTGCCGGTGCCGAGATCGAGGAAGTGGCAGGGTTGCGGCGGCAGGCGCGCCAGCGCCAGTTCCACCAGGCATTCGGTATCCGGGCGTGGGATCAGCGTCGCGGGCGAGACCGACAGCGGCAGCGACCAAAACTCGCGCTCGCCCACCAGATAGGCCACCGGCTCACCGCGTTCGCGGCGCGCCAGCAGCGTCTCCAGCTGCTGTTGCTGCGGCGGCGTCAGCAGGGTTTCCCCGAACGCCATCAGGAAGGTTCTGGCCTTGCCGGTCACGAAACCCAACAGGATTTCCGCGTCGCGCCGGGCGCTGTCGCTGTGGGTCAAACGCGCGGCGGCGGCTTTCAGCCAGTGTTGATAATCCATCACTCTTGCTCGGCGGACAGCGCAGCCAGCTGATCGGCCTGATACTCCTGCACGATCGGCTGGATCAGCATGTCCAGTTTGCCTTCCATCACTTCATCCAGGCGGTAAAGCGTCAGGTTGATGCGGTGGTCGGTCACCCGCCCCTGCGGGAAGTTGTAGGTGCGGTTGCGATCGGAACGATCGCCGCTGCCCAGCAGGTTGCGGCGAGTGGACGCCTCGGCCTGCTGGCGCTTGGCCATCTCGGCGGCGCGAATGCGCGCGCCCAGCACCGACATCGCCTTGGCTTTGTTTTTGTGCTGTGAACGTTCGTCTTGGCACTCCACCACGATGCCGGTCGGCAGGTGGGTAATGCGGATCGCCGAGTCGGTGGTGTTAACGTGCTGGCCGCCGGCGCCGGAGGAGCGGAAGGTGTCGATTTTCAGATCGCCCGGGTTGATGTCCGGCAACTCGGCTTCCGGCACTTCCGGCATCACCGCCACGGTGCAGGCGGAGGTGTGGATTCGCCCCTGGGATTCGGTTTCCGGCACGCGCTGCACGCGGTGGCCGCCGGATTCAAACTTCAGCTGGCCGTACACGCCGTCGCCGGAAACTTTAGCGATCACTTCTTTGAAGCCGCCGTGCTCGCCTTCGTTGGCGCTCATC
The DNA here is from genome assembly GCF_052166775.1 of Serratia sp. CY74737. Lineage (NCBI taxonomy): Bacteria > Pseudomonadati > Pseudomonadota > Gammaproteobacteria > Enterobacterales > Yersiniaceae > Serratia > Serratia sp. CY74737. The sequence goes on from NZ_JBJNOF010000009.1 coordinate 187,858, forward strand.
ACCTCGACGCGCCAGCGGCGGCCTTCGGCGTAACGGCTGTACATGCGGAACAGATCGCCGGCGAAGATCGCCGCCTCATCGCCGCCGGTGCCGGCGCGCACTTCGAGGAAGCAGCTGCGCTCATCATCCGGATCTTTCGGCAGCAGCAAGACCTGCAGCTGCTGTTCCAGCTCTTCGCTGCTCGCCCGCGCCTGTTTCAGCTCTTCCTGCGCCATCTCGCGCATCTCCGGATCGTCCAGCATCATTTCCGCCGTCTCCAGATCCTCCTGCACCTGACGCCATTCCAGGAAGCAGCGGCTGACGTCGGTCAGCTGCGCGTATTCTCGCGACAGCGCGCGGAACCGGTCTTGGTCGGCGATGACGCCGGCATCGCCGAGCAGCGCCTGCACTTCTTCATGGCGCTCTTGTAACGCTTCCAGTTTGGCAACAATAGAAGGCTTCATGCGTGGTAATAAACCCTGTTAATAGAGAAAACTAATGCTGATCCAGCCCGAGGCTGTCGCGTAATAACTGCAACCGCTCCACGTCGCCGTCGCCGGCGGCCTGCTGGAGGGATTTGGTGGGGGCATGAATAAGACGGTTGGTCAGTTTATGGGCCAGCTCGTGAATAACCTGCTCCACGTTGGCGCCCTGCGCGATGGCGGCCAGCGCTTTGGCCTCCATTTCTGCGCGGATCTGGTCGGCCTGCGAACGGTAGTCGCGGATGGTTTCCACCGCGCCCTGCGAGCGCAGCCAGGCCATGAAGTTGGTGCTTTCCTGCTGCACGATCGACTCCGCCTGCACCGCCGCCGCTTTGCGCTGCGCCAGGTTGCTTTGAATGATGGCGTGCAGATCGTCCACGCTGTACAGATAGGCGTTGGCCAGTTTGCCGACCTCCGGCTCGATATCGCGCGGTACGGCGATATCCACCAGCAGCATCGGCTGGTTGCGGCGCGCCTTCAGCGCGCGCTCCACCATCCCCTTGCCGATGATCGGCAGCGGGCTGGCGGTGGAACTGATGATGATGTCGGCGTCCGCCAGGCGTTCGTCGATCTCCGGCAGGGTGATCACCTCAGCGCCGACCTCGTCCGCCAGCAGCTGCGCGCGCTCGCGGGTGCGGTTGGCGATGATCATGTGCCGCACTTTGTGTTCGCGCAGGTGGCGCGCCACCAGCTCGATGGTTTCACCGGCGCCCACCAGCAATACGTTGAGATCGGCCAGCGATTCGAAGATCTGCCGCGCCAGCGTACAGGCGGCGAAAGCCACGGAGACCGCGCTGGCGCCGATTTCGGTTTCGGTGCGCACGCGCTTGGCGACGGAGAAGGATTTCTGGAACAGCCGCTCCAGCTCGCCGGACAGCGACTGGCCGCGTTGCGACTCGGCGAAGGCCTTTTTCACCTGGCCGAGGATCTGCGGTTCGCCCAGCACCAGAGAGTCCAACCCGCTGGCCACCCGCATCAGATGGCTGACCGCGTCGTTGCCCTGATGCCAGTACAGGCTTTTCTTCACCTCTTCCGGGCGCAGGTTGTGGTACGCGCACAGCCAGGCGACCAGCTGCTCGTGCATGTGTTCCTGCTGCTCTACGCTGAGGTACAGCTCGGTGCGGTTGCAGGTGGACAACACGACGCCGCCCTGCACCAACGGTTGTTGGAGCAAGCTGGTTAGCGCCTCATCGATGGACTCTGGCGAGAAGGTCACCCTTTCACGCAGAGAAACCGGAGCGGTTTTGTGATTTATACCTAACGCCAGCAGGGTCATTGCTTCGAGTAATACTTATCTTGGTACGGGTTCTCGTTGAACGGCATTCTACTTGATGCGCGGGATCAATAAAAGTAACAACCGCATCTTCCGTTCAATCGCTGTCATAGATGACATCAATTAATGAATAAGCAATAAATACAGCAGGATAAATAGTCATAGGGTAGGTTGATTGCTTAAATTTTAGCGCAGTTTGCGATAACGCGCACGCTATTCGGCGTACGCAGCGGCGGCGTTTGCGCAACTCCGGCACCCCTTATCGGGCGCGCCTCCCCCGCCTTCAGCCGATTGTGTTAATCTTAATGGCGACCCCGACGCGCGCGCCGGGTTGGCATTGCGCCGGTAAAAGCGGCAAGATTCAACGCGATGCAGCAAAAAATTGACGCGTCGCCGCCGCCCCGTTAGCGTGAGCGCTGAATCCGGGTTTCGTCGCGCATGCCCGCAAGGACAAAAGGACAAGAGAAAGTTATGCCAATACGCAAAGTTAGTTTGCTCCGTCTGATCCCGCTGGCCAGCCTGGTGCTGGCCGCCTGTACCACCACCAAGCCGACCGGCCCGGCCACCAGCCCAACCTCACCGCAGTGGCGCGCCCATGAGCAGGCGGTGCAACAGCTCAGCACCTATCAGACCCGCGGCTCCTTCGCCTACTTGTCTGATCAGAAAAAAGTCTACGCCCGCTTCTTCTGGCAGCAGTTCTCGCCGGAGCGCTACCGCCTGCTGCTGACCAACCCGCTGGGCAGCACGGAAATGGATCTCAACGTGCAGAAAAACGTGGTGCAGCTGACCGACAACCAGGGCAAACGCTATGTCAGCGACAACCCGGAAGAGATGATCCGCAAGCTGACCGGCATGGCGATCCCGCTGAACAACCTGCGCCAGTGGATGCTCGGCCTGCCGGGCGAAGCCAGCGATTTTGCGCTGGATGACCAATATCGTCTGAGCAAACTGACCTACCAGCAAGGCGGCCAGACCTGGAAAGTGGATTACCAGGGCTACAGCAACGAGGTGCAGCCGACGCTGCCGAACCGCCTGGAGCTGCTGCAGGGCGACCAGCGCATCAAGCTGAAGATGGATAACTGGACGCTCAAATGATCCGCCAGTGGCCCTCCCCCGCGAAACTCAACCTGTTTCTGTACATCACCGGCCGTCGTGAAGACGGCTATCACCTGCTGCAGACGCTGTTCCAGTTTTTGGACTACGGCGACACCCTGACCATCGACCCACGCCAGGACGACCGCATTCACCTGCTGACGCCGGTTGAGGGCGTGCCGGACGAGCAGAACCTGATCGTGCGCGCCGCCCGCCTGCTGCAACGCTATTGCGATGAACGCAGCCTGCAAACCGCGCCGCGCGGCGCCGATATCAGCATCGACAAACGCCTGCCGATGGGCGGCGGTTTGGGCGGCGGCTCCTCCAACGCCGCCACCGTGCTGGTGGCGCTGAACGAATTGTGGCGCTGCGGTCTTGGCGACGACCAACTGGCAGAGCTGGGGCTCAGCCTCGGCGCCGACGTGCCGGTGTTCGTGCGCGGCCACGCCGCCTTCGCCGAAGGCATCGGCGAGCGCCTGCAGCCGGCCGAGCCGCAGGAAAAATGGTATCTGGTGGCGCATCCCGGCGTCGGCATCCCGACGCCGGTTATCTTCGGCGACGCCGAATTGAAAAGAGATACCCCGGTTCGCTCCTTAAGTGAGCTGTTGCAGGCGCCGTACGCAAATGATTGCGAACCGATCGCAAGAAAACGTTTTCGCGAGGTTGAACAGCTTCTTTCATGGCTGTTAGAATACGCCCCGTCACGCCTGACTGGCACAGGTGCTTGTGTGTTTGCTGAATTCGACACAGAAATCGCCGCCCGTCAGGTGTTAAATCAAGCCCCGGAGTGGTTGTGTGGTTTTGTAGCGCGCGGCGTTAACGTCTCCCCACTACATCGCATCCGTTCCGGGCGGTTTGAGTCGTAGCTCAACGTTTCGCTGCGCAGGGTCATGCACACCTGGCCCTGTTATCCCTGCGCTGCCTGCGGTCTCAATTTTAGTTTTACATACCCGTATGTATATTGCGCCGGCGTCGCCGACTGCCCCTTGGCGATGTCGCATGACAATATCTTCTCTGGACGCAAGCCTGAGGTTCTTCTCGTGCCTGATATGAAGCTTTTTGCTGGTAACGCCACCCCGGAACTAGCACAACGTATTGCCAACCGTTTGTACACCAGCCTTGGTGACGCCGCTGTAGGTCGTTTTAGCGACGGCGAAGTGAGCGTGCAAATCAACGAAAATGTACGCGGCGGTGATATTTTCATCATCCAGTCCACCTGTGCTCCGACCAACGACAACCTGATGGAACTGGTTGTGATGGTCGACGCCCTGCGTCGCGCCTCCGCAGGTCGTATTACCGCCGTTATCCCTTACTTCGGCTATGCCCGCCAGGATCGCCGCGTGCGTTCCGCGCGTGTGCCAATCACCGCCAAGGTTGTCGCCGATTTCCTCTCCAGCGTAGGGGTTGACCGCGTTCTGACGGTGGATCTGCATGCTGAGCAGATTCAAGGCTTCTTCGACGTACCGGTAGACAACGTGTTCGGCAGCCCGATCCTGCTGGAAGACATGCTGCAGCAAAATCTGGAAAACCCGATCGTGGTTTCTCCGGATATCGGCGGCGTGGTGCGTGCCCGCGCTATCGCCAAACTGCTGAACGACACCGATATGGCCATCATCGACAAACGTCGCCCGCGCGCGAACGTTTCTCAGGTGATGCACATCATCGGTGACGTGGCAGGCCGCGATTGCGTGCTGGTCGACGACATGATCGACACCGGCGGCACCTTGTGTAAAGCGGCTGAAGCGTTGAAAGAACGCGGTGCCAAGCGCGTATTCGCTTACGCGACGCACCCGATCTTCTCCGGCAACGCCGTGGACAACATCAAGAACTCGGTGATTGATGAAGTGATCGTCTGCGACACCATTCCGCTGTCGCCGGAAATCAAGGCACTGAAAAACGTTCGCACTCTGACCCTGTCCGGCATGCTGGCTGAAGCCATCCGCCGCATCAGCAACGAAGAGTCGATCTCTGCGATGTTCGAGCATTGATTCGTCGTCTTTCCGGTGCGGCGCCCACTGCGCCGGAAAGATAGCGAGCCCGACAGCAGAAAAAGAAAAACCCGTTGGTGCGCAAGCAACAACGGGTTTTCTACTTGTAGTCCGACATGACCTCAAACCTTAATGCACGGCAGATATTCCCTTGCCCTGCTCTTGCTTCCCTTCTGCTTTTTTAATCAATGCGACGAACGATGTTGATCGTTGCGGCACCGTTTATCAAAGTGTTTTACCCACCAATAGCGATCCGCTACCTGCTCGCGGCCGCCGATACGCGCGCCCACCAGCCACAACAGCGCGCCGACGAAGATGCTCATGATGGCGCCGTGGGCGAAAAATTGCGGTAAATTGAACTGTGATACTTCAGCAAGAATGGAGTATCCGACGCCGCCGATCATCACGACCAGGCCCAGTCCCATAAAAAAGTTGCCCATTCTGTCCGCGTTTCTACGTTTCATATGCCACCTCCATGATTGCCATGTGCCAACCGGGATAACGCTGCAACTTGTTAACCCACTTTGATAAGTTAAGTATAGCCCTTGCTGCGGCAAGGGGATTGCGGAGGCGATCACAAATGGTAAAGAATTATTGACACTTCTTAACACACGGCTGAAAATTAGCGGACAAATTGAATTATTCAGCTAATGAATAATTCGTCTTTGTTACCTGCGACGACGGCGGAGATCGGATTTTGTCATTCGCCGCCCCGACAGGTAGACTAACTCCCTTTCCATTACCCTGATCATAGCGAATCACTCAGTGAGCAGTATTAAATTGATAGTCGGCCTGGCTAACCCGGGCGCGGAATACGCCCAGACGCGCCACAACGCCGGTGCCTGGTACGTCGATCTGCTGGCCCAGCGCCACAATCAGCAGCTGAAAGAAGAGAGCAAGTTCTTCGGTTATACCGCCCGTTTGAACCTGGCGGGCAACGACGTGCGCCTGCTGGTGCCGACCACCTTCATGAACCTGAGCGGCAAAGCGGTGCTGGCGATGGCCAACTTCTACCGCATCGAACCAAGCGAGATCCTGGTGGCGCACGACGAGCTGGATCTGCCGCCCGGCGTAGCCAAAATCAAGCTCGGCGGTGGCAACGGCGGCCACAACGGCCTGAAAGACATCCAAAACAAGTTCGGCAACAACCCGAACTTCTATCGCCTGCGCATCGGCATCGGCCATCCGGGCGACAAGAACAAGGTGGTAGGCTTCGTGCTCGGCAAGCCGCCGGCCGGCGAGCAGAAGATGATCGACGAAGCGATCGACGAATCGCTGCGCTGCACCGAGATGCTGATGAAGGACGGGCTGGAAAAAACCGTTCAGCGCCTGCACAGCTTCAAGGCGCAAGCCTGAACCTTGCCGCAGCGGGCGCCCTGCCCGCTGCCGGCTTTTAGCCACGCGGGTGGAAGGTCTCCTCGCCCACGCGGCGGTCATCGGCGGCGAATCCCTCTTCCGCCACGTAATACTGCGGATCGTCCAGCTCATGGCTGCAAAACGGCCCGGCGCGCTTGAGCAGGCGCACGCAGTCACCGCTCAGGTGGCGCAGCCGAATGCTTTTTCCCGCCGCCAGGTAACGCGCCGTCAGCTTATCGATAGCCTCTACGCCGCTGGAATCCATCACTCGCGTGCCGGCAAAATCCAGCACCACGTTCTGCGGATCGCTTTGCGGCTCGAACAGCTCGGCGAAAGCCGCGGCAGAGCCGAAGAACAGCGGGCCATCGAGCCGATACACCGCCACGTCGCCCGTCACCTGCCGCTGGCGCACGCGGATGCGCGCCTGCTGCCAGGCGAACACCAGCGCCGAGATAATCACCCCGCTGATTACCGCCACCGCCAGATCGGTAAAGATGGTGATCAACGTGACGGCGACCATCACCAGCGCGTCTGCCTTCGGCATACGGCGCAAACGGCGCAGCGAGCTCCATTCGAAGGTGTTGTAACACACCACCAGCATCACCCCGGCCAACGCCGCCACTGGTAGCAGGCCGATATAGCGCGACAGGCTGACCACGAACAAAATCAGCAGGATGGCACCCACTGTGCCGGAGAGGCGCCCGCGCCCGCCCGAGGTGAAGTTGATGATCGACTGGCCGATCATCGCGCAGCCGGCGAAGCAGCCGAACAGGCCGCATACCGCGTTACCGGTGCCCTGCGCGATGCTTTCACGGTTACCGTTCCCCTTCTTGCCGCCCATTTCATCCAGCACCGTCATGGTCAGCAGCGATTCGATCAAACCGACCAAGGCAATCACCACCGCATAGGGCAGCACCACCCGCACCATCTCCAGGGTAAACGGCGCCGTCGGCAGGCTGAAGTGCGGCAGCGCGCCGGAAATGTCCGCCAGATCGCCCACCCGCAGCGTATGCAGATTGAGGCCGATCGCCAACGCCGAAACCACCAGCAGCGCCGCCAGCGAAGACGGAATGGCTTTGGTCAGGCGCGGGAACAGCACCACCACCGCAATCGCCAGCGCCACCAGGCCGTACATCAGCGGGCCCTGCCCGGCGATCATCTTCAACTGCGCCAGCATGATGACGATCGCCAGGCCGTTGACGAAGCCGTGGATCGCCGGCAGCGGCACCAGACGAATGAACTTGCCCAGCCGGAAGGCGCCGATCAGGATTTGGATCCCCCCGGCAAACAGCGTGGCCCACAGCACGTAACCCATACCGTACTGCGCCGCCAGGCTCATCAGCACCACCACAATGGAGCCGGCGGCGCCGGAAACCATGCCCGGCTTGCCGCCGAACAGCGCCGTGACCAGGCCGATAATAAACGCGGTATGCAAACCGACGATCGGCGAAAGACCGGCGACCAGCGAAAAGCCGACCGCCTCGGGGATCATCGAAACCGCTACCACAAAGCCCGCCAGGACTTCATTTTTAACGTCCGCGATCCTGACGTTACTCAGGTTAAACATGCATTATTCACTTATGACAGATGACATCATCTTCCCCGCGTAGCGGGTATGGGGTACCGCAAGGCGCGGCAGACTGCAGGCGGGCACAGCTCAGGGTGGCGTAGGCAAGAAATACATCCGGCGCGTTTCCTGTCGGTTAATCGGAATGGCCAGTATGGGTAAATGTGATCCAAATCTCAATCAAAAACCGGCCGCGGGCGCTGGGATCGCCCCGGCCAATCAAGTCTGATCGAGATAAACGCCCATTACGTGTATAATGGCGGCATTATTTTGCCCTTTATGCAGTCGATTAAATCTAACCGGCTGATAGTTAAGATATTTAAGGTGATTACAACATGGGATTCAAATGCGGTATCGTCGGCCTGCCTAACGTAGGCAAATCCACCCTGTTCAACGCGTTGACCAAAGCGGGCATTGAAGCAGCCAACTTCCCGTTCTGCACCATTGAACCGAACACCGGTGTGGTGCCGATGCCCGATCCGCGTCTGGATAAGCTGGCCGAGATCGTCAAGCCGCAGCGCATTCTGCCGACCACCATGGAATTCGTCGACATCGCCGGCCTGGTGAAAGGCGCGTCCAAAGGTGAAGGCCTGGGCAACCAGTTCCTGACCAACATTCGCGAAACCGAAGCCATCGGCCACGTAGTGCGCTGCTTCGAAAACGACAACATCATCCACGTCAACAACAAGGTCGATCCGGCCGAAGACATCGACGTGATCAACACCGAGCTGGCGCTGTCCGACCTGGACACCTGCGAGCGCGCCATCCACCGCGTGCAGAAGAAAGCCAAAGGCGGCGACAAAGACGCCAAGGCCGAGCTGGCGGCGCTGGAGAAATGCCTGCCGCACCTGGAAAACGCCGGCATGCTGCGCGCGCTGGATCTGACCGCGGAAGACAAGGCGGCGATCAAATACCTGAGCTTCCTGACGCTGAAGCCGACCATGTACATCGCCAACGTCAACGAAGACGGCTTCGAGAACAACCCGTACCTGGACACCGTGCGTAAAATCGCCGACGCCGAAGGCTCCGTGGTGGTTGCCGTGTGCGCCGCCGTGGAATCCGACATCGCCGAGCTGGAAGACGAAGAGCGCGACGAGTTCATGGCCGAACTGGGCCTGGAAGAGCCGGGCCTGAACCGCGTGATCCGCGCCGGTTATGAACTGCTGAACCTGCAAACCTACTTCACCGCCGGCGTGAAAGAAGTGCGCGCCTGGACCATCCCGGTGGGCGCCACTGCCCCGCAGGCGGCCGGCAAGATCCACACCGACTTCGAGAAAGGCTTTATCCGCGCCCAAACCATCTCCTATGACGACTTCATCACCTACAAGGGTGAGCAAGGCGCCAAAGAAGCCGGCAAAATGCGCTCCGAAGGTAAAGACTACATCGTCAAAGACGGCGACGTGATGAACTTCTTGTTCAACGTCTAAGCCTCTTTCCGCAGCGCTTTTCTCCGCTGCCGGAAACGGAAAAATCCACGCTTCGGCGTGGATTTTTTTGCTGGCACAAAAAGAAAATCATGTGAAAAATAAAATGATTACAACAAACCTCTCTCCCAATAAAATCCTATAAAACCCTTGCCACTCTATAGCACCACCACCACCACCACCACCACCACCAGGTTAACGAGAAAATCATAGGTGCATGGGCTTTTGTCGTTCTGATTTTTAAAGAAAATCTAGAAACTGCCGTTATCGCTTTAAGCCTAAGGAGAGTTATGAACGATAAATTTGATTTGCCCATTATTGCCTTAACTACCACTCTGCTGATAACAGCAACTTGCCTCATCTGGGTTAGATTTCGCACCAAACGCTATGGTTATTTTGTTGTAAAGAGGCAAAAGTCCAAGAGATGTACTATCCACATAAGACCAACAAAATGTCCAACAGGTGACATGGCTGCCGCGAGCATCTTCTTAGGATTGCGTTCGTTGCTAAGGCAACTTAAGAAAGAAGGCTATCAATATGTTAGCTTTGAAACTCATATGGTTCGGAAGAGCAATGTAGAAAAATTACGGTTATTCTTACAATCAGAACAATTTACATGTGAACAAATGACTTACAGGCCAACTTTGTTCATGCATTCATTTAGCCTTAAAGTAGCACTTCGTCTTTTCCATCATAAAAGGGTAAATGTATATCGTGAATCGGCAAGAATACTCATACGATTACAATGAAACCCTCGTAAAGATTCATAAATCCGAACCCTGACTCGATCCCTTCACAGAAATCCACATACTGCGTGGATTTCTGTTACTCCCCTCTACTCCCACGCCGAAGGCCGGTTCTCGCTGCGCCATTTCTCCCCCGCCGCCGTTCCCGGCAAAGGTGGCTTCAACCCTTCGATAGTCCACAGCGAGAACGGCGTTTCGTCCACGTGCAGTTCCCAACGCAGCCCGTGCGCCGCAATATAGGGTTGCAGCACGCGGGTACAACCCACCAGAAACTGTTGCTGCACTGCGTCGTCTTTCATGGCGCGCGCGATATGGTCGATGGTCACCCGCACAAAATCTTCTGTCGGTTCGCCGCCAAGGTAAACCGAGCCTGGCGGCATACTGTGAAAAAATACGTTGACGTAAAAACGTGGTAAGAAGCTTTCGTACATCGTCGTGATCTTTCTCGCGATCGCCTGTTTCTCTTCGGCGCTAAGAGCGTGTGCCGGATGATAAATTTGCCACATTGGCATAGCGTTTTCCTCGGTTTGTGTGTCAGAAGCGGTGAACGCCGCCGTGATATCAGGCGTAACGATCGGCAGGCCGCCCGGTTTGTATCAGCGCCTGCGCCAACTCGCCGCGTGCGGCATCAAAACGTTGCCATACCTCGTTATCCTGCAGCGTCGGGTAGCAAATCCACTCCTCCTGTTCCAACGCCTTAAGCGCGCTGTCCACCAGCGTCTCCGGCGTCATAAACAGGTTTTCAGGGAACGGTGCCGGCTTTTCGCCAAAGAATTCCGATCGCACCGGCCCCGGCATCACCACCTGAACGCTCACGCCAAAGGCGGCCAGTTCGTTCCTCAGCGCCCGACTGAAATTAAGCACGTAGGCTTTTGACCCGCTGTACGCCCCTGCGCCATTCACCGGCATCATCGCCATCACCGAGCCGATGTTGACAATCGTTCCCTGCCGTTCCTGCGCAAATCGCTGCGCCGCTGCTCGGGAAAGTTGGGTCAGCGCCAACACATTGACCCGTAACATACGGTCCATCTCTTGCGCACCCACCGCCGTTATCGGACCCAATGCGCCGCTTCCGGCGCAGTTGACCAGAAAACGGATCGCTTTTTGCTCGCTGAACAACGCCGCCACAGCGGCGAGATCCCGCTCATCCGCCAGGTCGGCGGGAAAAACCTCAACCCCGCGTGAATGCTGTCTGGTGATGCGCTCCGCCAGCGCTTGCAGCCGGTCCCGACGGCGGGCCACCAAAATCAGGTCATACCCCATGTTCGCCAGCCGGTCGGCATAAACGGCGCCGATCCCAGATGAAGCGCCGGTGATCACTGCTATTTTTTGCATACTTTCCTCTCTTTCATCGTGCCATATAAACTCCAATAATAAGAGTAATAACTCCAATCATTGAAGTGATCAAGCCGAGGCGATAAAATTATCCGCATTGGGTCGGCAAACGGAGGCAAGGCAAAGTGAAAGCAAAAGGGTTTGAGGGCATGACGTGTTCGGTGGCCCACGTGCTGTCGGCATTGGGCGATCGCTGGGGCGCGATTCTCATGCGCGATCTGTTGCTGGGGCTCTCGCGCTATGACGATCTGCGCCAATCGACCGGCATCACCAACAACACGTTGGCCGATCGGCTCAAGGCGCTGGAAGGCAGCGGCCTTATCGAAAAGCGGCAATACCAGACGCGCCCCGATCGCTACGAGTATCTTCCGACGGAGAAGGGAAAAGATCTCGGGCTGCTGGTGATGGCGATGATCCAGATTGGCGACAAGTGGAACCTGTCCGAGCTGGCCGGGCCGCCGCTGCGCGTGGTCGACCGTGCGACTGGCCACCCCGCCACCCTGCGCGTGGTCGATGCCGTGACCGGCGAATCGCTGCCGGCGCAAAACCTGGCGCTGGCGGCCGGGCCGGGCGCCGACGAAATGACGCAATGGCGGCTGGCCGTCGGCCAAGCCCGTTCGTTGTGATCTACAGCAGCGCAATCATCTTCAGCAATTCCACCCGATTGCGGATGCCGAACTTCTTGCCGGCATTGTTGAGGTGCGAATAAACGGTTTTCGGGTGCAAATTCAGCCGCCGCGCGGTCAGGCGGATATCTTCCGTACGGGCCGTTTCACACAGCACCGCCGCCTCACCGGGCGTGATCGCCGCCGCCCGATGCCTGTTCAGCGCGCGCCGTTCGCCCGCCTTTTCCCGGCGGCTCAGCGCCGCGCAGGTCTCCCGCACCACCTGCAGCGCTTCCCGTTTGTGCAAAATCGCATCCGGCTGCGCCGCCGCGATAAACGCCAGGATCAGCGGCGAAGTCTTATCGACGAAGAACAGTATCCGGACGCCTTCATATTCAGCACGTGAGGCGTGAATAAATCGCAAATACGCTTCGAACCGATAAATTTCATGGGGGAAATCCATGATAATTAAATCAGGCGCGGGGCTTATATTTTTAATAATATTAATATTGGGCAAGGATAAGGTTATCACTCCTTCTCCCAATAATGTTTTCATCCCCAAACGGCACAGCGGTGAACCGTCGATATAAATCACTCTCACTTTAATTCTCCTTATCAGCGTAAAAGTATGCTTCCACACCTCAGGCGGCTTGTCGCTGCTCTTTTTTGGGGTAATTCGCCTGCAAAGCACACCGATATAAAACATCTTGATAACATGTTTTTCAAATAATCACGTAACAGCCAGCGCTTTGATTAATACGCAAAAAAGGCATGAATGTTTCAAATTATTTCATTCGCAAAAACTGACAATTCAATAAAAACGCAACGCAATGATATAGATCTATTTTCTATTTTGTATGATATAAGCGAAAATGAAAGTAAATGTAACAACAGGAGCCATCGCCTTATTGCCTTATTCAAAATATCTATAGGGAAAATTCTTAGTTTGTTAGGATGAAAATCCATGTTTGCCGACGCGTTTAAAAAACAATTGCGCAACATGATTAATCAACAACCGCACGTCAGTAAATTATTACTGTCAGGAAAGCTTTTCTCTAAAGTAAATTAAAGGGCATTTCACATGAATGTTAAATTAGTCGCATTATCCATGCTGGCTCTCTCCGGCGCCTGTGTGGCCGCCTCGTCCAATACGGTGCAATTTAAAGGCGAAGTCAGCACGCAAACCTGTTCGGTGAATATTAACGGCAACCAATCCAACCCGGTTGTTCTGCTGCCGACCGTCGCCGCCAGCCAGCTCGCCACCAAAGGCGCCACCGCCGGCGACACCACCTTTACCGTTAACGTCACGGGCTGTGCGGCGGCAACCAGCGATACGGCGATCAAAACCGTGCTGGCGGGCAACAACCCGACAGTTAACGGCAACCTGGGCAACGCGGGCGATGCGGCCAAGGTTTCCATTCAACTGCTGGACAGCGACGCCACTACGCCGTTGTCATTCGCCAGCGGCTCTACCGTCACCACGTCGGCGATGACGCTGGCGAAAGACGCCACCTCCACCTCGCAGAACCTGGTGGCCCGCTACTACGCGGAAGATACCGGCGTGGCGGCCGGTTCGGTGATCGCCACCGCACAGTTCGCCATTACCTACAGATAAGCCGGCGTCAGGCGCCATACCTGTTGATGACAGCGCCGTTCCTTAGCGGACGGTGCTGAATGACTCGCTCCCTTTATCGGTTCACGTTTATGCAGCAGATAACCCGTTACGCCCGCCGTTGGGCCGCCCTATCGTTTTGCCTGATGAGTTTTGCCGCCAGCTACGCGTCGGCCAGCGTCACGTTGCTCGGCAATCGCGTGATCTACCCCGCCGAGGCGCGGGAAAAAACGCTGCAATTCACCAATGACGACGGCGCCCCGGCGCTGATGCAGATCTGGCTCGATATCAATAACCCCAAGTCCACGCCGGAAAACGCCGACGCGCCTTTTGTCGCCTCGCCGCAAATCTTCCGCATGAATCCGCACAGCGGGCAGATGGTGCGGCTGTCGTTCGTCGGCCAGCCGCTGCCACGCGATCGCGAATCGCTGTTCTACCTCAACTTCCTGCAGGTGCCCGCCGTGCGTCAGACGGACAGCGACAAGAACAAACTGCTGCTGGTGGTCACCAATCGCCTGAAAGTGTTCTATCGCCCGGTCGGGCTGGCCGGCGACGCCAACCACGTCATCGATAAGCTCAGCCTGCGCCAGGTCGGCAACGCGCTGCGCGTCGATAACCCGACCGGCTACTACGCCAACGTCAGCCAGGCCGCGATACTCAGCGGCGCAAAACGCACCGCGATCCCGCAGGCGGACCTGATCCCGCCGTTTTCGCAGGCCAGCTGGCCGGTGAACGGTGAGGTGCGGCAGATCGCGCTGCGCGTCATCAATGACTATGGGGTGGAAATCACACGCACCCTGAACGTCGCGCGCTGAAACCAGACAGGGAGGTTTTCATGTTCGATGCTCGCAAGGCGACGCCGCTTCCCACACGCTGGTGTTGCGCGCTGCTGGCGCTGCCGCTGGGCTGCGCCGCCGCCGATGGCTACACCTTCGATCCCGCGCTGCTGCGCGGCAGCGTGCTGAGCAACAGCGCCCTGAGTCAATTCAACCAACAGGACGCCGTCGCCCCCGGCAGCTATCAGATCGATCTGTACCTCAACGGCCAGTTTCTCGAGCGCGATCAAATTCGTTTCGTGCGTGATGGCAAGCAGGTGCTGCCCTGTTTCGATCGCGCGCAGCTGACGCGCTTCGGGCTGAAAAATCCGCCGACGGCCGAAACGGCATGCCTGCTGCCCGGCCGGGATCTGAAGGACATCACGGTGAACGCCGATATCTCGCGGCTGCGCCTGGACCTGAGCATTCCGCAGGCGCTGTTGAACGGCCAGCCGCGCGGCAGCGTCAATCCCGCCAGCCTGGACGGCGGCGAATCGATGGTCTTCGTCAATTACAACCTCAACCAGTACCACGTCAGCTACCGACAGGGGCAAACCCGCGACCTCGACTCGACCTACGCCAACCTGAACGGCGGGTTCAACCTCGGGCTCTGGCGCTACCGCCAGCAATCCAGCTACCGCTACGATCGGGAGTTCGGCGGCCACCTGGACACCAGCCGCCGCTACGTGCAGCGCGCGATCTTGCCCTGGCGCAGCGAAATGCTGCTGGGCGAAGGCTTTACCGACGGGCACTTCTTTTCCGGCCTGGGCTTTCGCGGCATTCAGCTCAGCTCGGACGATCGCATGCTGCCGGATTCACAGCGCGGCTATGCGCCGGTGGTGCGCGGCGTGGCGAAAAGCAACGCGCGCGTGACGGTGCTGCAGGGTAAAAGCACGCTGTACGAAACCACCGTGGCGCCGGGGCCGTTCGCCATCAACGATCTGTACGCCACCAACTACGCCGGCGATCTGACCGTGGTGGTGACCGAGGCCGACGGCAGCGTCAGCACCTTCACCGTGCCGTTCGCCGCGGTGCCGGAATCCATCCGCCCCGGCCAGTCGCGCTACTCCGCCATCGTCGGCCGTTCCCGCTACGTCGGCGATAACGATCTGTTCAGCGAACTGACCTGGCAACACGGCCTGACCAACGCCCTGACCTTCAACGTCGGCAACCAGCTGGCGGACGGCTATCAGGCGATGATGCTGGGCGGCGTGTACAGCAGCGAACTGGGCGCCTTCGGCATGGACACCACCTATTCCCACGCCAGCCTGCCGGACGGCGGCGCCTCAGGCTGGATGCTGCATCTCTCTTACAGCCGAACCTTCAGCCCGACGGACACCACCTTATCCATCGCCGGCTACCGTTACTCCACCGAAGGCTTCCGCGATCTCAGCGACGTGCTCGGCGTGCGGCGCGCCGCCGTCACCGGCCAACGCTGGCAGTCCGATTCCTACCGCCAGCGTTCGCGTTTCGAGGTGGCCGTCAATCAGGGCATGGGCGCGTTCGGCAGCCTGACGATGTCCGGCTCGACCCAGGACTACCGCGATCAGCGCGGCCGCGACAATCAGCTCCAGCTGGGCTGGGGGAAAACCTTCGGCAACGGCGTGGCGCTTAACCTCTCCGTCACCCGCACCCGCAGCCTGGGCTACAGCAACGGCGACTATCGCGGCTACGGGCCGTTGGATAACGTCTACAGCGCGCCGCTGGCGCAGAACACGCAAACCGTCACCGCCCTGTCGCTCAGCTTCCCGCTCGGGCGTTCGTCATCCGCCCCCAGCGTCTCGCTGCTGGCCAACCACAGCCAGGGTCAGGGCGGCAACTATCAGGCTGCGCTGTCGGGCAGCGTCGGCGACGAACAGCCGGTCAGCTACGGCCTGAACTTCACCACCGACGACGATCGCCAACAAAGCATCTGGGGCGGCAACCTGCAAACCCGCCTGCCTTACGCCAACGTCACCGGCTCGTTCTCCACCGCGCGCCAGTATCGACAAGGCTCACTGTCGCTGCAGGGCGCGGTGGTGGCGCACCGCGGCGGCGTGACATTAGGGCCGTATGTCGGTGATACCTTCGCCCTGATAGAGGCGCCCGGCGCCAACGGCGCGCAGGTGATGGGCGGCCAAGGCGCGCGCGTCGATCGCTTCGGCTATGCGCTGGCGCCGGCGCTGGTGCCCTATCACTACAACACCGTCGCGCTGAACCCCGAGGGCATGAATGATAAAGCGGAACTGGAGGACGGCCAGCAACGCGTCGCCCCGTACGCCGGCGCCACGGTGCGCCTGCGCTTCAACACCGTGCGCGGCCAGGCGCTGCTGATTACCGCACAGCGTCCCGACAACGCGCCGATCCCGATGGGCGCCAACGTGTTGGACAACGCGGGCAACAGCGTAGGCATGGTTGGCCAGGCCAATCAGGTGTATCTGCGCAGCGACCGGAATGCCGGCACGCTGACGCTGAACTGGGGCGATGCGCCCGGCCAGCAGTGCACGCTGCACTATCGCCTGCCCGCCGCGGAAGACAGCCCGATTCAGCGGCTCAGCGCTCCGTGCCGCTAACCCGTTTAACTTATCTCAGGAGAGACGATGAAACGCATTTCTTATCTGGTCGCCGCCCCGGCGCTGTTCGCCCTGTCGCTGTTCGGCGCGCCCGCGGCGCTGGCGCAATGCACGCGCGTCGCCCCCTGGATCGACTCCGGCTGCGATCCTTGCGGGGTGGGCACGGCGCTGGGTCGGGTCAACCTGACCAGCACCTATCTGCAGCCCGTCGGCACGCCGCTGGGCACCAGCGTGTTCGATCTGACCTCCGGCACCCGCTATCCCGACCCAAACAAGGTGCTGTATGAATGCGATGCCGGCGATGTTGGGCAAATTTATGAAGTCTTCGCCACCAACGGCGACGATCGCGTCGGCGGCTATTACGATCTGGGCGCCAGGGACGGCAACCCCAACTATTACGCCACCTACTTCCCTTACGTCGGCATTCGTTTGACCCATCTGGATTCCGGCAAGGTTTTTACCCGTTACTGGCAGTCGGCGCCGATTACCCGCTACGCCACCGTCGGCAACAAAATCCAGATCCGGGTGAAAGACTTCAGCGCCATCCGCGCCGATCTGATCCGCATCAGCTCGCTGCCGGGCGCGGGCGCCAGCAACTACTGCGGCTACAGCGCCGGCAACCCGCTGGTGGGCATGGCGTCGACCACCGGCAATTCGAACTATACCTGCACGCAGCCGAACGGCTATGTCACCTTTCAGGGGCCCGGCATCGCCTCGGATCCTATCGGCAGCGACTCCGCCACCAACTACGCCACCTGGGGCACCGGGCGCTGGAACGCGATGGGCATGGGCACCGCACCGATCTCTTCGCTGACCTATACCGCCACCTGCGTGGCGCGCAACGTCACGCCGCTGGTGATCCTGCCGACCCTCTCCGTCAGCCAACTGACCGCCGGGCAAACCTCGCAGGCGCAGTTCACCCTCAATATCGAATGCGACAACGCCGCCGTGTCCGGCGTCAGCAGCAACAATACCGCCCTCGGCCTGCAGGTGCCGTATGAAAGCTATGTCGCGGCGCAGCGGCTCGGGTTGGTCAGCGCCAACGGCGGCGTGAGCTACCTGCTCTCCAGCGGCTACGGCACCGACAGCAGCGTCGCCACCGGCGTGGGCATCGCACTCGCCAACGCCGGCAACGGGGCACCGATGAACTTCGTCGGCTGGGCGCGCTGCAGCGCCGGGCAATGCCCGCAGGGCAGCGACGCCGGCTGGTACCCAGTGCTCAACGGCGCCAGCGGCGGCGGCAGCACCGCGGCGGGGTTTACCCACTACACCACCCAACTCACCGCCACGCTCGCCCGGCTGCCCGGGCAGACCGTCACCGCCGGCAAGGTGGATGCCAGGGCCTACGTCTGGGTTAAGGTGCAATGATGAGAAAGAAATACCTGATTATGGGATGCGCCCTGCTGCTGGCGCTGGCCTCCATCGGCGCGCAGGCGGGCATCATCGCCTCCGCCACGCGGGTGATCTTTCACGAGGGCGAGACGGAAAAAACCCTGATGCTGCTCAACACCAACGGCTACCCGATCGTGGCGCAAACCTGGGTCGATAACGGTGACGTCAACGCCGCCCCCGAACTGTCTCGCGCGCCGTTTGTCGCCCTGCCCAGCGTATTCGCCCTGCAGCCTTCGGCGCTGAAAGGGCTGCGGATCCTGTTTGCCGGCGCGGACCTGCCCGCCGACAGAGAGTCGGTGTTCTGGCTCAACCTGTATGAGATCCCGCCCACCCGGCCGGCCACGCCGCCGCTGGCGTCGCGCGTGACGCTGGCGATGAACACCCAGATGAAAATCTTCTACCGGCCCAGGGCGCTGAAGGGAAAAGCCGAAAACGCGGCCGAGGCCGTCTCATTCACGCTGCAAAAATCGCCGGACGGTTATCTGCTGCGCTGTCAAAACCGATCGGCGTTTTATCTCTCGTTCGCGCGTATCGCCGTGCACGCCGACAGGCGCGATTACCCGGTGCGGCAAGAAAGCGACATGATGACCGCGCCATTCAGCTCGCGGGATTATCACCTCGACGGCGTTTCGGCATCCGCGCTCCCCTCTCGGGCCACCGTTCAGGCCACCCTCATCAACGACCAGGGCCAGCAGATCGTCAAGCCATACACAGCAAACCCATAACGATAAAAAGCAGCGCATTTTTTTAAGTACAGGAAATAGGGAAAATGAGTCTAAGCAGATTCCAGCTACAGTTTCATCTGGAGAAACAGGCCAACAACATCAGGCAGTCAGCGGCGTTTCACACCGCTATCGTCAAACACGGGGAATTATTGAGGGAGACCTACAAGAAGCATCCGCTGTTTTACAAAATCATTTTCAGGAACAGCCGGTTCATCATCTGCTCCACCATCCTGTCCATTTATTACCACCAGCCCGCCGCCGCGCTGAAAGACATCAAAGCCTTTTTCAAAGGGAAGAATATGATCAGCGAGAACTCCCTGGATTCCTTTCTGTTCTTTTTACGGGTCGGGCGCCGGCTGGAGGTCAAACCCTGCGAGCATGACAAACGCCAGTTGCGCTATAAGCCTACGCCGCACGCGCTGGCGGAAACCCAGGCGCTGATCGCCTCAATGGCACGGCCTTATCAGGCGCTGGCGCCACAGATGCCCATCGCGGCGCTGCTGGCGGCGCCCGACTTTCTGCCCACCTTTTTCGCCGCCTACGGGCAACTGATGCTCAAGGAGATCTACCTGATCGACCTGGTGCAACAGTCCGGGCTGTTTATCAGCAAAGACGCCGGCCACATGGTGTTGTTGATGCTGTTTATCGAAAGCATCCGACAGGACTCCCCCTTTCTGCTGCTCTCCTCGGCGAAAATCGCCAAGTCGTGTTCCGTCTCTCGCGCTCACGTGAACCGCATTCTGCAGGCGGCGGAAAAATCCGGCCTGCTGACCACCACCAATAATGTGGTGATCGAACTCAACAGTTCGTTTTTCATCATGGCGGAGCGTTATTTCAGTCTCTATTTCGCGATGGTCGAATTCGGGCTTGAACACGTTTGGCAAACGCAACAATCCGCCACGCACTCCTGAGGCCTTTACCGGGCCCGCAATACCCGATCGATCAATCCCCAGGCCGCCGCTTCGTCGGCGGTCATAAAGCGATCGCGATCCAACACCCGCTCCACTTCCTCTTCGTTCAGGCCGCAATGTTGGGCATACAGCCGGATCACCCGGTCTTTGGTGCGTTTCATTTCCTCTGCCTGGATCAGAATGTCGGACGCCTGCCCCTGAAAGCCGCCCAGCGGTTGGTGCACATGCAGGCTGGCGTTGGGCAGCGCCATGCGGTGCCCCGGCTCACCGGCCATCAGCAGGAACGACCCCATCGAGCGCGCGGTGCCCATGCACAGCGTATGCACCGGGGCGCGGATATACTGCATGGTGTCGTAAATCGCCAGCCCGCTGGTGATCGCTCCGCCCGGCGAGTTGATGTACAGGTGGACCGGTTTTTCCGGGTTTTCCGCTTCCAGAAACAGCAGTTGGGCGCACAGCATTTCGGCCACGTCGTCGTTGACTTCGCCGTTGAGGAACACGATCCGATCGCGCAGCAGGCGCGAGTAAATGTCAAAGGAACGTTCTCCCCGGCTGGTCTGCTCCACCACCATCGGGACGAGCATCATCTTCTCACGCATCGGTGAACTCCCGGGTTGGCAACAAAGAGAAAGGTGTTTAACGCGTCAGGCGGCGCGCATCACCGTCGTCGGGCCATCGTTGGCGGCGTCGAGCTGGTGGATAATCCGCAGCAGGCTGCCGCCGCCGGCGTCCGGCACTATCTGCAGGGTGACGACGCTTTCGAGAAACGGCGGTTGGTCGTCGCGCAGGCGATAGCTCACCGCTTCGCCCGGCGTGGCGGCCAACGGTTCAGCCTGCGCCAGATCTCCCGTCGGCAGCCACTGCTCGCGCAATTCGGGCACGCTGAGCGCTCGCCACACTTTTTCCGGCGGCGCATCAAGCGAATATTCCAACACCAACCGTTCATGCGGCGGCGGTTCGGCCTGTTTGTTCATTGATCCATGTCCTTCAGCAAGGTTTGCAGCGCGTCGATGCGCGCCGGCCAGTAAGCACGGTACTTCGCCAGCCACTGCGCGATCTGCGCCAGCCCCTCCGGGTCGACCTGGTAATTGACGAAGCGCCCTTGTTTCGCCTCGCGCACCAGTCCGGCATTGCGCAGCACTGCCAGGTGTTGCGACATCGCCGACTGGCTGATGGTCAGCCCTTCGCGCAGCGCGCTGGCGTTCATGCTGCCGGCGGCGAGTTTGTCGAAGATGCAGCGGCGGGTCGGATCGGCCAACGCCTTGAAGATGTCATTTTCGTTCATACAAACACATTAGTATTCACTTATGTGTTATGCAACCGAGCAAGGCATTTTTTGCTGCAAAAGAAACTCCGCGCCGCAGCGCGGAGTGAATGGACGAGGCATGATCGCGCTTATGAACGGATCGGGATCACCAGCACGTCGATATTCAACTGGTTGATGGCGTTGCGGGTGGAAGAAAACAGATTGCTCCACAGATCGTGGTGATGGCCGAACACCAGCAGATCGATGTCTTTATCCACGATCGCCGTGCGCAGTTCGTCAACGAAGCCGCCGCGCCCGATAATCACTTCCGCGATCGGGTAATTGACGTTTTGCGTGGTGGGTTCCAGCTCTTTGCGGATCTTCTCTTCGAACGGCACGCCGTCGTCGCTGCGCTCCGAAAAGCCGATCGCCGCGTGGTAGGTGTCGTAGTGAACGTCCACATAGATCAGCGAGAGTTTGGCCTTCAGCGCTTCCGCCAGCAGCGCCCCCTTTTCGACCAGCCGTTTGCCGTCATCGCTCAGATCGGTAGCGATGACAATATGGTGGTAACACATAGCGCCTCCTGTCATGGACTCGGTAGAGCCGAGGCTCCGATATCACGCCGGGGTCATATCGTTATGGTTAATTTTAGTTCAGAAATGGCACTCGTGGCGGGAGGTGATGCGGTGGGAAAGCCCCGTTGCCGGGGCTGAAGGCAGAAATTACTTCTCGCGCTGCGCCTCAAACCAGACGTTGCACAACGACAGGATCAGCGTGTTGGCGTCTTTCACCAGCACGTTGTCGCCGGGCACCCCTTCGGTGCCCTGATCGGTAATGCCTTTGATGGCGGTATCGGCATGCTGAATGGCCACGCGCTCGACCGACGGCGTGCTGATGCCCAGCATCGGGAAATCGATGTAGGAACTGCTGCCGGCGTTGTCCTCGACAAACTCCTGCGCCTCTACGGTGCTGACGGTAGCCCCCTCGCTTTTCAGCGCCGTGCCGTTCCAGCTGAACGCATCCGCTTTATAGCTGATCTTACCGCCGATCAGGCTCTGCGCCTGCTGCTGATCCCAGCAACCGGTGGTTTGGGTCGGCACGATTTTGCTGACGCGCCAGTTGCCCAGCAGCTGTTTAGGGATCGGCCCGGTATCGCTCTCCGCCGCCCGAACCTGAGTCGCCGAGACGCAGGCCAACACCACCAGCGGCAGCAGCGCCTTGCTCCAAGTGTTCAATCGCATTGTCTTTTCCTTCGTTTCAGTACCCAGTCTGCCCTCGCGGGCCAGCGGCTATCATAATAAGCCCGCCGATTCGCCGTCAAAGCAATCCGCATCGCGCCGGGCGGCGGCTACTCATAGCCAATCGCTATTAGTCATAGTGAATCAGTATTTTGTTTTAGCTCAGCGATTACCTACAGTCACTGCCACTATTCTGCCCGCCTAAATTAGCAGGCAATGTTAACAAGGACCCTGGGAAAATGACATTTACGCTGAAAAACCTCACGCTGGCGCTGGCCGCCGCCGGCACGCTGTTGCTGACCGCCTGCGGCCCGACCGCACAGGACGATCACCACATCAAGGTCGGCATCAGCGCCGGCATCGATCAGTCGCTGTGGGCGGTGGTGCAGAAAGTGGCCAAGCAGAAATACGATCTGGACGTGGAGGTGGTGACCTTCAACGATTACGTGCTGCCGAACGAAGCGCTGAACAACGGCGATCTGGACGTCAACGCCTTCCAGCACAAGCCGTATCTGGACAAACAGATGCAGGAGCGCGGCTACAAACTGGCGGCGGTAGGCAACACCTTCGTCTACCCGATCGCCGGCTATTCGAAGAAAATCACCGCGCTCAGCCAACTGCCGGACGGCGCGCAGGTGGCAGTGCCGAACGATCCGACCAACCTGGGCCGCTCGCTGCTGCTGTTGCAAAAACAGGGGCTGATTACGCTGAAAGACGGCGTCGGCCTGCTGCCGACCGCGCTGGACATCGTCAGCAACCCGAAAAAGCTGAAAATCGTCGAGATTGAAGCGCCGCAGCTGCCGCGCGCGCTGGACGACCAGCAGGTGACGCTGGCGATCATCAACACCAACTATTCCAGCCAGATCGGTCTGTCGCCGGCGAAGGACGGGCTGTTTGTCGAGGACAAAAACTCGCCTTACGTCAACATCTTCGCCAGCCGCATCGACAACAAAGACAGCGAGAAAGTGAAGGATCTGGTCAAGGCCTATCAGACCGATGAAGTGGCGGCCAGCGCCGCCGAAATCTACAAGGGCGACGCCGTCAAAGGCTGGTAACGCCGCGCGTAGGGCCCGTGGCGCCTGGCCACGGGCGATGACAGCCTCAGCCGCGCTGGATGGAAACGCCGCCGTCCACCAGCATTGCGGTGCCGGTGACGAACGAGGAAGCGTCAGACGCCAAATACAGCGCCGCCTGCGCGATCTCCTCCGGCATCGCCAACCGCTTCAGCGCGTGCAGCTGGGCCACCTGCGCCAATGCTTCCGGGGTATTGCTCATCTGCCGCCCCATCGCCGTGTCGGTGCCCCCCGGCAGCAGCGCGTTCACCCGAATGCCGTGTCCGCCAAATTCCACCGCCAGCGCCTGCGTCAGGCCGATCAGCCCCGATTTGCTGGCCGCATAGGCCGCCGTACCGGGAAACGCCGCGGTGTGGCCGACGAACGTAGAGGTGAAGATCACCGAGCCCGCGCCGCGCGCCTGCATGGCGGGGATTTGATATTTGGCGCTGTAGTAAGCGCTGGACAGGTTGGTTTCCAGCACGTCGCGCCATTCTGACGCGCTGAGCGCCAGCGACGGCCCCAGCGGCCCCAACGTGCCGGCGTTGTTGAAGGCGATATCCAGCCCGCCGAATTCATCGACGGCCGTCGCCGTCAACCGTTCGGCGAAGGCTTCGTCGCGCACGTCACCGGCTACCGCCAACGCCCGGCCGCCCTCGCGCCGAATGTCCTCCACCAGTTCAGCCAGCAGCCGCTCGCGCCGGGCGCCCAGCACCAGCGTCGCCCCCTGCCGGGCGAACAACAGCGCCGCCGCCCGCCCGATCCCCGAACTGGCGCCGCCAATCACCGCCACCTTACCGTTCAATGCGTTCATCTCTTATCCTCACACCGTAAAAGAGCCTCAGTGTGACGCAACATCCGGCGCAGCGCTGGCCGCAAGCGGACATGCAATTGGCGCCATGAAAAAGGCGCTGCAAGCGGCGCCCCGGCAACGCGGATCCGACGGCGAACTCACGGTTTGGCCGCGTATTTCTCCTGATTGGCCGGCGTCACCAACTCGAACGGGATCCAGTAATACGGCTCAAGCTTTTCGCCGTTGATCATGCGCTGCGCCACATCGACCGACGCCTTGCCCTGGCCGACCGCATCCTGGAACACCGTGACCTGCATCTTGCCGGAGGCCAGCGCCTTGAGGCCGTCGGGCGTGGCGTCGATGCCGCCGATCAGCACGTTCTTGTCCGCTTTGCCGGCCTGCTGCAGCGCCATGATCGCGCCGATCGCCATCTCGTCATTGTTGGCGGCGACGATGTCGATCGTTTCGCCGTTGGTCAGCCAGTTCATCATCAGGTCCATACCTTCACTGCGTGAATAGTTGGCGCTCTGTTTCTGCACCACCTTCATCTTCGGGTATTTGGCCACCACCTGCTCCACGTCTTTGGTGCGCTGCAGCGCGCCGGCGTCGGTCAGGTTGCCGATCATCACCGCCACATTGCCCTGATAGTTAGCCAGCCGCGCCAGTTCTTCCATCTGCAACGTGCCGGACTCCCGCTCGTCGGAACCGACGAACACCACTCCCTGCGGCAGCCTGGCGTCGCCCGGCGTGCGGTTCACGTACACCAGCGGCACGCCGGCGGCCTGCACCATTTTGGTCATCACCGGCGTGCTGGCCGAGTTGACCGGATCGACGATAATCGCGTCCACCCCGGCGCTGATAAAGCTCTGCACCTGATCGGTCTGGCGGCCGACGTCGCCGCGCGCGTCCTCAAACTGCACGGTAATGCCGCGCGCCTTGGCCTCCTTGTCGATCGCCTGGCGGATAATGGTGAGGAAGTTCTGGTCGAAATAGGCCATCGATACGCCGATGGTTTGCGCCCATGCCGGCGCGGAAGCGCACAGCGCCGCCGCCAGCCACAGCCCTTTCAGAAAGTTCATGATGAGTCCCCCCGGGTAAAAAAACGCCGCCGGCCAACCTTGGCGCCGGCGGCAATTCACGGCAATCAGTGTTTTTTGCGGTTGCGACGCATGTCGATCGACACGGCGGCGACGATAATCACGCCTTTGATGATGTCCTGAATGTAAGAATCGACGCCGATAAAGGTGAAGCCACTTTTGATAAGGCCGAGGATCACCGCGCCTATCAGCGTGCCGGTAATGCGCCCGACGCCGCCCATCAGGCTACTGCCGCCGATCACCGCCGCGGCGATGGCGTCCAGCTCATAGGACATGCCCATGCTCGACTGGCCGCTGCTGACGCGCGCCGCCAGCACCACGCCCGCCAGTCCCGCCAACCCGCCGGCGATGGTATAAACCGTCACCAGGTACTTATTGACGTTGATGCCGGAAACCCGCGCCGAGGTCATGTTGCCGCCGATGGCGTAGATGTATTTGCCATAACGGGTGTGCTTCAGCGCGATGTGGAAGATCACCGCGATCACCAGGAAGATGATCACCGGCATTGCGCCCTGGCCGATCGCCGTGAAGCCATCCGACAGGAAGCTGACCGGGTTGCCCTTGGTGTAGTACTGCGCCAGACCGCGCGCCGATACCATCATCCCCAGCGTGGCGATGAACGGCGGAATGCCGGTGCGGGTGATCAGGAAGCCGTTGATAAAGCCGCAGACGATGCCCACCCCGATCCCCGCGCCGATCGGGATCGCCGCCGGCAGATCGAGCAGCCCCGGATACATCGGCGAAATGCTGTCCGAGGTCTGCGCCAGGCTGGCCGCCACCACCGCGGTCAGCGCAATCAGCGAACCGGATGAGAGATCGATGCCGGTGGTGATGATGACCTGGGTGACGCCCACCGCGATGATGCCGATGATCGCCACCTGCAGCACGATCAGCAGCAGGCGGTTCGGGTTAAGCAGGAACGACTGATCGCGCATGTACCAGCCGAGGATTTCGAAGATCAGCGCAATGCCGAGCATCACGATGAAAATACCGGTGTCTTTCGGCATTTTGCCGCTCAGCCCGGAGAACAGCGATCCCTTGCCCGTTGAATCTGCGGAGAGCGGCTTCTCAATCTTTACGTTACTCATGATGTTCACCCTTCGTTATTCTGAGGCCAGCGCCAGGATCTTTTCCTGGTCCGCGTCGTCTTTGTCCAAAATGCCGGTGATGCGGCCGCCGTGCATCACCATCACCCGATCGCTCATGCCGAGGATCTCCGGCAGCTCGGAAGACACCAGAATGATGGCGACGCCGCGGTTGGCCAGCTCGCTGATCAGGCGGTAGATTTCCGCTTTGGCTCCCACGTCGATGCCGCGCGTCGGTTCGTCAAGTATCAGGATTTTCGGCTGCGCCAGCAGCCAACGCGCGATCAGCACCTTCTGCTGGTTGCCGCCGCTGAGGTTATTGATGATCTGATCCATGGTCGGCGTTTTGATGTTGAGCTTCTTGATCTGCGCCATGCAGTCTTTGGCCATCTGCACATGGCTGACGAAGCCGTTCTTGCCGATGTATTCCGACAGGTTGACGATGCTCATGTTTTCGACCACCGACAGCACCAGAAACAGGCCGGACTTCTTGCGATCTTCGGTGAGAAACGCCAGCCCGCTCTCGATCGCCTTCGCCGGGGAATCCACCTTCACCGCCTGGCCTTCGATAAAGATCTCACCGCCGTCCGCCGGGTGCATGCCGAACAGGCTTTCCATCACTTCGCTGCGTCCGGCGCCCACCAGCCCGGCGACGCCGAGGATCTCGCCGCGTTTGACGCTGAACGAGACGTCGTGGAACCAGCCGCTGCGGCGCAACCCGGCCACCCGCAGCACTTCCTCGCCGATGTTGTTGTTGAATTTGGGGAACATCTGCGTCAGCTCGCGCCCCACCATCATGGTGATCAGCGACTGTTTGGTCAGATTTTCGGTTTTGTCGCAGGCGATGAAGGTGCCGTCGCGGAAAATGCTCACTTCGTCGGTGATGGCGAAGATTTCGTCCATCTTGTGGCTGATGTAAATGATGCCCTTGCCCTGCTCGCGCAGCTCGCGAATGATGGCGAACAGGTGCACCACTTCACCTTCGGTCAGCGCCGAGGTCGGCTCATCCATGATCAGCACGTCGGCGTTGTAGGATACGGCCTTGGCGATCTCCACCATCTGCTGGCTGGCGATGCTCAGTTCGCCCACCAGCGTTTCCGGCCGCAGTTTGATGTTCAGCCGCGCCAGCAGCTCGCGGGTTTGTTCATTCAGCTGTTCGTGGTTGACGAACCCCAGCCGCGCCGGCTCACGCCCCAGCCAGATGTTTTCCGCCACCGTCATGTAGGGCACCAGGTTCAGCTCCTGGTGGATCATGGAAATGCCCGAATGCAGCGCCTGCAGCGTGTCGCTGAAGGTCACCGGTCGGCCTTTGATTTTGATCGAGCCCTCATCCGGGTGATAGATGCCGATAAGGCATTTCATCAGCGTCGACTTGCCCGCGCCGTTTTCGCCCATCAGCGCATGCACGCTGCCGGGTTTGATTTTAATCGAGACCTTATCCAGCGCTTTGACGCCGGGGAACTGCTTGCTGATGCCTTCGGCCTCAAGAACATAAGGGTACATACCGCTTACCTCCGCACTGACCCACGTTTTCTGCCGCGGGCGCTCAGGTGGAGCGCCTGCGGCAGGCTTCAAGGCTTATTTTTTGTTTTTATCGGCGAATTGCTGGTAATTGGCCTGGGTGATCAACTGATAAGGGATCAGCACGTTGCTCTCCACCTTCTCGCCTTTCACCAACTGAACGGCGGTTTGCACCGCGCCTTCGCCCTGGCCTTTGGCGTCCTGGAACACGCTCAGCGCCAGATCGCCTTTTCTGATGAATTCCAGCGCATCGGGCGTGCCATCCACGCCGGCCACCCGCACGCCGGACTTTTTAGCCTGCTTGAGCGCCAGGATGGCGCCGATGGCCATTTCATCGTTGTTGGAGGCGATGGCGTCGATCTGCTGGCCGGTCAGCACCCAGTCAGTGGTGATATCCACCGCATCTTTACGCGTCCACTTGGCGGTTTGCTTATCGACAATCTTGATGCCGGGATAGTTGGCCGCCACCTCTTCCACGCCGCGGGTGCGGTCGCGGGTCGATTCATTCGACAGTTCCCCCATCAGGATCATCACGTTGCCCTTGCCGTTCATCAGCTTGGCCAACGCTTCCATCTGCAGTTTGCCGGCCAGCTTGGAATCGGAGCCGACATAGGCCATGCCGGCCGGGAGCGTCACTTCCGGCTTGCGGTTGACGAACACCAGCGGGATCTTGGCGTTCTCGGCCAATTTGATCATCGGCTTGACGCCCTGGGTATCCACCGGGTTGAGGATGATGGCGTCGACGCCCTGGCTGACGAAGTTTTCGATTTGTTGAATTTGCTGCGCGATGTCGCCCTTGGCGTCTTCGAACTGGCCGCTGACGTTGCCGTCGGCTTTCATTTTGTTTTGCATCGACTGGCGCAGAATGGTGAGGAAGTTGTCATCGAAGTAAGCCATGGAAACGCCGATCTTGATGTCTTTCGCCAACACGCTGGCCGGCAGCATGCACATCAGTACGGAGGCGGCGATCAGTTTCTTCAGCTTCATGTTCGTTACCCTTTAATCGTTAGAATGAAGTGGTCTGTTGATTGACAGCTAATGAAAGATATTTTTTACATTCAAACAACATTACGGTCGGTGTTATCCCTTTGATACGGCGAAATTACCGCGTTACCCTCGTATTAAGGCCGTGAACAAAATGGTGATCGATATCTCAAAACAGATTAAAAACAATCAATTGAAATAAACCCCTGGCAGAGCAAGCCGCGTCTTCGCCGCTTTTTTAAATGTTTATTTCATAATTGAGATTATTGAAACTTTTTAACCCAAACAAGCGAAACATGCGTTTTGGAATGGCTTATTAACAAAAACATGACACGGATCTAACAAATGCAGTGAAAGCCATCGGGTAACGCGCCCCGCGCGTGCGCCACGCCGGGCGTCGGCAAAAACTGCGAGCGGGCGCGCAGTTTGCGGTTTCCGCGTTTCCCGACCATCCTTACTCGGCAATAATGGACATATCCCTATCTCAGGAGGACCTGACATGCAGCTCAGCAGTAAGGTGCGGATGAACCGCCTGTTCAATAACGGCAAGTGCCTGGATGTGGCGATCGATCACGGCATCGCCAACGAACCGGATTTCTTAATCGGTCTGGAAGATATCGAACGGGTGATGGGCAACCTGATCGCCGCGCGCCCCGACGCCATTCAGGTCAACTACGGCCAGGCGGAGCTGCTGCAGCGCGCGCCGCAGCGCGAAAAGCCGGCGCTGGTGATGCGCACCGACGTCGGCAACGCCTATAACGCCGCACGCCACCGTGAGATGTGGGCGGTGTTGCACAACCCGGAAGCGCCGATCCTCGCGGCACTGCAAATGGACGCCGCCGCGGTGGTGGTCAATCTGTATATGATCCCGGATGAACCCGGCATTTTCCGCCAGTGCGTAGAGAACATCGGCCGCCTGCGCCACGCCTGCGATCGCTACGCCATGCCGCTGATGATCGAACCGCTGGTGATGGCCCCGGCCGGCCAGGGCGCCGCCTACGGGTCGCTCGGCGACGTGGAAAAGATCGTGCCGCTGGTGCGGCTGGCGCGCGAACTGGGCGCCGACATCATCAAGGCCGACCCGACCGAACGGGTGGAAGATTTCCACCGCGTGGTGGAAGCGGCGCGCTGCCCGACGCTGGTGCGCGGCGGCGGCAAGGGGGAGCTGGGCCCGGTGCTGGAGAAATCCGCGGCGCTGATGGCCCAGGGCGCGTCCGGCATGGTCTATGGCCGCAACGTGTATCAACACAGCAATCCGTCGCAGGTGGTGCGCGCCCTGATGGCGATCATCCATCAAGGCGCCAGCGGCCAACAGGCGCTGGAGATCTACCACCAGCAGTGACCCGCTTTTGTAACTAAAATAACCCCTTCGCGACCCGGCAGCATGCTATAACCTGCTGCCGGTAACTGCAGCTTGCCTCATTCCTCGCTAGAATACGCCGTGATATCGCCATTCGGAGAACCGCCATGCCAAAACAACGGGTGCCGCTCAAGCTGAGCACCTCCATCACGCTGATGGTGTCCGCCATCATCGCTTCGGTGCTGCTGGTGGTGTTCGCGCTGTTTTTCGTGCAGATGAGCCGCGAAGGGCAAGATCAGCTGCAGCAAAAAGCCATCGCTATCGCCAACACGCTGGCGCTCTCGAGCACCGTGATAGACGGCCTGCAGCGACGCGATCAAAGCGGCGCCGTGCAGCGCTTCGCCGAGCAGGTGCGCCATCAAAACGAGCTGCTGTTCGTGGTGGTGGTGGATATGCAGGGCATCCGCTATTCGCATCCCAAACCCTGGCTGATCGGCAAACATTTCATCGGCGAAGATCTGGCGCCGGCGCTGCAGGGCAACGTCAACAGCGCCATCAACCGCGGCACGCTGGCCCCGGCGCTGCGGGTGTTCGTGCCGGTGTATGACGAGCAGCGGCGGCAAATCGGCGTGGTGGCGCTCGGCATCGCACTGGACACCGTGCAGCGGGTGGTGGCGGAAAGCCGCTGGATCATCTATTGGACCATCGCCTTCGCCGCGCTGGTCGGCAGCCTGGGCACTTTTTTCCTGGTCTCCGCGCTCAAACGCATCATGCTGGGTTTCGAGCCTTACGAAATCTCCAACCTGTTCGAGCAGCGCAACGCCATGCTGCAGTCGATTAAAGAAGGCGTGATCGCGGTCGATAATGATTCCCGCATCACCATCGTCAACGACGAGGCCAAGCGCCTGCTGCGCCAGAGCGGCCCGGTGGAAAACCTGCTGCTGGACGCCGCCAGCAAGCATTGGCCGGCGCAGCTGCATCTGGCGGAAGTGCTGGCCAGCGGCAAGCCGCTGCGCGATCGACAGATCAGCTTCAACGGCAGCGAACTGCTGACCAATACCGTGCCGGTGATCGTCAACGGCCAGGTGACCGGCGCCATCGCCACCTTCCGCGACAAGACCGAGGTCAGCCGGCTGCTGCAGCGCCTGAGCGGCATGGCGCACTACGCCGATGCCCTGCGGGTGCAGTCGCACGAATTTATGAACAAGCTGCACGTGATACTCGGCATGCTGCACATGAAGGCTTATCAGCAGTTGGAAAACTACATCATCAATACCGCCAGCAACTACCAGGAAGAGATCGGCGCGCTGCTGCGCAAGATCCACTCGCCGGAAGTGGCGGGCTTCTTCATCGGCAAGATCAGCCGCGCTCACGAAGCCGGCATCGAACTGACCATCGAGGAAACCAGCCTGCTGCCGGAAACCGACGACGCGGAAACCACGCACGTGCTGATCAGCGTGCTCGGTAACCTGATCGAAAACGCCATCGACGCCATCGACGGCGTTGAAGGCCACGAGATCGGCCTGAGCTTCCATCACCACGACGATCAATTACACTGTATCGTCAGCGACGACGGCCCCGGCATCGATCCGGCGATCGCCGCGCACATCTTTGAACACGGATTTTCCACCAAGGGAACGGGACGCGGCATCGGCCTGGCGCTGATCCGCAGCCATCTGGAGAAACTGGGCGGCGGCATCGATGTCGAGTCCGAACCGGGCGAGCTGACCCAATTTTTCGTGCACCTTCCCTATCAGGCCAAGAGCGAAACCCATGATTAACGTACTGATTGTCGACGACGACCCGATGGTGGCGGAGCTGAACAAATATTACCTGAGCCAGATCGGCGGTTTTCACTGCCAGGCGACGGTCGCCACCCTGGGCCAGGCGCGCGCCCTGCTGGCCGACGCCAGCGTCAGCATCGATCTGGTGCTGCTGGATATCTACATGCAGCAGGAGAACGGGCTGGATCTGCTGCCCGGCCTGCGCGAGCTCGGCGAGAAGACCGATGTGATCATCATTTCTTCCGCCAGCGATGTGAACACGGTGCAAAAGGCGCTGCACTACGGCGTGGTGGATTACCTGATCAAGCCGTTCCAGTTCAGCCGCTTCAAGGAGGCGCTCAGCCACTATCGACAACAGTCGCAGCTGCTGGCGCAGCGCGAGTTTTCGCAGGCTGACGTCGACAGCCTGCTGCGCCGCCAGCCCGGCGGCCAGGAGAGCAAAAAGCTGCCGAAGGGCCTGACCAGCATCACCCTGAGCACGGTCTGCGAGTGGATAGAACAGCAGCACGACAGCGAATTCTCCACCGACAACCTGGCCAACGCCATCGGCATTTCGCGGGTGTCCTGCCGCAAGTACCTCATCTATCTGGCGGAAAGCGGCATTCTCGGCACCCGCATTCTGTACGGCGCGACGGGCCGCCCGGTCTATCTGTATCAGCTGAAGCCGGACGCGATCGCCATGCTGAAAGAGCATTGCCGCCCGGCATAAACGACGCCGGGCGCTGCAAGCGCCCGGACGTTGAAAGCTAGAAGTTGTACATGTAACACCTCGCCTCGCGGTGAGGATCTTTCGAGTGTATCCGCAGGCAGCGCCGCTTTTTCTGCTGTTGCTCCAACTGACGCTGCTGCCGCTTGGCGGCTTCTGCGGCCTCGCGCTGCTGCTCACGCGCGATCGCCTGCTCATTGGCCTGCGTCAGGCTGTCGACATTCCACACCTTGTGGCGCAGCGCGCTGCGTTTTTTCTGGTACTCCTCGGGGACTTTATTGTCCTTCGGCGGCGCCGCGTGGTATTCCAAATCCACCCGCGCCTCCACGAAGCAGGCGCAACACAGGGCCACGCCGGCCAACACTAGCCTTTTCATCGATAAACTCCTGACAAATCCCTGTTCTTATCTTTAGCAATTCAGCGGCCGGCCATTCAGCCAGGCGCGGCAATAAACGCCGACAAACGGCCGATGCGGCCCCGTCAGAGACGTCCGCCGCAGACGCAGCGACAGGCAGCGGACGATATCGGCACCCTGCTCACAGGCCGATCGGGCGCTCTGATGCCCCTGCGCGGAAGGTCTCGCCGCTTCCTGCGTTTGCAACCGGATTTCCAACGCTTCCCGCTCCGCACGCAGCAGCGCCAGCTGCATGCGCTCCGCCTGAATCTGTTCAGCCAACCAAATATGCTGCAACAAGCCATCCAGCCGCGTCGGACACCCCGCCGCAGAGGGACTTTCCGTCGAGGCGCCGGGCGAGGAATGGCGATCGATGAACGCCTGACTGCAAAATGAGGCCAGCAGCGCCAGCGCCGCAGCGATTAACGAAGGTAGTTTCAATACACAAGCTCCATGAATAAGCCGACTGGGGCGCGCTGCGAAAAACGACGCAGAGAACCGTTCAACAGCCGTTGAGTGAAGACACCTGAGGCTCCGCGGGATCGGGCGCATGTTGCCCTCCCGTCGCCGGCGCTTTCGCGTTTTCGGCATCGCATTCCGCCAGACGCGCCAGGGTTTCGGCCTCATTCTCCGTGGGCGGGGTCGGCTCAGCCATCTCTTGTCGCAGGCCATGCGCCAGCTCTTTCAATTTCTTCTGAAACAGCACGGGAGAAATTCCCTCGCATTGCCGATCGTAACGGGCCGCATTTGCTTGCAGACTCAACAACGACATTATCAACATGGCGACAATACGCTTTGCCATTGAAAACTCCTGTAAGGATGTCTGGGTATGTTGATATATATTCAACAAGCAGAAATTCATCGTTTAAAGATAAATAACGCATCGGAAAAACAGAGTAGCGAATTAATAATAAACCGTTCCACAATATCTTTGAGATAACGTCTGCCGCCCCGCCGAATAAAGAGCGGCGGTTAGCGCCCCCCTATTTTCGACCAGTCCAGCGTACCGCCGATACCGACCCGGCCTTCATTCAGCACGGCAGCGGCGGATTCGCCGGCGATAATGCGCTGTTTCTGTTCTCGCGTTGCGGGCTGCGGTGTTCCCCAATTCCCCCAGTGAGTGGAGGAGGATGAGGATGAAACAGTGGGGTGAATGGCACTGCATCCGTTTAATACAAGACACAATGCCAGAAGAGAATTACGCCATGTCATACTATTTCCCTTAAAATAACGCTATTGGTAGTGACGGTAAATGAAAAACGAGTTTATTTAGTTTAATAACTTTCGCCGCATGCAATCGCCTGCGACAAAAAGAATACGCAAGTGTTAATCACCCGTTATTTTAATTAACCTGAATCAAACAAATATCGTTCAATAAGACAACGCTAATCGCAGAAATGGGCCAGCAGGCTCAGCGCACTTCCGAGTGCGCTGGGATCTTACTCTTCGCCGTCCGGCTGCCAGGCCAGCAGATCGCCAGGCTGGCAGTCGAGAATGCGGCAGATCTTGTCCAGCGTTTCCAGCCTGACTCCCTTGACCTTGCCGTTTTTCAACAGAGACAGGTTTTGCTCGGTGATCCCCACCTGCTCCGCCAGCTCCTTTGAACGCATCTTCCTTTTGGCCAACATGACATCAAGACTTACGATTATTGCCACTCTATTCTCACACGAAAGAAAGCTGTTCTTCATTCAGCCGCAACGCTTCCAGAAATACCCGGCTAAATACCAGGATTGCGCAGCCTACGATCAGCGAGCGCACCGACTCGCTATTGACGCCATAATAAAGGATAAACAGCATTTTTTCATCGGCGGTCAATACCATCACCTGCAGCAGACCGGCTAACGACGGGAACAACACATCGACGATCAGCAAGATGCCAATGATCTGCAACAGCACCATATTGTTGCGATGCCACACGTTGCCGCGGAAGAATTGATAAAACAGCCCGGCGCCGCACAGCAGCGCGCTGTAATAGGGCAAATAACCGAGCATGTCGATAACCAGCGTGGCGAACAGCGCCCAGCGTTGCTGCGGGATCGCGTAGGCGAGCAGCTCCGGGTAATATTCCCGGTAAGAGGCGACGATATCGCGATAGGCTACGCCCTGCAGCCAGTCCCGCACGATGATGAACATCTCAACGCCGGTGCTGACGATCAGCATCGCCATAATGAGCAAACACAGACAACGCACATACAGCGGCAGATGGATCCTTGGCGCAGCGCCCATAATTTTCTATCCCTTAATCAACAGCAATAAATTATCGTAAAACGATAATTTATTGCTGTCAATGATCAAGTGGACTGATGAGTCAGGCGGTGGTCGCCAACGCGCGGACAATAAAAAAGGCCGGGCTAACCCGACCTTGTTTGACCGCTCGACGCGCTTAGACCAGTTCGATCACCTCGAAGTTGGCTTCGCCGCTCAGATCGGCATCGTAATCAACGCCCTGCAGACCGAAGCCGAACAGGCGCAGGAATTCCGCCTTGTAGCCCTGGTAATCGGTCAGTTCGTTGATGTTGCTGTCGTTCAGCTGCTTCCAGATTTCACGGCAGGTTTCCTGCACTTCGTCACGCAGTTCCCAGTCATCCAGGCGCAGACGGTGTTTCTCGTCGGTATCCGGCGCCGCACCGCTGTACAGCTTGGTGGCGAACAGACGCTGGATCTGCTCGATGCAGCCTTCGTGAATGCCCTGCTCCTTCATGATCTTGAACACGATGGAGATATACAGCGGCATCACCGGAATGGCGGAAGAAGCCTGCGTCACCACCGACTTGAGCACCGCAACGTAAGCCGCGCCGCCTTTGGCCTGCAGCTTCTGGTTGATGGCGTGCGCCGCGCGATCCAGATCTTCTTTCGCCTTGCCCAGCGTACCGTGCCAATAGATTGGCCAGGTCAGATCGGTACCGATGTAGGAGTAAGCGACAGACTGCGCGTTATCCGCCAGCACGCCCGCTTCGTCCAGCGCGTCCATCCACAGCTGCCAGTCCTGGCCGCCCATCACCTTCACGGTGTCGGCGATTTCTTGCTCGTTGGCCGGCTCGACCACGGCCTCAACCAGCACGTCTTTGTTGGTGTCCAGCGCAACGGATTTGTACGGCTCGCCGATCGGCTTCAGTGCGGAACGCACCACTTCGCCGGTTTCCGGCATCTTACGCACCGGCGAAGCCAGCGAGTAAACCACCAGGTCAACCTGGCCCAGGTCTTTTTTGATCAGATCGATCACGGTCTGACGGCACTCGTTGGAGAATGCGTCGCCGTTGATGCTTTTCGCGTACAGGCCTTCTTCTTTAGCTGCCTTGTCGAAACCGGCGGAGTTGTACCAACCGGCGGAACCGGTTTTGCCTTCGCTGCCAGGCTTCTCGAAAAATACGCCGATGGTGGCCGCACCGCTGCCGAAAGCGGCATTGATGCGCGAGGCCAGACCGTAACCGGTGGAAGCACCAATGACCAGCACCTTTTTAGGCCCGTTTTTCAGTTCGCCGCGCGACTTAACGTAGGCGATTTGCTCACGGACGTTGGCTTCACAGCCTGCCGGGTGAGCGGTGGTGCAGATAAAACCACGAATTTTAGGTTTGATAATCATAGTAATTTTTTCTTGGTAGCTAAAAACCGAAGGACAATATACCTGATTTTCTCGATATACTTAAGAAAGTGCGAAAACAAGCGCAGTGAACAGACCAGTTTAGTCGAGGGATCAGGGTTGACCAACTCCGCATCGTGATGCCTCCACGCGCCACGCTTCGCACCCTCAGCGCGTTCAAGCCTTCCCTCTTAAAATCAGCAAAAGTTGATCATGCTTCTGGCGTTGCGTTATGGTGTGGCTGTTTTTCGGTCGAATATCAGGGAAGATAAAATCACCAGGAACAGTGATGGAACCGACTTTATATTATATTTTTTCTACTCTCGCTGCCGCGGCCTGTCTGGCCGTGAAATACGTCTTCAGACCGTCTCTGGGTTCCAAGGGTTATGTCGTTCTGGTTACGATATGTTTTTTAATCCTTTGCTGGCAATTTACCCTTTTTGCCAACGGCAACGCGATGTTTATTGCTGACTCTGAAACATGGACCAAAGAAAATTGGCCTTTACGCTACTGTGCGTTAGGGTTTGCTCTTGCACATGCCTTCGCCACTTTCGAATCCTCCAGAAGAAAGAAAAAAGACAAACTTTCCTGAAGTCGTCACCACCAAATGAAACGCCATTTGGTGGTGACAAGGTAGATCCATTACGCCTTGTACTTTTCCAACTGCTCGATCAGCGTGTAACGCAGCGATGAGGCGTCGGCCGGTACGTTCTCCACCGGGGTGACGCGCACTTTCAGCCGATACTGATAGCCTGGTTCGAAGGTGAAACCCTCGATGCCGGTATAGAACAACTCCCACGGCTGCTGCGCGGAGCGGCGCACCTGCATGCACTTCATCGGGCCGACGCCCACGCAGTCCACCAGCGAGCTGTTGACCAACAACACTTCCGTTTGGCCGCCTTTCTCGTTTGCGGGCTGATTCATCGAGGTTCCCTCCTGGCTGCAGCCGGCCAGCGCGGCCAACGCAACAAATAACAACGCTTTAATTTTCAATGTACTGCACCAATAGTCATCCAGGGGCGCCATGCTAACAAATTAACCGGCTCAAGAGAACGGATAGCGATACGGTTCCACACGCCCAAAATATCATTCCTCGGTGCTCTATCAGTCTGGAAAATATCGCAAAATAAACCCCCTGTTCTTATCCGAACCGGTAATTACCCCCGCTATTTTTTCTGTTAAAAACAGCTGGCTTGCGCAAGCTTTACTGAATTTAACTGAATCGATAAAGAGGGAATTTTATGCAAGAGATCGATGCCAAACACTTTCACCTGATCGCCGGTGCCGGTAACTTTGCCGACAACCGCGGCAGCAATGGCCGCGTCAACAACAACGGCGGCAACAAGAACGGGGGCGGGTCATCCAATCAGGGATTCTACGGCAAGCACACCTCGCCGGATTGCGTTAACGGCGTGATCACCGGTTCTCTGGGCGGCCTTGGCGGCCTGGCGGTGGGCGCGCTCAACGGCGGCTGCTTCAAGGAAGGCAGCAAAGGCGGCGGCAACGTCGGCATGGGGAAAGGCGGCAACAAAAACAGCGGCAGCAACTGCAATAGCAATAAAGGCGGCAATACCTGTTCGCGCTAAGCGGTTTTAATTAATCAAAGCCCCGGCTGAGCCTCTCCGTTCGGTCGGTGCTTTCCGTATTTTTGGTGATAACCATGTTTAAACTGTTTCGTACCTTATGCCTGCTTCTCGGCTTCTGGATCGCCACCCTGCTGCTCAGCGGCGCGGGGGTCTCCTTTACCCACGGCTACGCCGCGCCTAAAAATCTGTCGCATTTCGTCGTCTCGCTGGTGGTGGTCAGCGCCATCCTGCTGTGGACCCATAAATTGCTGCGGTTCTTTTTTGCCGAAAAATTTGAGAAGAAACCGCGCTAAGCCGTGTTCTTATTGGGGGCGCCGCCCGCAACGATAAAACCGGCATCGCGAATCGCCGCCTTAACCTGCCTGGCGTCCATCACGGCCGTTTTCACATAGCCAAAAAAGGCCACCCGTGCGCTGGGCAAACGGATTGGCGTCGCCAGTTGGGCCATAAGATCACGATTGCGCTGCGCCATCAGCTCGGCGCGCGCATGCCAAAACGCGGTGGCATCGGCGCGTGTTTCAGTGGCGGTGTCGAACCGAGACGCCAACTCGCTGAGCGCCTCCCACTCCGCCAACAGGGCGGCGATCACTTCAGGATTAGCCACCTGCTCCCAGTCAGAGGGTAAGGCCCCCTCACGCCACGCATTGAGATAGCCGGGCAACATCATCTTTAATTGACTCAGTTGCTCGTTCACTGCGGGTTACCTTTTATAGCGCCTGATGCCGGGATATTTCCCATAATGACACTCTCGTTAAACCGTTGATGGGAGCAATAGCCGAAGCTTATCAGCGCCATAGATGACGTAATGACTTTTGGTGCGGCCAAATTAGCGATGTGTGCGGTTGGGGAGTGAGACGAGAGCTCGGGCTGATGGCTGTGACGCGAAAAGAGAAACGGGGATTGTTGCTGGCGTCTTAGGTGAAATTTACTTATAAATCAATCACACAAAAAAAGACCGAATACGATTCCTTTATACGAAGAAGAATGAAAATATCCTTTTTTAACAACGCCTTATCAACCTTTCGGTCTTTGCAATCCCTTGCTATACCTTGCATTCCATGCTTTTAATTTCAGATAGTTACCAGAACCCTCGGAGCAATTCGGAATAATTTAGGTACTAAAACTCTCAATCACAAACGCTAATATACTCGCGCACGCGGCAGATCACTCAGCCGTGTCGTGTATGCCGGCGACAGTAGCTCACGCTTCATTGACCACACCTGATGCGCCCCTTGTCCTGCGAACCACAGTTTTGCCTTCCCCGAGTTATTAATCCGATCAAGCACCCCCATCAGTTGTTCGCTGTTATGCCGTGGTTTGTACTCATCGAACAACCCCAACTGAGCCACGCCCTGACTGTAAAAATCCTGCAGCATCACCCCGCCTTTTTGATACCGATGGCCGGGTTGCCAAATCGCATCAAGGCAACGCATAGCCGCGGCAATAATATCGCGAGTATCCTGTGTGGGTACGCTCAGTTTTATGCTTGCAGTATTGCCGTAGTATTCCTCATTGATGGCAAATGGGCTGGTTTTGAGCCACGCGCTAACATGCCGGCAATACTGATGCTCCTCCCTCAGCTTCTCTGCTGCACGCGTCGCGTACATGCAAATAGCCTGATGCATCTGGTCATAATCGGTTATCCGATCTCCGAAGCTGCGGCTGCAGATGATCTGTTGTTTTGTCGGCGCAAATTCCTCCAGCTCGAGACAAGGCTGACCACGTAGCTCGCGGACGGTTCGCTCTATCACAACGCTGAAATGCTTGCGGATCATCGTAGTGCTTGCATCGGCCAGTTGTAGTGCCGTTTCTATACCCATCATGTTGAGCTTTTTCGATATCCGGCGTCCGATACCCCAGACCTCATCGACAGGCACGAGGCCCATCAATTTGCGCTGGCGCCCTTCATTGGACAGATCCACTACTCCGCCAGTCTTGTCCCACTTCTTCGCCGCGAAGTTTGCCAGCTTGGCTAACGTCTTGGTTTGGGCAATGCCAACGCCTACAGTTAGCCCAGTGTTGCGCAGTACCTTGGCCCTCACCTGGCGGCCGAAAGTATCCAGATCAATGCAGTTACGAACTCCAGTCAGATCAAGAAAACTTTCGTCAATTGAATACACTTCTACGCGTGGCGCCATCTCTTCTAAAACAGCCATCACACGCTGAGACATGTCGGCGTATAGCTCATAGTTGCTGCTGAACGCGATGCCCCCTGCGCGCTCAAATTCCCGCTTAATTTTGAAATAGGGTTC
>NZ_JBJNOF010000010.1:0-84100 GCF_052166775.1 Serratia sp. CY74737
CCGATCGGCCGCTTGCGCGGCTCGTCCCAGCGGGCGCTGAGCGTGGTTTTGCAGCGCGGGCATACCGCTTTGCTGCCATAGGCCAGCGGCGGCAGCGCCACCAGCATGTCGCACTGCGGACACAGCATCAGGTTATCCTGCTGCGCCGCCGAGGGTGCAGAATGACTATGCTGCTGATGATTGTTGTGGGAACACACCATATTCCTCCTAAATAACGTTGCTCACCGGCACGTCGATACCGCCCGCAGCAGCGCGCGGACGGTATCGCAACGGTCAGCCGTTTTTCATCGCTTCCAGCTCTTCCCAGCGGGCGAAGGCCTGCTCGAGCGCCTGCTCAGCGTTAGCCAACGCCGTCAGCACTTCTTGCGTTTCGCTGTGCGGCCGCGTGAAGAAGTCGGCATCGCTCATCTGCGCCTGCAGCGCTTCGATTTCCGCTTCCAGCTGTTCGAGCCGCTGCGGCAACTGTTCCAGTTCGCGCAGCAGGTTGTAACTCAGCTTGGCCGCCGCTTTCTTCGGCTGTTCGGCCTTTTTCTCCGCCGCCGGTTTGCTCGCGCTCGGCGCCGCCTGACGAATCGGTTTCGCTGTCGCGCGCTGGTGATGCGCATCGTAGTAACCGCCGACGAAGGCGTTGATCACGCCATTGCCTTCGAAGATCCAGCACTCGGTCACCGAGTTGTCGACGAACTGACGATCGTGACTGACCAGCAACACAGTGCCCTGATAGCCGTCGATCAGCTCTTCCAGCAGCTCCAGCGTTTCGACGTCGAGATCGTTGGTTGGTTCATCGAGGATCAGCAGATTGCTCGGTTTCAGAAACAGCTTAGCCAACAGCAAGCGGTTACGCTCACCGCCCGACAGCGCCTTCACCGGCGTCATCGCACGTTTCGGGTGGAACAG
The DNA here is from genome assembly GCF_052166775.1 of Serratia sp. CY74737. Taxonomy (NCBI): domain Bacteria; kingdom Pseudomonadati; phylum Pseudomonadota; class Gammaproteobacteria; order Enterobacterales; family Yersiniaceae; genus Serratia; species Serratia sp. CY74737. Next base: position 898 of record NZ_JBJNOF010000010.1, read on the forward strand.
GAAGTCCTGCAGGTAGCCCAGCACGTGGCGAGGACGGCCATTAACCATCACTTCCTGCTTGCCTTCCGCCAGGTTGTCCATCACCGTGCGCTCCGGATCGAGATCGGCCCGGTGCTGGTCGAAATAGGCCACTTCCAGCTTGGTGCCGCAGTGCACGCGGCCGCTGTCGGCTTTCAGCTGACCGAGCATCAGTTTCAGTAGCGTGGTTTTGCCGCAGCCGTTCGGCCCCACCAGCGCAATCTTGTCGCCGCGCTGCACCTGGGCGGAGAAACCGCGCACCAGCACCTTTTCGCCAACCTGATAATTGACGTCTTCCAGCTCGAATACGATTTTGCCGGAGCGGGTCGCCTCTTCCACCTGCATCTTGGCGGTGCCCATCACTTCACGTCGCTCTGAACGCTCGACGCGCAGCGCCTTCAGCGCGCGCACGCGGCCCTCGTTGCGGGTGCGGCGCGCCTTGATGCCCTGACGGATCCAGACCTCTTCCTGCGCCAGCTTGCGGTCGAACTCGGCGTTTTGCAGCTCTTCCACCCGCAGCGCTTCTTCTTTGCTCTGCAGGTACAGATCGTAGTTACCCGGCCAGGAAACCAGCTTGCCGCGATCCAGATCGACGATGCGCGTCGCCATGTTGCGGATAAACGAACGGTCGTGCGAGATGAAGACGATGCTACCGTCGAACTCTTTCAGGAAACCTTCCAGCCAGTCGATGGTTTCGATATCCAGGTGGTTGGTCGGTTCGTCGAGCAACAACACGCGCGGCGAGCTCACCAGCGCGCGGCCCAGCGCCGCTTTGCGCAGCCAGCCGCCGGACAGCGAGGAAAGCTCTGCGTCGCCGTTCAGCCCCAGCTGCAGCAGCACTTCGCTGATGCGGCTGTCGAGCTGCCACAGCCCCTGGTGATCGAGGATCTCCATGATTTGCGCCATGCGCGCCAGGTTTTTCTCGCTCGGGTCGCTTTCCACCAGGTGGGAGATCGCGTGATACGCCTTCAGGTGTTCCGCCTGCTCCGCGACGCCTTCCGCCACAAAGTCGAATACGCTGCCGCCGATATTGCGCGGCGGATCCTGTTGCAAACGCGCCACGATCAGATCCTGTTCGTAGATCACCCGGCCGTCATCCAGCGGGATCTCTTTGCCTAGGATCTTCAGCAGCGTGGATTTGCCGGCGCCGTTGCGCCCGACCAGACACACGCGCTCGTTGTCTTCGATATGAATTTCGGTGTTGTCTAACAATGGCGCATCGCTGAAAGAGAGCCAGGCGCCGGACATGCTGATTAACGACATAGTAATTATTTTCCTTCGCCGGCGTGAGTCACCAGCCAGCAGTTGTGGATCTGACGGTTACGGGCAAAATCCTGCGACAGCGTCTTGGCGGTGATCTCTTTCGCCTCCAGGCCCAGCGCACTCAGCCCTGCCATATCCATTTGGAAACCGCGCTTGTTGTTCGAGAACATGATGGTCCCGTTGCGGCGCAGCAACCGTTTCAAATCTTTCATCAGCGCCAGGTGATCGCGCTGCACGTCAAAGGTGTTCTCCATCCGCTTGGAGTTGGAGAACGTCGGCGGATCGATGAAGATCACGTCGAACTGTTCATTGGCATTGCTCAGCCACGACAGGCAGTCGGCCTGGATCAGCCGATGCTGGCGGCCGGTCAGGCCGTTGGCGCGCAGGTTCTTCTCCGCCCATTCCAGGTAGGTGCGCGACATGTCCACCGTGGTGGTGCTGCGCGCGCCGCCCAGCCCGGCATGCACGCTGGCGGTGCCGGTATAGGCGAACAGGTTGAGGAAGTCCTTGCCGCCGCTCATCTCGCCCAGCATACGGCGCGCAATGCGGTGATCGAGGAACAGGCCGGTATCGAGATAGTCGGTCAGGTTGACCCACAGCTTGGCGTTATACTCTTCCACCAGCAAGAACTCGCCCTTCTGCGCCAGTTTCTCGTACTGGTTTTTGCCCTTCTGCCGCTCGCGGGTTTTCAGGATCAGCTGATTCGACGGCAATTCCAGCACCGCCAGCGTCGCGTTGATCACATCGAACAGGCGCTGACGCGCCTTCTGCGCATCGACGGTTTTCGGCGGCGCATACTCCTGCACCACCACCTTGCTGCCGTAACGGTCCACCGCGACGTTGTATTCTGGCAGATCGGCATCGTACAGGCGGTAGCATTCGATGCCTTGTTGCTTCGCCCACTTGTCGAGCTTCTTCAAATTCTTGCGCAGACGGTTGGCGAAATCTTCCGCCACCTGCACGCCGCCGGTAGCATTGCCGGCCGGGCTTGCCGCCAGCTGATAGTTTTTCTGCACGCACTCCAGCGGGCCGTTCTTCGCCTTAAACTGGCGCTCGGCGCGCAGCTGCAGGCAGCTCAACAGCTCCGGCGAGGCGCTGAACAGCGACAGCTGCCAACCGCCGAAGGCGCTTTTCATCACGCGCCCCAGCATGTTGTGCAGCGCGATCAGCGCCGGTTCGCTTTCCAGACGCTCGCCGTACGGCGGGTTGCTGATCACCGTGCCGTGCGGGCCTTCCGGCAGCGGGTTGGTCAAGCGCGCGACGTCGCCGACGTTGAAGGTGATCAGCTCGGCGACGCTGGCGCGGCGGGCGTTGCCGCGCGCCATCTCAATCACCCGACGATCGATATCGGAACCGAAGAAGCGAGAGGTAGTTTCCTGCAGGCCGCGACGCGCGCGCACCTGCGCTTCGGTGGTGACTTCACGCCACAGTTCGGCGTTGTGACCATTCCAGGCGCTGAAGCCCCAGTGTTGACGGTGCAGGCCCGGCGCGCGATCGGCGGCGATCATCGCCGCTTCGATCAACAACGTGCCGGAGCCGCACATCGGATCGAGCATCGGCGTGCCCGGCTGCCAGCCGGAACGCAACACGATGGCGGCCGCCAGGTTTTCCTTCAACGGCGCCTGGCCGGTGAGATCGCGGTAGCCGCGCTGGTGCAGGCCTTCGCCGCTCAGATCGAGCGCCACGCTGGCCATATCGCGTTGCAGGAAGACGTTAACGCGAATGTCCGGCTGCTGTTTGGCAACCGTCGGGCGTTGGTCGAGCTTACGGGTGAAGCTGTCAACGATGGCGTCTTTCACCTTCAGCGCGCCATACTGGCTGTTGCGGATCTCTTCGTTCACGCCGCTGAAATGCACGGCGAAGGTTTTATCCACGCCAAAAATGCTCGGCCAGTCAATCGCCTGCACGCCGAGGTACAGATCCAGGTCGCTGTGCACGCGGAATTCGTTCAGCGGCAACAAAATGCGCGAAGCCAGGCGGCTCCACAGCAGGCTTTGGTACAGAAGACGATCGTCACCCTGAAAATGTACCCCGCCCTGCACCACTTTGCAGTCGTGAGCGCCAAGCGTTTCCAGCTCGCTTTTTAACAGTTCTTCCAATCCACGCGCCGTGCTGGCAAACAGAGAGTTCATATCGTACTTATCACCAAAAAGAAAATTGTTGCGCATTATAGCTAATCCGCACCGCTTGTCATAAAGTTGCTCCCTTCTATTTAATCATCGTACGGAGATAAGGGTGATCACGCTTTCCAGACTCTACGTCCATCCGGTTAAATCACTGCGCGGCTTGCAGCTTTCCTACGCCCAGGTCGGCAACAGCGGTCTGGCCTTCGACCGCAACTTTATGATCACCGAACCGGACGGCACCTTTATTACCGCGCGCCAATATCCGCAGATGGTGTTGTTCACGCCGGCGCTGTTGCCGGACGGGCTGTTTCTGACCGCGCCGGACGGTGAAAGTGCCGCCATTCGCTTCAGCGACTTCGCGGCCGCGCCGCAGCCGACCGAGGTGTGGGGCAACCATTTCACCGCGCTGATCGCGCCGGATGAGATCAACCGCTGGCTGAGCGGCTATTTCCAGCGCGACGTGCAGCTGCGCTGGCTGGGGCCGGAGCTGACCCGCCGGGTCAAGAAACACCCTGAAATCCCACTGACGTTTGCCGACGGCTACCCTTATCTGCTGATTAACCAAGCCTCGTTCAACGACCTGCAGCAGCGTTGCCCCGGCAGCATCAAGCTGGAACAGTTCCGCCCCAATCTGGTGGTGGGCGGCGCTACCGCCTGGGCTGAAGACGGCTGGCAGGTGATCCGCGTCGGCGATGTGATGTTCGATCTGGTGAAACCCTGCAGTCGCTGCGTGCTCACCACCGTCAGCACCGAGCGTGGCCGCAAGCACCCGAGCGGCGAACCGCTCAGCACGCTGCAAAAATTCCGCTCCGCCGACAACGGCGACATCGATTTCGGCCAGAATATGATCGCGCGCAACAGCGGCATCATTCGCGTGGGTGATACGGTGGAAGTCTTGTCAACCAAGCCGCCGCGCCCTTACGGCGCAGGTAGAGTGGTGGAGAGCGTGCAGGCGCCGCAGGACAGCGCGCACAGCGTCACGATCGAATATGAAGGAAAGGTATTTACCGGCAATAACCAGCAGATCCTGCTCGAACAACTGGAACAGCAAGGCATTCGCGTGCCTTACTCGTGCCGCGCCGGGATTTGCGGCAGCTGCCGCATTACATTGCTGAGCGGTGAAGTCGCGCCCCTGAAGAAAAGCGCGCTGGGCGACAACGGCACCATCCTGTGCTGCAGCTGCATCCCGAAAACTGATTTGACGTTGGCGTAATCCGCCTTATACCGCCCTGTCGTAAGCCGGGGCGGCGCTTTCATCCTGCGCGCAAGGTTTCAGCCGATCGTGCATCACCTTGATGGCGTCGCCCAAGACCATGGTGCGGCCGGCGACCGTCAGCTGATTTTGCGCCAGCAGGCACAGGCTGGCATTATCCCCGGCCTCCACCACCAGCAGGCGCGCTTCCGCGCCGCTTTCCATCACTTTCACCGCCGCCAGCTCGCCGTTTTTCGGCTGCAACGGGTAGTGCTGCTGCGAGAAATGCCAGCTCTTCGGCATCAGCGGTTTCAGGAAGCGGTAGGCGACCAGCGCATTCAACACCAGCTCGGCGCGCTGTTCATGGCTCAGCTTGACCTGCTTGCACTGTTCTTCATAGGTGAAATAAAGGGCGGCGTCATCCACGCAAAAAGCGCATTCATCGAAGGCGTCCGGCGTTAACATTTTGGCCGGGAAACGTGAACGAAAGATCATACCATTAGCTAAATCCAGCATTAGCCGATCGTGTTCGGCATCAAAATACCAACGCCAATTATCGTCAGGTTTTATCTTCATTTCGTATCCTTCTCGCTGCCCATGCCAACGCCGCACTCACCCTAAAAGGCGATTTTATCACCGATGAAATAGCTTAAACATCGGATAATTCCGCGAACGATATTTAAGCTAACGAACAAAATATAGACGAGCCGGGGGCAGAAATAAACCCCCGGAATAAAATGAGAGGAAAAATATTAGATATGGGTAACGATATCTTTAATCAAACGCGGGCCGTGATAGATAAATCCGGAATAAATTTGCAGCAGGCTCGCGCCGGCCTCCATTTTTTCGCGCGCCGCCGTCAGCGAATCGATGCCGCCTACGCCGATAATCGGCAGACGCCCTTGCAGTTCGGTGGAGAGGCGACGGATCACTTCGGTGCTGCGTGATTGCAACGGACGCCCACTTAACCCGCCCGCTTGTTCGCAGTAATTCAGCCCTTGGATCAATTTTCGATCCAACGTGGTATTGGTGGCGATCACGCCATCGATATTATGCCGCACCAGGCTATCGGCAATTTGGATCAATTCTTCTTCAGAAAGATCCGGCGCGATCTTTACCGCCACCGGCACATATTTGTGATGGCGCGCATGTAATTCCTGCTGCTTATTTTTAATCGCAGCCAAAAGATCGTCCAACGCTTCGCCATACTGTAAGGATCGTAACCCCGGCGTATTCGGTGAAGAGATGTTAATCGCGATATATCCGGCATACGGATAAACTTTATCCATGCAGATCAAATAATCGTCTTTGCCCTGCTCGACCGGCGTGTCTTTATTCTTGCCGATATTGATCCCAAGAATGCCGCCGAAATGGGATTTCTTAACGTTTTCAACCAGATTGTCCACGCCATGGTTATTGAACCCCATGCGGTTAATCAGGCCTTCCGCCTCAACCACGCGGAACAAGCGCGGCTTGTCGTTGCCCGGTTGCGGACGCGGCGTCACGGTGCCGACTTCCACATGGCCGAAGCCCATCGCGCCGAACGCATCGATGCATTCGCCGTTTTTATCCAGACCGGCGGCCAATCCCAGCGGGTTTTTAAACGACAGCCCCATGCAGCTGACCGGTTTGGTCGGCACGGACTGACGGACAAGAAACGCTAATGGGGTGCCGGTAATACGGCTGAGCTGACGAAAGGTCACTTCGTGCGCGCGCTCCGGATCGAGCTGGAACAACGCTTTCCTGATGAGGGGGTAGTACATGGACTCTCCTGATTTCCCGGTTGCAAACCGGGGGCGTATTATCCGGTATCCCCCGCCTAATTGGAATTGATTAAAGGCAAAAAAAGCCGTTTTTACGCAATCGTTTTCCCTCTTCATCGCCAAATCGGTGCCAATCCGCTTTTACGCATATCCAAATCAAAAAATGAGATTTAAAAAACGCGCCCGGTTGCTGGTAGGTTTAAAACACTTCCCATTAATTTTCTAATTAAACCTAACTTTTAGTTATAAGGAGTGGCAATGCGCGTTATATCACTGGCCGGTAGCCCACGCATCCCATCACGTTCCGCCGCGCTGCTCTCGTTGAGTCAGAACTGGCTGCGGCAACAAGGGGTGGAGGTGACGGCCTATACCCTGCACGACTTCGATGCCGAAGATCTGCTGTACGCCAACTTCAACAGTCCGGCGATCAAGGCGTTTGCCGACCAGCTGGCGCAGGCCGACGGCCTGCTGATTTCCACGCCGGTTTATAAAGCGTCGTTCTCCGGCGCGCTGAAAACCCTGCTGGACCTGCTGCCGGAACGCGCGCTGGACCATAAAGTGGTGCTGCCGCTGGCGACCGGCGGTTCTGTCGGTCACATGCTGGCGGTGGACTATGCGCTGAAACCGGTTCTGGCGGCGCTCAAAGCGCAAGAGGTGCTGCACGGCGTGTTCGCCGACGACAGTCAGATCCAGCTGACCGGCGAAAGCGCCACGCTCACCGACGCCGTAGCCGCCCGGTTGGAAGAAGCGCTCGCCAGTTTCTATCTGGCGCTTGGGCGCCGCAAACCGCCCGCGCTGCGCGTCGCCTCGCCGCTGACGGCGCGTCAAACCGCCTGAAATGCCTGGAAAAGGAGAGCCTGAATGAAACAACGCAACGCTTTGCGACGTTGGCTGAACGCAGCGGCCTTCACCGGCCTGCTGTCGCTGGTCTGGGCCAACGCCGCCGTCGCGCAGGATCCGGCGCAATTTCGCATCGGTTACCAGAAAGGATCGGTGAGTCTGGTGCTGGCGAAAAGCCACCGGCTGCTGGAGGAGCGCTTCCCCGCCACCCGCATCAGTTGGATTGAATTTCCCGCCGGCCCGCAGATGCTGGAAGCCTTGAACGTCGGCAGCATCGATCTGGGCAGCACCGGTGATATTCCGCCGATCTTCGCGCAGGCCGCCGGGGCGGACCTGCTGTATGTCGGCGTTGAGCCTCCCAAACCGAAGGCGGAAGTGATCCTGGTGCCGGAAAACAGCCCGATCAAAACCGTCGCCGATCTGAAAGGCCATAAGGTCGCATTTCAGAAAGGATCCAGCTCACACAACCTGCTGCTGCGATCGCTGCAAAAGGCCGGCCTGAAATTTACGGATATCCAACCCGCCTACCTGACCCCCGCCGATGCGCGCGCCGCATTCCAGCAGGGCAACGTCGATGCCTGGGCTATCTGGGATCCTTATTATTCCGCCGCGCTGTTGCAGGGCGGCGTTCGGGTGCTCGGCGACGGCACCGATCTGAACCAGACCGGTTCCTTCTATCTGGCGGCGCGCCCTTATGTCGAAGCCAATGGCGCCTTTATCAGCCAGGTCCTGACGGTGCTGACCCAGGCCGATGCGCTCACCCGCAGCGACCGGGCGCAAAGCGTGACCTTGCTGGCCAACGCCATGGGGCTACCGGAACCGGTGATCGCCAGCTATCTGGATCACCGTCCCCCGACCGCCATCACACCGCTCGATGCGCATACGATCGCCGCGCAGCAGCAAACCGCCGACCTGTTTTACGCCAACCGGCTGGTGCCGGTGAAGGTCGACATCTCGCAACGCATCTGGCGCCCAAGCGCGCAATAAATACGGGAGAGCATTGACGATGAGCCTGAACGTTTTCTGGTTTTTACCCACCCACGGCGACGGCCACTATCTTGGCAGCGCACAGGGCGCTCGCAGCGTCGATCACGGTTACTTGCAACAAATCGCCCAAGCGGCGGACCGGCTGGGATTCGGCGGCGTGCTGATCCCCACCGGTCGCTCTTGCGAAGACTCCTGGCTGGTGGCCGCCTCGCTGATCCCGGTCACCCAGCGGCTGAAATTTTTGGTCGCGCTGCGGCCGGGTATCATCTCCCCTACGCTGGCGGCGCGTCAGGCGGCGACGCTGGATCGCCTGTCCAACGGGCGCGCCCTGTTCAATCTGGTCACCGGCGGCGATCCGGAAGAGCTGGCGGCGGAGGGGTTGCATCTCAGTCATGAAGAGCGTTACGAAGCCTCGACCGAGTTCACTCATATCTGGCGCCGGGTGCTGGAAGGTGAAACCGTCGATTTCCACGGCAAGCATATTCAGGTGAAAGGCGCCAAACTGCTGTTCCCGCCGGTGCAGCAACCGCGCCCGCCGCTCTATTTCGGCGGATCCTCCGCCGCCGCGCAGGATCTGGCCGCCGAGCAGGTAGAAATGTACCTCACCTGGGGAGAGCCGCCGGCACAGGTCAAAGAGAAGATCGAAGAGGTGCGCGCCAAAGCGGCGGCGAAGGGCCGGCAGGTACGCTTCGGCATCCGTCTGCACGTCATCGTGCGGGAAACCACCGAAGAAGCCTGGCGCGCCGCCGATCGGCTGATCGCTCACCTCGATGAGGAAACCATCGCCAACGCGCAGCAGGCCTTTGCCCGCTTCGACTCCGTCGGCCAACGGCGCATGGCGGCGCTGCACGGCGGCAAGAAGGATAATCTGGAGATCAGCCCGAACCTGTGGGCCGGCATCGGCCTGGTGCGCGGCGGCGCCGGCACCGCGCTGGTGGGCGATGGCCCGACGGTCGCGGCGCGCATGCAGGAATACGCCGATCTGGGCATCGACACCTTTATTCTCTCCGGCTATCCGCATCTGGAAGAGGCCTACCGCGTCGGCGAACTGCTGTTTCCGCACCTCGACCTGGCGCAGGAAGAAACGCCCGCGCGCCTTCAACCGGTGCGCCCGCAGGGCGAAGTAGTGGCCAACATCTATGTTCCGCAAAAAGTGTCGCAGAGCTGAGGAGCGCCCCGATGGCAAAGAACGCGCAACGCATCCTGTACCGGCTGGCCCCTTGGGCGCTGCCGCTGGCGCTGGTGATCATCTGGCAAGTCGCCGTCGAAACCGGCTGGCTGTCCAACCGCATTTTGCCGGCGCCGAGTGCGGTGCTGGCCGCCTTCTGGCGCCTGAGCCAAAGCGGCGAACTGTGGCAGCACCTGAGCATCAGCAGCCAGCGCGCGTTGATCGGCTTTGGCATCGGCGGCAGCATCGGACTGATTCTCGGCTTTATTACCGGGCTGTCGCGCTGGGGTGAACGCCTGTTGGACAGTTCGGTGCAAATGATCCGCAACGTGCCGCACCTGGCGCTAATCCCACTGGTGATCCTGTGGTTCGGCATCGATGAATCCGCCAAGATCTTTCTGGTGGCGCTCGGCACGTTGTTCCCGATTTATCTCAATACCTATCACGGCATCAAAAACATCGATCGCGGCCTGCTGGAGATGGCGCGCAGCTACGGTCTGAGCGGTTTTCGCCTGTTCACGCAGGTGGTGCTGCCGGGCGCGTTGCCGTCGATTATGGTCGGCGTGCGTTTCGCCCTCGGGTTCATGTGGTTGACGCTGATCGTCGCCGAAACCATCTCGGCCAACTCCGGCATCGGTTATCTGGCGATGAACGCGCGTGAATTTCTGCAAACCGACGTGGTGGTGGTGGCGATCGTGCTGTACGCCCTTCTCGGCAAGCTGGCGGACGTGGGCGCGCAACTGCTGGAACGCGTCTGGCTGCGCTGGCATCCGGCCTATCAACTGAAACAGGGAGAAGCGCTATGACCCTTCCCGCTCGCCTTGCGCAAGGCACGCCGGTGACGCTGGAGTCCATCGGCAAACGTTACGGCAACCGCACCGTGCTGGATAACATTCAGCTACGCATCTCTGCCGGGCAGTTCGTGGCGGTGGTCGGCCGCAGCGGCTGCGGCAAGAGCACCCTGCTGCGTCTGTTGGCCGGCCTGGAACAGGCCAGCAGCGGCGCGCTGCTCAGCGGCAATGCGCCGCTTGCCGCCGCCAAAGAGGATACCCGGCTGATGTTTCAGGATGCGCGCCTGTTGCCGTGGAAAACGGTGATCGACAACGTGGGTCTGGGGCTGCGCGGCCAGTGGCGCGACGCGGCGCTGCAGGCGCTGGCCGCGGTCGGTTTGGCGGATCGCGCCCGCGACTGGCCGGCGGCGCTGTCCGGCGGACAAAAGCAGCGGGTCGCCCTGGCGCGCGCGTTGATCCACCGCCCCCGCCTGCTGCTGCTGGACGAACCGCTCGGGGCGCTGGATGCCCTGACGCGCATCGAGATGCAGGGGCTGATAGAATCGCTGTGGCAACAGCACGGTTTTACCGTACTGCTGGTGACGCACGACGTCAGCGAAGCCATCGCGCTGGCGGATCGGGTGATCCTGATTGAAGAGGGCCACATCGGACTGGATCTGAGCATCGATCTGCCGCGGCCACGCCGCAAAGGCTCGGCCAGGCTGGCGGAACTGGAAGCTGAAGTGCTGGAGCGGGTGTTATCGCCGCCGGTCACCGCGGCCAGCCCACGCCAGGCGGCGAATTGAACGAAAAAAGGGACGGCGCAGGCCGTCCCTTTGGGTATTCACGGTGAGAAGATTAGGCGTCGAGCGCCTTGCTGATCTTCTCGTACAGATCGCCGGACAGGTTTTCCAACCCTTTCAGCTGTTCCAACGCTTTGCGCATCAGCGCCTGGCGACCGGCGTCGTAACGCTTCAGGCGAATCAGCGGTTCGATCAGGCGCGCGGCGATCTGCGGGTTGCGCTGGTTGAGATCGCTGAGGATCTCCACCAGGAATTGATAACCGCTGCCATCCGCCGCATGGAACGCCGCCGGGTTGCCGGAAGCGAAGCCGCCGATCAGCGAGCGGGTGCGGTTCGGGTTGCTCAGGCTGAACGAGCGGTGTTGCAGCAGCGCACGCACCTTGCTCAACACATCCGCCGACGGGCTGCTCCCCTGCAGCACGAACCATTTGTCCATCACCAGGCCATCCTGATGCCAGCGCTCGTCGAACGCCGCCAACAGCGCATCGCGACACGGCAACTGGGCCGCAACCGCAGCGGACAGCGCCGCCAGCGAGTCGGTCATGTTATCCGCCTGGCGATACTGTTCGCTCACCAGTTGGTCCGCCAGCGCCGCATCTTCGCCGAACGCCAGATAACCCAGGCACACATTGCGCAAGGCGCGCTTGGCGATGTCGGCGTGCTCCACGCGGTAGCCGTCGGTCTTGTTGGCGTGATACACCGCCAGCCACTCATCGGCCAACTCCCGCGCCAGGCAGCGAACGATCGCTTCGTGCACCGCGGCGATCGCTTCCGGATCGATGGTGGCGAACAGTTCAGCGATTTCGTTCTCCGACGGCAGCGTCAGGATCTGCGCCGCCAGCGCCGGATCCAGCGTCTCGTTCAGCAACACCGCACGGAACGCGTCGGCCACGTGCAGCGGCAGCGACAACGGCTGCTTCTGCTGGTGCCGCGCCACGTTCAGTTTGATGTAGGTCGCAAGCAGGCTCTGCGCCGCATCCCAACGCGCAAACTCATTGCGCGCGTGCTGCATCAGGAAGGTCAGTTGCTGATCGCTGTACGGATAATCCAGTTTCACCGGCGCAGAGAATTCACGCAGCAGCGACGGCACCGGCTTGTGCGCCACGCCGTCGAACACGAAGGTCTGCTCCGCTTCGGTGACGTTCAGCACGTTGTTGACCGGCAGGCCACCCTTCTGCAGCGCGATGACGTTACCTTCGCTGTCGTACAGCTCGATATCCAGCGGAATATGCAGCGGCAACTTCTCAGGCTGATCGGCGGTCGGCGCGGTTTTCTGGCTGACATGCAGGCGATATTGCTGAGTTTCCGCATCGTACTCGTCGCGCACCGTCAACAGCGGCGTGCCGGACTGGCTATACCAACGGCGGAAGCGCGACAGATCCACGTTGGACGCGTCCTCCATCGCCTGTACGAAGTCATCGCAGGTGGCGGCGCTGCCGTCGTGGCGTTCGAAATAGAGCTGCATCCCTTTCTGGAAGTTCTCTTCCCCCAGCAGGGTGTGCATCATGCGGATCACTTCAGAACCTTTCTCATACACCGTCAGGGTGTAAAAGTTGTTCATCTCGATGACTTTATCCGGACGAATGGCATGCGCCATCGGGCTGGCGTCTTCGGCGAACTGCGCGCCGCGCATCACGCGCACGTTATCGATGCGGTTGACCGAACGCGAGCCCAGATCGGAACTGAACTCTTGATCGCGGAACACCGTCAGCCCCTCTTTCAGGCTGAGCTGGAACCAGTCGCGGCAGGTGACGCGGTTGCCGGTCCAGTTGTGGAAGTATTCGTGGCCAATCACCGCTTCGATGTTCAGGTAATCTTTGTCGGTGGCGGTTTCCGCCTTCGCCAACACGTATTTGGAGTTAAAGATATTTAACCCTTTGTTCTCCATCGCGCCCATATTGAAGAAATCGACCGCCACGATCATATAAATGTCGAGATCGTATTCCAGACCGAAGCGGGTCTCGTCCCACTTCATCGAGTTTTTCAACGAGGTCATCGCCCAGTCGGCGCGATCCAGGTTGCCGCGATCGACAAACAGCTCCAGCGCGACCTTACGGCCGGAACGGGTGGTGAAGCTGTCGCGCAGCACGTCGAAGTCCCCCGCCACCAACGCGAACAGGTAGCAAGGTTTCGGGAACGGATCCTGCCATTGCACCCAGTGGCGACCATCGGCCAATTCACCCTGGCCAATACGGTTGCCGTTCGACAGCAGGAACGGATAGCGCGCCTTGTCGGCCACGATGCGGGTGGTAAAGCGCGCCAGCACGTCCGGGCGATCCTGGTAATAGGTAATATGATGGAAGCCTTCGGCTTCGCATTGCGTGCACAGCGCATCGCCGGACAGATACAGCCCTTCCAGCGCGGTGTTTTTCGCCGGGTGAATATCGTTGACGATGGTCAGAGTGAATTGTGCCGGCAACGCTTCGACGATCAGCTGGTTATCCTGCTGACGATAGGCGCTCCACGGTTGACCGTCGACCTGAATGCTCACCAGCGTCAGATCCTCGCCATCCAGCACCAGCGGTGCGCCGGCCGCGCCCTGACGTTTGATTTTACTGACGGCGGTCACGCGCGTGGTTTCCGCGTCCAGACTGAAGTCCAAATCGATGTCGGTCGTGGTGTAATCGGGCGCGCGATAATCGTGGCGATATTTTGCCTGTGGCTGTTGTGTCATAAAAACCCTTAAACGTCTCAGTGAGTTATAGGTGCCAGGCCGCTCTTCTCCTCCGCGCCGTCGCTGGAGATTTCCCCAGCGGCGCTCGGCGAACCTGATTGTGAATAAACTGTATCACAGCTGGCTGAAAAGCCCAGATCCGCCGGGCAAGCGCGATAAAGAAATCAGAGGCAAATCATAGTTCACCCACCAGATGGCAGCGCGGGTGACCAATGGCTAAATAAAAATCAGCATTTAATGCTAAAAAACCGCCTTCGCGGCGCTCCGGCATTGTTGAGGCGGCACAGGCGGCATGATGGTATAATTGCCGAATCAGGCTCAGGGATGACTCGCACTATGAAAATCAAATACGCTATCTATTTTTTCACCCTGTGCCTGATGACCTCCTTCTCGCTGTTCATCGTCGAGGAACTGCTCGAAGCCCATACCGAGTACCGCGATAACCAGCTCAACCTGTATAAGATCGATCGCGCCAAAGAAATCTCCGAGGCCTTTCAGGCTTCGCTGCAGGCTCACCGTCTCAAACGCTTGAGCCTGATCGATCCGCAAATCACTCGCGCGCAGTGTCTGGCCGCCGATCGGGTGGCGCGCGAGAAAATCGCCCGGATCCGCGAGCATCTGAACGACACGGTCGCCAGGGAGCTGGGTGTGCGGCAAAAAATCGCCGCGCTGTCGATGATCGGCCTGATGGAACAGTTGCTGGATAACGACAACCTGCAGCTTTCGCAGGTCAACAACGCCAACCTGTTCAACATCAACAGCGCCTATTACATCTCGCAAACCAGCAAGAGCTATTACCGCTACACCTACGATACTCGAATGGTGGATACCGACTCCTTTATGTTTCTCGAGGCCATTCGCCTCAACAACCGGCTGAATATGTCGCTGACGGAGTTAAGCGATCAGATTATCGACGTCAACGTCAGCCCGCTCGATCGCAAAGACGCCTATCTGAAGTCCATTCAGTTGACCGGCGTCCTGAACGCGCTGAGCACCCGGTTGATCTTCATGAAGCTCAACTACGACGACGTGCAAACCACCAGCATCGTCAATCAGTTGCTCACCCAGGTGTCTACCGAACGCCTCAAGCAGATTACCGATGGGCTATACACCGCCATCAATACCCAAAAGCCCTATCCCGCCGCGCTGATCTCGCGCTATGTCGACGAGTTGAGCGGGCTTTCGCAGACGCTGTATCAACGCAGTTTCGAGCTGGAAACCGTCGCTTCGCGTCACAAGATTTATGACAGCCAGACCACCATTTACGGCATGATCGCGCTCGCCGGTCTGGTAGTGCTGCTGTTCATTTTGCCGGCGCTGGTGTTCTGCACCAACATCAACCGCTGGTTGACCAAAACCCACAACAATATCGTGCGGCTGTCGCGCGGCGAGATGAATATCGATCGCAACGACGCCTTCTACAGCCGGGAACTGATCGCCATCAGCGACGCCATTCAACAGCTCAGACAATATCAGTTGGACAAGGTCTCGCTGGAAAGCGAGAAACAGCTGCTGATTAAAGAGCTTGAGGCCTCTTCCTTCCTCGATCCGCTCACCAACATTTATAACCGCCGTAAATTCTTCCTCGAATGCCAGCTATTGGGCGACGGTAGCTACCCGCAGGCCTTTTGCCTGATCGATATCGACAACTTCAAACAGCTCAACGACAGCTACGGCCACGATGTCGGTGACCGGGCGTTGGTGGAATTCGGCCATCTGTTGCAACGCGCGTTTCGCGCCAGCGACATCTTCTGCCGCTACGGTGGCGAAGAGTTCGCGGTGCTGCTGGGCAACTGTTCGTTGGACAACGCGCGGGACATCATGGAGCAATTGCGCGCCCGCACCCATCGCCTGACGCTAAATTTGGCCGACGGGCGGCAAGTGCGTTTCACCACCAGCTGCGGCATTGCGCCGGTCAACGCGTTCACTGCGCTGCAGGCGGCGATAAAACAGGCGGACGAAGCGCTCTATTTTTGCAAAAAGAACGGCAAGGATCGGGTCAGCGTGCACACCCAGGCCGGGTTTATCTGATTTGTTGTTTAAAATAATTAACATTATAATTTTTATGACTAATTAGGCTAAGTCATTCACCTTACAGGCATATCTGGCTTTTTTCTCCCGCCGCCGTCGCCAGCCCGCCATAAAGGCACGTTTAATCCTCGACCCGCTTCGGTGATTTATGGTGTGATGCAGCTTCAATAACAGGATAATCCGGGTATACTCCCCCCCCACTTTTATGATTATCCGGATTTGGACACGCGCCTGACGAGGATGCTGTAACGCGCTATGACTCAATACGCTTCCCCGATTTTGACATCACTGCTTGATACCGATGCTTACAAGCTTCATATGCAGCAAGCAGTATTCCATCGCTATCCCGCGATCAGCGTGGCGGCGGAATTCCGCTGCCGCGGCGACGAACTGCTGGGCGAATATGCCGACGAGATCCGCGCGCAGGTCGCCCTGATGAGCCAGCTGGCGCTGACCGACGCCGAATTCGCTTACCTTTCGGGCCTGCCCTTCTTCCGTCAAGATTACCTGAGCTGGCTGCGCACGTTCCGATACGACCCGCAGCAGGTGACCATCGACAACCGCGACGGCAAGCTGCACATCCGCATCGCCGGGCCGTGGCGTGAAGTGATCATGTGGGAAGTGCCGCTGCTGGCGGTGATCAGCGAAGTGGTGCACCGCCGGCGTTCTCCGCTGGCGACGCCGGAACAGGCGGTAGCCCACCTGCAAACCAAGTTGGCGCAGTTCAAGACGCTGGCGGGCGATTTGGATCTTTCACGCTTCAAGCTGATGGACTTTGGCACCCGTCGCCGTTTCTCCCAGGGCGTACAACAGGCCATCGTCAGCACCTTGCAGGCCGAATTCCCGTACCTGTCGGGCACCAGCAATTACGATCTGGCGCATCAGCTCGGCCTGGCGCCGGTCGGCACGCAGGCGCATGAATGGTTCCAGGCGCATCAGCAGATAAGCCCGGTGCTGGCCAACAGCCAGCGCGCCGCATTGCAGGCCTGGCTGGATGAATACCCCGATCAGCTTGGCATCGCGCTCACCGACTGCATTACCATGGATGCTTTCCTGCGCGACTTCGGCCCGCAGTTCGCCGAGCGTTATCAGGGGCTGCGCCACGATTCGGGCGATCCCGTCGAGTGGGGTGAGAAAGCCATTGCCCACTATCAGAAACTGGGCATCGACCCGATGAGCAAAACGCTGGTGTTCTCGGACAACCTGGATCTGGAAAAAGCGCTGGCGCTCTATCGCCACTTCTATCAGCGCATCAATCTCAGCTTCGGTATCGGCACGCGCCTGACCTGTGATATTCCGGGCGTTAAACCGTTGAATATCGTGATCAAGCTGGTCGAATGCAAAGGCAAACCGGTGGCTAAGCTCTCCGACAGCCCCGGCAAGACCATCTGCCAGGACCAGGCATTCGTGCGGGCCTTGCGCAAGGCCTTCGATCTGCCGCTGGTGAAGAAAGCCAGCTGAACCTTCTCTATATAGAGAGAAAGAAAGCCGGCCCGGTTTACGCGCCGGCTTTTTTATTTTTATCCCGAACGCCCTCTTTTCAGTCAGCCGCGATAAATGTTGCGACAATCCGATGATTTCTGCTTGTGCTCTGCACCGCGGCAAGTAACATAGCCATTACCCCCATATTCTTGGGTTGTAAGCTATTTCTAAACCAAATTATTAAAGAGAGAAATCTATGAGCGTAGTGCCTGTAGTCGACGTACTGCAAGGTCGTGCTGCGGTTGACAGTGAAGTCACCGTACGCGGCTGGGTACGTACCCGGAGAGATTCAAAAGCTGGTATCTCCTTCCTGGCCGTCTATGACGGTTCCTGCTTTGATCCGTTACAGGCCGTCGTTAATAATTCTCTGCCGAATTATCAGGATGAAGTGCTGCATCTGACCACCGGTTGTTCGGTTGAAGTCACCGGCAAAGTCGTCGCTTCACCGGGCGAAGGCCAGAGCTTCGAACTGCAGGCTACCGCGATCAAAGTGGTCGGCTGGGTCGACGATCCGGACACTTACCCAATGGCGGCCAAGCGCCACAGCATCGAATACCTGCGCGAAGTGGCCCACCTGCGCCCGCGCACCAACCTGATTGGCGCCGTGGCGCGCGTACGTCATACTCTGGCGCAGGCGATCCACCGCTTCTTCCATGAAAATGGGTATTTCTGGGTCTCTACTCCGCTGATCACCGCCTCCGATACTGAAGGCGCCGGCGAGATGTTCCGCGTGTCCACGCTGGATCTGGAAAACCTGCCACGCACCGACAAAGGCACCGTCGATTTCAGCGAAGACTTCTTCGGTAAGGAAGCCTTCCTCACCGTTTCCGGCCAGCTGAACGGCGAAACCTACGCTTGCGCGCTGTCGAAGGTTTACACCTTCGGCCCAACCTTCCGCGCCGAAAACTCCAACACCAGCCGCCACCTGGCGGAGTTCTGGATGATCGAACCGGAAGTGGCCTTCGCGACGCTGGACGACGTCGCCGGCCTCGCCGAAAGCATGCTGAAGTATGTGTTCCAGGCGGTGCTGGATGAACGTGCCGACGATCTGAAATTCTTCGCCGAGCGCGTGGATAAAGACGCTATCGCTCGTCTGGAGCGCTTCGTGTCTTCCGATTTCGCCCAGGTGGACTACACCGACGCCATTGAGATCCTGCTGGCCTCGGGCCAAACCTTCGAAAACCCGGTTTCCTGGGGCATCGATCTCTCTTCCGAGCATGAACGTTACCTGGCGGAGAAACACTTCCAGGCGCCGGTGGTGGTGAAAAACTACCCGAAGGACATCAAAGCGTTCTACATGCGCATGAACGAAGACGGCAAGACCGTCGCGGCCATGGACGTGCTGGCGCCGGGCATCGGCGAAATCATCGGTGGCTCGCAGCGTGAAGAACGCCTCGACGTGCTCGATCAGCGTCTGGAAGAGATGGGGCTGAATAAAGAAGACTACTGGTGGTATCGCGATCTGCGCCGCTACGGCACCGTGCCGCATTCCGGTTTCGGCCTGGGCTTTGAACGTTTAATCGCCTATGTCACCGGCGTGCAAAACGTGCGCGATGTGATTCCATTCCCGCGCACCCCGCGTAACGCAAGCTTCTAATTATACGATCACACGTTTTTTAAACGATTTCGTTACAAAACAAAGGCCAGCATCGCTGGCCTTTCGCATTTTTTAATATTGACGCACGTCACAAAGTTCCCGAAAAATTACATTTGGTTACACATACTTTCCTTTTGCAACCTGATTGGGACATTGGTATCATTTTCGTCCTAGATTAACCCGCCTGTGAATGGAACACTGCGTTCAGACACAGGACGACACCAATCTATCAACAATAGTTCCCAAAGAATTATTGGCGGCAGTGGCAAAGGTGTCCGAATAACACCAATGAGGGTAATAATGATGAAGCGCAACATTCTTGCAGTGGTAATCCCGGCTCTGTTGGCTGCTGGTGCAGCAAACGCAGCTGAAATCTACAACAAAGACGGCAACAAGCTGGATCTGTACGGCAAAGTTGACGGTCTGCACTACTTCTCCAAAGACAAAGGTAATGACGGCGATCAGACCTATGTTCGTTTCGGCTTCAAAGGTGAAACCCAGATTACTGACCAACTGACCGGTTACGGCCAGTGGGAATACAACGTTCAGTCCAACCACGCCGAATCTCAGGGCACCGAAGGCACCAAAACCCGTCTGGGCTTCGCCGGTCTGAAATTTGCTGACTACGGCTCCTTCGACTACGGCCGTAACTACGGCGTACTGTACGACGTGGAAGGCTGGACCGATATGCTGCCAGAGTTCGGTGGCGATACTTACACCTACACCGACAACTTCATGACCGGCCGTACCAACGGCGTTGCGACCTATCGTAACAACAACTTCTTCGGCTTGGTTGACGGTCTGAACTTCGCTCTGCAATACCAGGGCAAAAACCAGAACGACGGCCGTGACGTCAAAAAACAAAACGGCGACGGCTGGGGCATTTCCTCTACTTATGACATCGGCGAAGGCGTAAGCTTCGGCGCTGCATACGCTTCTTCCAACCGTACCGACGACCAGAAACTGCGTTCCAACGAGCGTGGCGACAAGGCTGACGCATGGACCGTGGGCGCGAAATACGACGCCAACAACGTCTACCTGGCGGCGATGTATGCAGAAACCCGTAACATGACTCCGTTCGGTGGCGGTAACTTCACCAACACTTGCGCAGCGACTGAAAACTGCGGCGGCTTCGCTAGCAAAACTCAGAACTTCGAAGTGACTGCTCAGTATCAGTTCGACTTCGGTCTGCGTCCAGAAGTGTCTTACCTGCAGTCTAAGGGTAAAAACCTGAACGTCCCAGGCGTGGGTTCTGACCAAGATCTGGTTAAATATGTTTCTGTTGGTACCACCTACTACTTCAACAAAAACATGTCCACCTACGTTGATTACAAAATCAACCTGCTGGATGACAACGCGTTCACCAAAGCAACCGGCATCGCAACTGACGATATCGTAGGCGTTGGTCTGGTATACCAGTTCTAAGTTGTCTTGCTTATCGGCGGTTCACCGTCGGCTAAGTTATAAAACAGGGCTTCGGCCCTGTTTTTGTTTGTATCAGCCGGTAACTTTTTATCCTGCCGATTCCCCCTTCCCCATCATTTTTTCTGTCGAATCCTTCACGTTCATAAGATCGCGGTGTTTTTATCGCAAACGGTTGGCAAAGCCGATAACTGGCGCTACCCTGATGCTTCTGTCTGCTTAACTCCGAGATTTGGAAGCACCTGACATGTTTGAAAAAATCACCGCCGCACCCGCCGACCCGATCCTGGGTCTGACCGACATTTTCCGCGCCGACGCCCGCCCGAATAAAATCAATTTAGGCATTGGCGTTTATAAAGACGAAACCGGTAAAACCCCGGTGCTGACCAGCGTAAAGAAAGCTGAACAGTATCTGTTGGAAAATGAGACCACCAAAAACTATCTCGGCATTGAGGGCATCCCGGCGTTCGCCAACTGCACGCAAGAACTGCTGTTCGGTAAAGAGAGCCCGATCGTCGCCGATCGCCGCGCGCGCACCGCACAGACGCCAGGCGGCACCGGCGGCCTGCGCGTGGCGGCAGACTTTATCGCCAACCAGACCAGCGCCAAGCGCATCTGGATCAGCAACCCAAGCTGGCCGAACCACAAGAACGTCTTTAGCGCCGTGGGCCTGGAAGTGCTGGAATACGCCTACTATGACGCCGCCAACCACGCGTTGGATTTTGACGGTCTGCTGAACAGCCTGAAACAGGCGCAGGCCGGCGATGTCGTGCTGTTCCACGGCTGCTGCCATAACCCGACCGGTATCGATCCAACGCCGGAACAGTGGGCGCAGCTGGCTGAACTTTCCGTCGCCAACGGGTGGTTGCCGCTGTTCGACTTCGCTTATCAGGGCTTCGCCAACGGCCTGGAAGAAGATGCGCAGGGCCTGCGTATTTTCGCCGCCAAACATAAAGAACTGATCGTCGCCAGTTCCTATTCGAAAAACTTCGGTCTGTACAATGAGCGCGTCGGCGCTTGCACTATTGTAGCCGCCGATGCCGAAACCGCCGATCGCGCCTTCAGCCAGGTGAAAGCGGCCATTCGCGCCAACTACTCCAACCCGCCGTCACACGGCGCCGCCGTTGTCGCCACCATTCTGGGCAACGATGCGCTGCGTGCGATGTGGGAACAAGAGCTGACCGATATGCGCCAACGCATTCACCGCATGCGTCAGCTGTTTGTGAACACCCTGCAGGAGAAAGGCGCGCAGCAGGACTTCAGCTTCATCATCCAGCAGAACGGCATGTTCTCGTTCAGCGGCCTGACCAAAGAGCAGGTGCTGCGTCTGCGTGAAGAGTTTGGCGTTTACGCTGTGAACTCGGGTCGGGTGAACGTGGCGGGCATGACGCCGGACAATATGGCGCCGCTGTGTGAAGCCATCGTCGCCGTGCTCTAAGCGCGTCGGCGAAAGCCACCAGTTTGAAGGGGCGCGCTATGCGCCCCTTGATTATTTCTGCCGGGAAATGATCGTTACCACACCGCCGGCTCTTCGCGCAGGAACGGGTTGGTCTGGCGCTCGTGACCGAAGGTCGACATTGGACCGTGGCCGGGAATAAAGCGCATGTCGTCGCCTAACGGCAACAGCTTGGTGCGAATAGAGGCGATCAGCGCCTGATGGTCACCGCGCGGGAAGTCGCTGCGCCCCACGCCGCCGTTAAACAGCACATCACCCACCAGCGCCAAACACGCCTGCTCATTGATAAAGACGATGTGGCCCGGTGTGTGCCCAGGACAATGCAACACCTTGAGCTTCATCTCGCCCACCTGCATCTCATCGCCTTCCGACAACCAACGGGTCGGGGTCAGCGGCGCACACTCTTCCAGCCCGAACATCCGGCTCTGCGCCGGCAAACCATCCAGCCAAAAAGCGTCCTCTTTATCCGGGCCGTAAATCGGCACCTGATAATGTTCCGCCAGCTCCGCCGCCGCGCCGACGTGATCCAAATGGCCGTGCGTCAGCAAAATCTGCGTGATTGTCACACCCTGCTTCGCCACTTCCGCTTTGATTTTTTCCGCTTCGCCGCCGGGATCGACCAACGCCGCCTGCTGCGTGTTTTCACACCAGATCAGGCTGCAATTCTGGCTAAAAGCGGTAACGGGAATAAGATGGTATTTCATAAGGCTCCAACGACAATAACGCCGCCTCCGCAAGGAGCGGCGTTATTCACTGAGGGCACCGCGATTACCAGCTCCGAACCGGGCCGGTATCGATGTGCACGAAGTTGCTACGTGGGTAATATCCTACACCACCAGCGCGCATTTTTAACGCCGCTTTACGGATATTACTCAATTGGATACCTTCAATATGGAAATCCATCGCCTGGCCCTTGGTATGGTAGCTGTGCTTGGCCACACCACGGCTGTGCGCGCGCAATTCGTTGTTGGTATCTACGGAACGGTAACCGGAGATCAGCTGCACCGGCTTGCTGGTACCCAGCAGCCCCTGCAGGCGATAGAGGTGATCAAACAAACTGGGATCGATCGATTTAACCTTGTTGGCGCGATAATCGCGGAACAGATGATTTAGCCGAACCAACTCTTCTTTATTGTAGCCTTTGCCGTCAAAGAACTCGGCTTTAATAGATTCACCGGTATTCAGGTTATTCAACACTAAAATACGCGGTCGAGCGGTGGAAAGACTGGCAAACGCCTGCCCAGGGAGCAGCGCTATGCCCATAGCTGCGCCGCCTAGCGCCAGCCATTTACGGCGATGATGATCAATTTTGTCCATGACTCTGTTAAACCCGGCAAGAATGTCAAAATAAATGCACAAAGCAGCGCACTGTCCGAACCATAACCGCCTGCGTATGCTGAGTCAACCCGCGATACGCCTAGGTTTACAGGCCCCCAGGTAAGAGGGCCTGCGGTATAGCCAAACATTCTGACCGTTATTTATTTATAATTACTGCATTTACTGCATTAATTTTTTGGCCTGAGCCAAAATTTGTGCGCCCGATCTCACCGTATTATCATAATTGTAAATATCTGTACGGAATTGCGGTTGGCCGTCATCCGAAACCCAGGCGGTCAGATAATACAGTTTTACGGGAATACGCTGGCGAATATTCACATAAGTGGTATTCCCCTCTTTCAGCGTGGAGGAAACGCGGCTATTGTTCCAGCCTGCATCCTGCAGCAGCATATTCGCCAAATCGGAAGCCTTGTTCACCCGCACGCAGCCGGAGCTGAGCGCGCGAATGTCTTTCTGGAACAGGCTGTGGTTCGGGGTATCGTGCAGGTAGATCGCGTCCGAACTCGGCATATTGAACTTGAAACGCCCCAGCGAGTTAGTGGCGCCCGGCGCCTGGCGCACGCGATACGGGAAGTTGCGCGCAGAGACCATGCTCCAGTCGATCATCGCCGGGTTGATCACCTCCGCATCGTTGCTCCAGCCCGACAGCACGGTATAGCCGTGTTTCTGGAAATAGTTACCGTCGCGCATCGCCTTCGGCACGATATCCTCACGCACCAGCGTAGTCGGTACGTTCCAAGGCGGGTTGACCACCACGTTGTTCAACGCGCTGCTCATCAGCGGTGTCTTGCGGCTCGGCCGCCCGACGATAACGCGGGAGGACAGCACTTCGTTGCCGTTCTGGTAGTAGGTCAGCGAGTAGTTGGGAATATTCACCATAATGCCGGTGCCGACATGCCCCGGTAAAATTCGCAGACGTTGGATATTCAACGCCAGCAGCGCGGCGCGGGTTTTCGGAGACACGTTGAGCCACTCGCGAGTGCGCACGCCGATCACGCCGTCCGCCGTCAGCCCCTGCCATTTCTGGAAACGTTTGACGCCCTCCACCAGCTCGTTGGTATAGAGGTTGTCGCTCACCACGCTGCCGACCTGCGGCGGCGTCTGTTCAGCGGTCAACTCCGTCACCGGCGCCGCCGACGGACTGACCGTCACACGCCCCTTCTCTTCGTCTACCGTCAGCCCGCCGTCATCAGGCTCATTGCTCTTCGCCGAGACGACCGCCGGCTCCGGCTCGGCCTCCGGAGCCGAAGCGGCCAGCATGCCGGTGCGCGTCAGGATCTCACGCAGCGCAGGAATATCGTTGCTCATTTGTCCTGGGCGCAGGCTCGGGCCGCTGCCCACCTGCGGCCAGGGGCGGTTATCCGCCAACATATCGCGCAGCGCCTGATGCATCTTGGCGTATTGCGGGTGCTGCGGCGCGAGCGAATTCACGTAGCTCAGCGTGCGCGCCTGACGCACCGCCAGCTGCCATTGGTTGATCACCGCAGTGGGCGGCAAGCCAAGCTTGTAGGGAATATTGCTGTACAGCCAACTGGTGCCGTTGGCGCCGATAGCGGACACGAACTGCAAATAGCCCAACATCGCATCGGACAGCACCACATCGCGGCCTACGTCATTGAGCGCCGGATTGGTCAACATCTTCACCCATTGGGTGAACTGCGGCTGCACGCCGGACATCGCCAGCTCGGCCAGCTGCTGTTGAAACTGCTGAACGGCCTCGCGATCCTGCCACATCGGCTGCATATGATTCGCCGCATACAGCGGCGCCAGCGTGGAAAGGTAGTGCAGATCCATGCCGCGCGGCAACGCGGCCAGCAGTTCAGAACGGCTCTGCGCAACGGACATGCCTGCTGATGCCACCGGTAACGCCGTTACGGTGGCCAATGCGGAAAACGACGACACAAGACTACAGGCGATAGCGCCACTCAGCGCCAAACGTCGTAGAGAGTTTCCCTTTTTAAGCAACATCCCTTGCCCCCTGTATGCTCACAAAAAAAACGTCAAAAAACTGCATATAGCTTCAGTATACAAACAGAAAGGCCGTTTCGCCCTGCGGACGTCGAATTACTGTTTATCTGATTAAACTAACCGCTTTTCAACGGATAAAAAAGCAGGACTATCATCCACGCGCACAAAAAAATAGCCACCCTGCGGCGGCTATTTTCAGATTTTTAGGGCGTTTTTCTGCGTTACGGCGTTTCGACCGGCGCAGTGCCCAGCGCCGGCGGCTCGCTGGCGAAACCGCGCAGCCCCACCACGTGCACATGCTCGTGGTTCTGGAACACCTTACGCACCAGTTTATAGGTGGTGCCCTTCTCAGGACTGATGTTTTCCGGCGCCGCGATGATCAGCTGCATCTCCAGACGGTCACACAACTCGAACAGCGTGGCGATCGATTTGGCATCCAGACGCGCCGCTTCATCGAGGAACAGCAAGCGACATGGCGAGATGTCTTTACCGCGCAGGCGGCGGGATTCTTCTTCCCAGCTCTGCACCACCATCACCAGAATTGACATCCCGGTACCGATGGCTTCACCGGTAGACAAGGCGCCGCTTTCCGCACGCAGCCAGCCGTCGGAGCCACGATACACTTCCACTTCCATCTCCAGGTAGTTGCGGTAATCCAGCAACTCCTCACCGATGGTCTGCGGCGTGCGCTGCCCCATATCGATCTGCGGATTAAGACGCTGATACAGCTTGGCCAACGCTTCAGAGAAGGTCAGGCGGTTGCTGTTGAACAGATCCTGATGCTGTTCCTGCTGCTCGGAGAGCACGTCCAGCAGGGTGGCGTGCGCTTCGCGCACGTTGACGTTCAGACGGACGCTTTTCACCTGGCCGAAAGCAACGGCCTGCAACCCCTGGTTCAGCATGCGAATGCGGTTCTGCTCGCGCTGAATGGTTTTGCGAATGATGTTGGCCACGCTTTTCGAACTGATCGCCAGCTTCTGCTCGCGCGCGGTCAGTTCTTCGGTCAGACGGCCCAGCTCAATCTCCATCTGCTCGATGGCCTCGACCGGATCGTCGGTACGGATGATGTCCTGGCGGATACGCTCACGCAGGTGTTGGTACACCGCGATATAGAACTGAATCTTACGCTCCGGCCGCTTCGGATCTTCCGACAGACGCAGCACGTCGCGCAGGTGTTCGTTGTCCGCCACCGCCAGACGCAGCGCGCCGAGCGCCTTATCCGACATCGAGCGCAGCTCGTCGCCATCCATATACGCCAGCTCGCGGCGGTGCAGGCGGCGTTCCACGCCGTTGTCTTTCACCAGACGCATCACCGCGCACCAGCCCGCCTTGGCGGTCACCACCTGCTCGCGCAGCTGATGGTAGTCGCGTTCCAGCTTGCGCAGTTTCTTCTGCAGGCCATCCATTTCGGCTTCGCAGAAGGTCAGCTGTTTCTCCAACTGATTGCGGCGAGCGCGGTTGTTGCTCAGCGCCGCATGCAGCTCGTCGCGGCGCTGACGCGCGCGCGCTTCCGCGTTAGCGTCGGCCTGCACGCCGATATCCACCAGCTCCTGGCTCAGCTCTTTCAGCATGTCGCGCTTGGCGTCATACGAGCTTTTCAGCGAGGCCAGCACCTGACTGTATTGGGTGAACTGGGTTTGATATTGACGCAGCTGCTCACGGGCGCGGGCGCGTTCGGCTTCCGCCTGTTCCAGACGCTGGCGCAGCTTGTCGTTGAGATCGTTGTTGGCATTCTGCATGCCGGCGGAGTCGGTATAGCTGAAGTGCGCGCGACGCTGCACCACCTCTGTCAACGCGAACGCCTGCTGTTTGGCCTGACGCTGCACGCTTTGCGCCTGCGCGTAGTCCTGCTGCAGCTGTTCATGCTGCTGCGGATCGCTCTGCAGCACCGACAGCAGCGGCTCCAGTTTGGTCAGTGACACCCCGTGCTGTTGAATGTGGCGCGCGGCGTCCTGCGCTTCTTCCAGCTCTTCACGGATCTCGTCGACGCGGTCCTGCAGCGTTTCATCGTTCAGCAACGACACCAGCGGCATCAGGCGGTTGAGCGCGGAAATGCCCTCTTTGGCCTGATCGTACTGCTGGCGCTGCTGCTGATTCTGCGCTTCGTGATTGTTCAGCGCACGTTCGATCTCGCCGCGACGGGCGTTCAGATTGCGGATCTCCGCTTCCGGGTCAGCGTCGAACGCCACCGCCAGATGGGTGCCGATAAAACGGCTGAAGGCCTGATGCGAACGCTGGGTTTTCTGCACGTCGAACGACAGCGTGGCATAGCGCTCCGCCAGCGTTTCACGCTCGGCATGCAGCACTTCCAGGCGGTTTTCACGCGCCGCGCGGCCGAACAACGGCACTTCCGGGTAGCGGGAATAACGCCACTGGCGATCGGCGATCTTCACCACCACCGCTTTGTCCTGCTCTTCGACGGCGAATACGCTGTCATCGAACGACTGCGGATCCCCTTCGATCAGGTAAAGATCTTCCGGGCAATCTTCCAGCCCTTCCAGCATCTCGCGCACCAGCGACAGATCCGGCACCACGATGGCGTGGCGCGAAGGGCCGTACAGCGCCGAGAAGTAAGGCGCGTCGTCGATGGTGACGTCATCGTAAATTTCCGACAGCAACACGCCGCCGAAACGTTCGGCCAAGGTGACCAGGCGTTGATCTTCCGCGCCGCCCGGCTGGCTGAGACGTTCGATCTGCGCTTCCACTTCGCGCTTGCGGGCCGCCACTTCGTCGCGCTCGACGGTGGTTT
Organism: Serratia sp. CY74737; assembly: GCF_052166775.1. Classification (NCBI taxonomy): domain Bacteria; kingdom Pseudomonadati; phylum Pseudomonadota; class Gammaproteobacteria; order Enterobacterales; family Yersiniaceae; genus Serratia; species Serratia sp. CY74737. Next base: position 28,545 of record NZ_JBJNOF010000010.1, read on the forward strand.
CACGCTCGCGCTCCAGCAGTTGCTGCATGTATTCGGTCACCTGCTGGCTGTTTTCTAGCGGCTCTCCGCTCTGATCGCTGAGCTGGCTCAGGGCGTCCTGCGCCGCCAGCCAAACCGGCGCACGCGCCGTCAGCTCACGGATGCGCTGCTGGATCTGCTCCAGCTCCTGGCGCATCTCCATGCGGCGTTCACCGGCTTCGCTGACGTTCTGCGACAGCGCTTCCAGGCGCTCTTCCAGCTCCTGCTGCAGCATGTCGAGATCGTCCGGCTGGTACTCCTGACCATGGCGTTTGCAAAATTCTTGCAGCAGCCGCTCGGCATCCTGCTGCGAGCGCAGGCGCTGTTCCAGTTCGCTCAGGCGCAAACGCAGCGGCTGAACGCGCTCGGCGAGGTGTTGCTGCGAAGGCCAGTCGCGCAGCAATTCGCGCGCACACTGCCAGGCTTCGCTGCGGCTGACCTGGCCGGCGATTTTACCCACCAGCTGATAGGCCTGCTCGAACTGGCCGTGCGCGGCGTCGGCCACGCTCAGCTTCTGCTCCAGCATCAGCAGCGCTTCGGTCGCCTCCTGCTCACGAGCCTGGAAGGTGTCCAGCCACTGTTCGGCGTTGTCGGCGGTCAGGTCCGGCAGTTGGCACAGCGCGCGCGCGCGCTCCAACGCCTGCAGCGCCTGTTGGTACTGAATGGCGCGGGTCTGCTGCACGTCAAGCGCCTGCTGGTAGTCGGCCAGCTGGCTCTTCAGCTCATCCACTTCCAGCTCGGCCGCTTCGGCGCGCGCTTCGTTCTCGGCCTGCTGCTCGCTCGCCTCGGCCACCACTTCGTTCTGCTCTTCCAGACGGTAGGTCAGCTCTTCCAGATCGGCTTCATAGCGTTCGATCTTCTCCTGCTGACGCATCGCCGTCTGCACCAGGTTCAGGTGGTCGCTGGCGGCCTGGTAATCGGTTTCCAGATCGGATTCGGCGCCGCTCTGCTCGCTCAGCTCACGCGCCATTTCCACATGGCGATACTGTTCGGCGGCCAGCTGCTTGCGGCTGCCCAACAGATCGCTGCGCAGCGCCAACGCGCCGTCCAGGTGGATGCGGCGTTCGTTGGCGTGGCGCATATAGTCCGCCGCCACATAAGAGGTGGCCTCGGAGATCAAATGCTTGAACAGGTCGCGATCCGACTGGGTAACGCGGATCGCTTCCAGCGTCATGCGGTTTTCGCGCAGCGCCGCTTCCATGTCCTGGAACGCCTTGCGCACGCCGCTGTTTTCCGGCAACAGGTAGTCGCGCAGCGAGCGGGTGATGGCGCTGGAGATGCCGCCGTACAGCGACGCTTCAATCAGACGATAGAATTTGCTGCGATCGGCGGACGAACGCAGGCGTTTCGGGATCACGCCCAGATCGAACATCAGCGAGTGGTAATCGGTGATCGAGTTGAACTGCTTGAACTGCACGCCTTCCATCTCTTCCACGCGCTCTTTCAACTCTTGCAGCGACAGCACGCGTGCCTGGCGCTCACCCACGGTCTGGGTCAGCAATTCAGTCGGCTGTACCGCGGTCGGCAGGCCCTGGATGGTGAAAGGTTTGATATCGACCTTGCGATCGCGTCCCGCCACCTGCTGCAGACGCACGCCAACCACCACGCGCTGGTGGCGCGAGTTGACGACGTCGAGGGTGGAGTAACACACGCCGGCGCGCAGCTTGCCGTGCAGGCCCTTGTCGCGCGAACCGCTGGTGGCACCCGCTTCGGTGGTGTTACGGAAGTGCAGCAGCGTCAGATCGGGGATCAGTGCGGTGACGAAGGCCGCCATGGTGGTGGATTTCCCCGCCCCGTTCCCGCCGGACAGCGTGGTCACCAGCTCATCGAGATCAAAGGTGCGGGCAAAGAAGCCGTTCCAGTTAACCAGCGTCAGCGAGCGAAATTTACCGCGTTCAATCATTCCTGTTCATCCTCTGCACCGTCAGGAGCGTTATCAACCTGCTGATCCTCAGCGTCATTCTCATCGTTAAGCGACAGGCTGGTTTCAACCGGCATCGCCTCGCCGTCGCGAATCATGCGCAGCTGCGCTTCACGCGGATCGTCGCCGCTGCGCACGTCGGCGCCGAAGCGGAACACCGCCTCGGTAATGCGGAACTTGCTGCTGTCATTGCCCATGAAATAGACCATGCCGAGGCGGCGCAGGCGGTTGAGCGAGGTGCGCACCTTCTCGTGCAGCTTCTGCCGATCGAGATCCGAACCGGTGGAGCGCTGGTTGACGAACTTGAGCAGCTTGTTCTCATCCGCCAGGCTCAGCAGTTCATCGTACAGCTCCTGATGGCTGAAAATGCCTTCGTGCGCCAGGCGCTCGGGGCTGAGATACAGGTAACACAAGATCTTGCCGACCATCATATCCAGCTCGGACAGCACCGACCGCGGGATCAGCGTGGTGGAGCGCGGGCGCAAATAGAAGAAACCTTCCGGCGCCCGAATCAGCTCGACGCTGTAACGGTTGTAAAACTCTTCCAGCTCATCCTGGAAATCCATTAAAAAGGCGTGGTTGTCCAGCTCATCGATACCGATGTGACGACCCGCGCGCAGTTGGCTGTCCAGCGCCGGGAACAGCGAGTTGGACAACGCTTTGGCCAGCTTGACTGGCATTACTTGTTCAATATTTGTCGATGACATGGGCCTGGACCTTGGCTCCGTAATCATTGATTGCCTGCCATTCCGCCGGCAACCCTGAGAAATCTGCTTCAGCCACACCGAGGCGCACTGCCTGGTCGACCACTAAACGTGCCACGTCGAAATGACGCGCACGCGGATATTGCGCCAGGTAATCGCGCATCACCGCTGCAAGGTTGAGCGGCATCTGCTGTTCCTGGTACACCTTCAACGCCTCTTCGATCATCGCCGCCAGTTGTTCGCGAATCTCGCTGAACTCTTCGAACTCCAGATCCGGCGGCAGTTCCCCGGTCACTTCCTCGCTGCGCAGCGCCAGTTCTTCGTCGCGCATGTCCAGCAGACGATCGGCATTGGCATGAGTCAGCGCCCACGGGTGGTCGAAATAGGTTTGCACCGACTGGCGCAGGCGTTGGGCGAACACGCGGTTTTTATCCATATCGATAGCGGTACGGATAAATTTGTGCACGTGACGATCGTAGCCGATCCACAGGTCGATCGCCTGCTGGCCCCAGCTGATGATGCGATCCAGCTTGCTCTGCAGATCGAACACCAGCTTGTCGACGAAGCCGAGCTCCACGTTGCCGAGGGTTGCGTCCTGGATGCGCAGCAGATTGGCCTGCAGCTTGTCGCCCGCCGCATCCAGCGTATCCTGCAGTTCGCGCAGGGTGCCTGAGGTTTCCGACAGCAGCATTTCGCAGCTGGAGATCGCCGCCCGCCAGTCTTTGCTCAGCAGCGCCGCGATGTCGTTTTTCACGCTCTGCTGCTGCTCGTCCATCACGCGTTGCGTCATGTCGATGCTGTCGAAGATTTCCGCCACCGAATATTTCAACGGCGCGAACACGTTGCGGTGCCAATGGAAATCGTCGCCGCCCTCGTCGGCGGCATCGGCGGCGCGCTTCAGTTCCTGCGCCACGATCGACAGCTGCATAGACAGACGCAGCGTGGAGAATTCGCGTTGGCGAATATAGTAATCGGTAATGCCGATACCCAGCGGCGTCAGGCGGTAAATCGCGTTACCGTCCGCCAGTTCGCTGGTAAAGCGGTTCAACAGGCGCTGGCGCACCATGTCGTTGATCGCATTGTTGGCGCGCATCGCCACCGTTTCATGCGTCTGTTCAAAACCCTTGCTGACATGGCGAAATGCATCAACCAGCTCACCTTCGCTCATCTCGCCGTCCAGCCGTTCGCCATTCAGGGTGGCGATAGCGAGCAGAAATGCGAGACGCTCCGTAGGGAGCGAAATAGAGAAATCATTTTTCCGTGCCCAGGCGACCAGTTCGGGTACTGTCTGGGAAAATTCACTCATAGTTCGTCCTTCAGGTTTGGTTTATGCGCCATGACGTGAATATAGCGCCCCAAACTCACGTACGGCTCCTGCCGGCAATAGTGCTGTTCAAGCGCCAGTAACTCTTCAAATTTTTGGGTTTGCAGCTGTCTGCTCTGCAGATAGTCGTGGAACACCCGCACGCCGGTTTTGCCGCTGATGCGCATGCCCAACTGTTCCAGCCAGCCGTAGACCAATAGCGGATCGTGCGGATATTGCGGCGACAGCGAACGCTTGCGGCGCCGTCTGACCTCGGGATCCACCAATTGGAAGTTACCCAACACCACGTTACGCATCAAGAGACCGTTGGCGTTGAAGAACATCAGCGACAGCGCGCCGCCCGGCGTCAGACAATCGCACAACGCCTGCAGCGCCACCACGGGTTCAGCGATCCATTCAAGCACTGCATGAAACAATATCAGATCAACCGGCTGTTCCAAATGTTGAGCGATATCCTGCGCAGAACTTTGTACGAATTGCATGTTCTGGCTCACACCTTTCTGCTCCGCCAGCTGCGCGGCGCGCTGGATCATCTCACCAGAAAGATCGCACAACAACACCTGATGTCCTAATTCTGCCAGTTGGCAAGCCATATGGCCTTCACCGCCCCCGGCATCGAGGATGCGCAGCGGCCGCTGCGGCAACTGGGCCAGCAGCCCGGTCAGATCCTGCCAAACCACCGCCTGGCGGATTTTTCCTTTCGTGGTGCCGTAAATATTACGCGCAAATTTTTCAGCAATATCGTCAAAATTTCGATCCTGCATGGACACGGCTCCGCTGATCTCAGTCTTGTCGGCGGCAAAGCGCACGCCCATTCAAACCTGCTATTTTGGCACAGACTGGCTTAGAATGTATCTTCTTGCGGCCTGTTTATGCCTGGATGCCGTTTTTTCACTCAAAAGGATCTGATTTTCGATGCTGTTCAACCTGAAAAAGTTCTTTGGCGCTCTGCTGATGCCGCTGCCGCTGTTGATGCTGCTGATGGGGCTGGCGCTGCTGCTGCTGTGGTTCACCCGCTGGCAAAAAAGCGGTAAGACGATTTTCACGCTGAGCTGGCTGTTTTTACTGCTTTTCAGCCTGCAACCGGTGGCCGACCGCCTGCTGCGGCCGATCGAAGCCGAATACCAGACATATCGCGGCAACGATGCGGTCAGCTACATCGTGGTGTTGGGCGGAGGCTATACCTACAATCCCGACTGGGCACCCAGCTCGAACCTGCTCGGCAACAGTCTGCCGCGCGTGACGGAGGGCGTGCGGCTCTATCTGGCACACCCTGGCGCCAGGATGGTGTTTACCGGCGCGCCCGGCGGGCGCATGCAGAGCAACGCCGCCACGGCAGCGCTGGTAGCGGAAAGCCTGGGCGTGCCGCGCAGCGACATGGTGATCCTGGGGGAACCGCGCGATACCGAGGAAGAAGCCGCTCAGGTAGCCAAGTTGGTCGGCGAACACCCCTTCCTTCTGGTGACTTCCGCCAACCATCTGCCGCGCGCCATGCGTTTCTTCGAGGCTAAGGGCCTGCACCCGATCCCGGCCCCGGCCAACCAATTGGCGATCGACTCGCCGCTGAATATCTGGGATCGCGCCACGCCGTCGTCAATGTTCCTCGGCCATACCGAGCGCGCCTGGTATGAAACGCTGGGCAGCCTGTGGCAGCGGCTGAAAGGCGCGGATAGCGCCGGCGCCGAGTAAGGCCCCGTTTCAACCGGCCAGCCAGGGCAGCAGCTGTTGCGACGCATAGTCGAACGGCTGCCGCTCCAGCTTGCCGGTATGGATCAAACGCCCTATCGCTTCCCACACCACGTACAGCCAGCGCCGCGCCAGGAAAGCGTCGGCGACCGGTGCCCGCTGCAGATAGCTGAACAACAGTTGGCTGGGCATGCCCGCTTCACAGAGGCGGAAAAGATCGTATTCGCGCGGTGCCCACAGCACCACACCGGGATTAAGCATCGCCAACAGCTGATCGCTTTTGGGATCTTTCAACATGCTGCGCAGCGACAGGTTACCGTGCACCAGGACGCAGGGATCGTCGAAACCGACGAAGAAATGGGTCAGCGCTTCGCGCGTGCGGTACAGCAAACGCCGATCTGCCATGGTCAGCTGTGGGGTAGTGAGATTGACCACCGTCGCCCACAGCACTTCGACCCGCTGTTGATACCAGCAAAACCAGTCATTCTCCTGCGTACTGTCAACGGTGCCGACGCTGCCATGGCTGTCGATGCGGTGCCAGGCCAACATCCCGTCAACGATCTGCTCCATCAACATGTTCCAGCGATCCGGCGAACGCGTTGGCGCTTCGGCCGACACGCCGCGCAGACGCTCGATCAGCAGGATTTCCGTATACGGCGCCTGGTGGGTGCATACCACGCCGTACACCGTGGGCAGGCGGATATCCCCGTCGCGCGCCAGCATCGACAGCTTGTACGCCTCCTGCTGGGCGATGCCCTGGCAGATAAAACTTTTCGCCATCAGCGGGATGGCGTTGCCCTGGCGATCGTACAGTGAATACATGTGCGCATAAGGCTGTTCGCTCACCCGTTCCAGCCGGCTGACGGACTCACCCAGCACAATGCTCAGTTCGGCGCGTAACTGCTCCATAAGGCATTCACCTCAGGCTAATAAGGGGGTATGCGTGACATCATCGAACGGTGAGCGGAAAAATTCTTCAACGCAGATCAACAAAACGGGGATCAATAATGGGAGGTATTGCATCGTCGGCGCGTTGCGCGTCGCGCCGACGAAATCAGGCTCAGGGTTGAATGCTGTCGCGCACGCGCTGGAGATCTTCCGGCGTATCGACCCCCACGCTCGGGACCGCTTTCGCGACCGCCACGTGGATTTTTTCACCGTACCACAGCACGCGCAGCTGTTCCAACAGCTCGATCTGCTCCAGCTGGCTCGGCGCCCAGCTGACGTAGCGGCGCACGAAACCGGCGCGGTACGCATAGATGCCGATGTGGCGCAGCAGGCTGTCGCCGATGCTCTCCTTCGATGCGGCGAAACGCTCGCGATCCCAGGGAATGGTGGCGCGCGAGAAGTAGAGCGCGTAACCCTGCGCGTCCATCACGACCTTCACCGCATTGGGGTTGAATGCCTCTTCGGCGCTGTCGATAGGCACCGCCAACGTCGCCATGCCGGCCTGGCTGCCCGCCAGGTTTTCCGCCACCTGCCGCACGATAACGGGTGGGATCAGCGGCTCATCGCCCTGCACGTTAACGATGATCTGGTCGTCGGCAAAGCCGTAGTGCGCGATCACTTCCGCCAAACGCTCGGTGCCGGAATGGTGATCCGGGCTGGTCATGCACACTTCGCCGCCGGCGGCTTCTACCGCTTTGGCGACTTCAGGGTGATCGGTCGCCACGATGACGCGGCTGGCGCCGGACTCACGGGCGCGTTCCATCACGTGCACCACCATCGGCTTGCCGTGAATATCGGCCAGCGGTTTGCCCGGCAAACGGGTGGAGGCGTAGCGGGCGGGAATAATAGCGATAAAACTCATGCGTGCTTCTCGTCCAGGGACAGCGCACGCGCTTCATTTTCCAACAGCACCGGAATGCCGTCGCGCAGCGGGTAAGCCAACCCGTCCGCTTTGCACACCAGCTCCTGGTTTTCTTTATTGAAATAGAGTTTGCCGTTGCATACCGGGCAGGCAACGATTTCGAGTAAACGGTGGTCCATGCATCCTCCGCAAGGGGATAGGTCATCTGGGAAGGCTGTGAGGATAGCATAACGCCCGGCCTCAGGTTAATCATCGGCGGCGCCAAGCCGCCGATATTTCCTCATGGCGCCCGCGCAACGGCTTGAACTGCGGCGCCACACGGCGTAGAATTTTGTGATGAAAATCACAAAAAAGACCGTAATACGTGATCAAACGTCTGCATAAAATCATCGCTCTGTTCGCTAACTTCAGCCACTGAGCCCCCTTTGTAACGAGCGGCGCTTAACTTCGTTTTACCCCACCGACGGCGTCGCTCGTTATCCCACTTCCCAGCCGGCTCCCCATTCAGCGGCCAACGCCGCTGGAATGTCGCCCAGCGCAACGCGTTGCGCGCCGTGCCAATGAGCCGTACGCGCGATGGCTTGCCGGATATCCTGCGTTCGCTGTTTGCCGAAGCGCACCTGCGGCTCCGCATGGAAACTGATGATCTCGAAGATGCCCTGGCGTCGGTGCGCCTTGGCATCAATCCGCCCCACCAGGTCGCCCCGATGCAGCACCGGCAACGTGAAGTAACCGTAGCGGCGTTTTTCTTTCGGCGTGTAACACTCCAGCCGATAGTCAAAGTTGAACAGCTCCAGCGCCCGACGACGATCCCACACCACCGGATCAAAAGGCGACAACAGGCTGGTGACCGTCGATTTGAGTTTGCCCTGCTCCGCCAGCGGCAGCAGTTCCGCCAGTGATTCATGCACATAAAACGGCCCTTCCAGCCCCTCGACCTGCACCGGCGTAATCTCGCCCTGTTCCTGCAGCGCTGCCAGCAAGTCTTTTGGCGCCACGCGCTTCAGCCGATAGTAGTCCGCCAACCACTCGGCGCGGAAAATGCCCAGATAGCGGCAGGTGCGGCACAGCATCTGCCGGCGCGCCTGCTCCACGGGCAGCGCATGCCGCGCATCGTCCCAGGCCGGCAGCAGCCTTTCGGTCAGATCGTAAACCCGGTGGAAGTTGCGACGTTCGGCCACCATCAGCTTGCCGGCGGTAAACAGGATCTCCAGATGCCGTTTCTCTGGTTTCCAGTCCCACCACCCGCTGTTGCCCTTCTTCTCGGCGCTGAAATCCGCGGAGCGCACCGGCCCCTGTTGTTCGATGTGCCGCAGCAAGCTGTCCATCGCGGCCTGGTGCTGCTGCACCCAGTCGGCGGAGTATTTCCAGCCCATATCATGCGGCGCCAGCATGCGGTGGCGCAGCAGACCAAAATCTTCGATCGGCAGGAAACAGGCCTCGTGCGCCCAATACTCGAACAGCTTGCGGCCGGCGAGCGCCTGCTCAAGCCACTCCGGCTGATAGGCTCCCAAACGGCTGAACAGCACCAGATACGGGCTGCGAGCAACGACGCTAATGGTATCGATTTGTAACAGCCCCATGCGCTGGATCGCACTCACGACGTCATCGGGCCGAGCCTGGCGTTTAAGCGGAGAAAGCAGCCCCTGGGCGGCAAGGTGCAGCGCGCGAGCGGCGGTAAGGGAAATGGTCGGGGTGGTCATCCTGATATCCGTGGCGAGTAGGCAATGGCCTGATAATAGTGGATATCGCGGGATTTATCTTCGCCAGTGCTTGCGGGTGGCGACACCGGCACTGGCGAGGAAGGAGGATGCGATCAGAACGCGATAACGTCTGCCGCGGACAGCCCATGCGAGCTGCGATAGATCGAGAACTCAACGTTCTGACCTTCGTTCAACGACTTATTTTTGGTGTTGGCGATAGCGTTGCGATTGACATAGATTTCGTCGCTGCCATCTACCGGTGAAATAAAACCATAGCCTTCGGCCTGATTAAACCATTTCACACGGCCCATTTTTAACACAGTATTTTTAAACATAACTTATATCCTTTTACTTGAGCATCCTTGACAACGTCATTTTTTATATTGTCTGGACGCTACCAGCCCATCCTAAAGTTTTTCGTAACAAACCTCTCGTGAGCAAAAATTAAAAAACCCGCACTAAGGCGGGCTTGTTGAACTTAATATCTTCCGCATGACTCAGCGCTGAAGCGTCACCATGGTTGTATTAAGATCTCTTTATACGCGTTCCCTGTCTTCTTACAGAGCAACTACGTTGGCGGCAGCCGGCCCGCGCGGGCTGTCCTGGATGGTGTACTCGACGCGCTGGCCTTCAGCCAGGGTCTTGAAACCGTCGGTCATGATTGCGGAGAAGTGTACGAATACATCTTTGCCGCCATCGTGCTGCTCAATGAAACCAAAACCTTTGCTTTCGTTGAACCACTTAACTTGACCCGTCTTCTTAGACATTACTTTTACCTTTAAATATATTTACAAAATCTGCCATAAGAGGCAATTGCGGCCATTTCAGAAACATTACTTATGGGAGGTACTTAGAAGGTTCGTCTTTGAAGCGGAATCGGATGATAACGTTTTTGGAGGAACTGCTTAACTCTAAACTCGAACATAAATAGGTCTGGATCACAGGCCGACTTGCATTTACTCATAAAAATGGTGAATGCACAAGGGGTTTATTGCATTAAATTCATAAATATGCCGAATTTATTTTTATCCCCCTGAATATGCATGACTTAATTTAACGCTCGCCGCGGCCGATCCATCGCGTTCCCCTCCTCACCGGGGCATCATTTGTCCGTCCGTGCGCTGCAAATGAGAGCTAACGCATAAAACTCTAATATGCTTGCCACGTCTATAACAAATCCCAAATCAGATGGCTAAACTTGAGGGGAAAACAAGGCAGACGGCTTTTTCGCCAGCACTTTTGCCGCTAAAAACACTATTTTTCAGATTATGCTGAATCAAGGAGCTATGCGCATGACCGCCCAGCAGTTCGTTTCACCTAATGAAATCCGCGCCAGATTCTCTCACGCGATGTCGGACATGTACCAAAATGAGGTACCGCTGTACGGCGATCTGCTGGAACTGGTGGCGGAAACCAACCGACAGGTTCTGCGCGAAGATGCCGCACTGGCTCATCAACTGCAAATCACCGGCGAGATCGAACGCCTTGCGATGGAGCGCCACGGCGCGATCCGGGTCGGCACGGCGGACGAACTGGCCACGCTACGCCGTCTGTTCCAGGTGATGGGCATGGCGCCGGTCGGTTACTATGATCTGTCGGTGGCGGGCGTTCCCGTGCACTCGACCGCCTTTCGCGCCGTACACGAAGACGCCCTGCAAATCAGTCCGTTCCGCGTGTTTACCTCCCTGCTGCGCCTGGAGCTGATAGAAGATCCCGCGCTGCGTGAGCTGGCTGAGCGCTTGCTGGCGCGCCGCCGCATCTTTACCGATCGCGCGTTGGAACTGATCGCGCTGCAGGAAGCGCAAGGCGGGCTGAATGAAGTGCAGGCGCAAGAATTTGTCGAACAAGCACTGGAAACCTTCCGCTGGCACAACCAGGCGACGGTCAGCGCCGAAGAATACCGGCAGTTGCACGATCAGCATCGCCTGATCGCCGACGTGGTGGCGTTTAAAGGGCCGCATATCAATCATCTGACACCGCGCACGCTGGATATCGATCGCGTTCAGCAGGCGATGCCCGCCCGCGGCATTACGCCCAAGGCGGTCATCGAGGGCCCGCCGCGTCGCCGTCGCGCGATCCTGCTGCGCCAGACCAGCTTCAAGGCGTTGGAAGAACGCGTCGATTTCGTCGAGCATGACGGCCGCGTCGTCGCCGGTCATCATACCGCGCGCTTTGGCGAGATCGAACAGCGCGGTGTGGCGCTGACGACTAAAGGAAGAGAACTCTACGACCGTCTGCTGAAGGCCACCAACGATGCGCTGCAGGCGCCGCCGAGCGAGAAAAATGCCGAACGCTATTATCAGCTGCTGGAAGAAAACTTCCGGGCGTTTCCGGATGATTACGCCACGCTGCGCGAGCAACAGCTGGCCTGGTTCCGCTATTTCCCGACCGAATGCGGCCTGGCGGCCAAAGAATCACTGGATAAGCACAGCACCCTGGAGCAACTGATCGAGAAAGAACACGTTCGCTTCCAGCCACTGGTATATGAAGATTTTCTGCCGGTCAGCGCGGCGGGGATTTTCCAATCGAATCTGGGGGACAGCCGCCATGCACAGTACAATGCGGCGTCAAGCCGGGCAGCGTTTGAACAAGCATTGGGCAGTGAGGTGATCGACGAGCTGGCGCTGTATCAGCAAACCCAGCAGCGCTCGCTGGAAGCCTGCGCGCAAGCCTTGGGGCTTGTCACGCTGGCATCCTGAGATTACTTAGACAGCAGGGACTCGATATCCTGCAGCAGTTGCTCAGCCTGAGCGGACGGTAGCACCGCATCAACCGGTAGATACCACCAATTGGGCTGGGCAAAGGCGCGACACTTCACCGCGTCCTTCTCCGTCATCAACAGCGTTTGATCTGCATTAACCAACGCCGCCAGCTGCGCCTGCTGATATTCCTGATGATCGGCAAACGCCACTTCCTGCACGACTTCGACGTTCAACTTTTCCAACGTCGCGAAGAAACGCGGCGGATGGCCGATACCCGCCATCGCCACCACGCGCGGCAGCTCGGCCACCGGGCGACGTTCACCGCTCAGCAGGTTCACCGCATCACGCGCCTGCAGACGCATGGCAATTTCCCCGGCCTGCGCCACGCCGCCATTGGCGACGCGCGCATCGACACTGCCAAGCCGCGCAGCGCGCTCGCGCATCGGCCCGGCCGGCAACCACCAGCCGTTACCGAAACGACGCACACCGTCGATGACCACCAGCTCGAAGTCACGCTGTAAAGCGTAGTGCTGCAAGCCATCGTCGGTGATGATCACATCCAGCTGCTGTTGTTGCAGCAGAGCCTGCACCGCCTCGGCGCGCTTGGGCGCGATCGCCACGGGCGCCCCGGTACGCCGATAAATCAGCACCGGCTCATCACCCGCCTCGCGGGTCGACGTATTCTGACCCAGCACCAGAGGATAGACCGCCGACTTGCCGCCGTAGCCGCGCGACACCACCCCAACACGGTAGCCCCGTTGCTGCAGGTGCTCCACCAGCCAGATCACCATCGGCGTTTTGCCGTTGCCGCCGGCGGTGAGGTTACCCACCACCACGACCGGCACCGGCGAACGCCAACTTTTACGCAGGCCGCAGCGGTAACTGAGGCGAATCAGCCAACTGAACAAGCCATACAGCCACGAGAGCGGCAATAGCGCCAGATAAAGCAGCGAACCGCCGGACCAGATGCGCTCAATCATTATTGACCAAACTGCATGCGGTGCAGCTGCGCATAGGCGCCCTGCCGCTCAAGCAACTCGGCGTGCTCACCGCGTTCGACGATGCGGCCGTCTTCCACCACCAGGATCTCGTCCGCCTTTTCAATGGTCGACAGACGGTGCGCGATCACCAGTGAAGTTCGGTCTTTCTGCAGTTCGTCCAGCGCGGCCTGAATGGCCCGCTCGGACTCGGTATCCAGCGCAGAGGTCGCCTCATCCAGGATCAGGATCGGGCAGTCACGCAGCAGCGCGCGCGCGATGGCGATGCGCTGGCGTTGGCCGCCGGACAGCATGACGCCGTTTTCACCGATCACCGTATCCAGGCCGTTTTCCATCTTGTTGATGAAGTCCATCGCGTACGCCATTTCGGCCGCTTTTTCGATCTGCTCGCGGCTGTATTCGCTCTCACGCGCATAGGCGATATTGTTGGCGATGGTGTCGTTGAACAGGTGCACGTTTTGCGAAACCAGGGCCACCTGATTACGCAGTGAAGCCAGGGTGTATTCGCGCAGATCGTGGCCATCCATCAGGATTTCGCCTTCCTGGATATCATAGAAACGCGTCAACAGGTTGGCGATGGTCGATTTCCCCGAACCGGAACGGCCCACCAGCGCTACGGTCTTGCCTTCGGCGATGTTCAGGTTGATATCACGCAGCGCCGGCGTTTCCTTCGACGGGTAGTAGAAGGTGACATTGCGGAATTCGATATCGCCTTTCGCGCGCTTCACTTCGCGGGTGCCGGTATCTTTTTCCTGTTCCATATCCAAAATGGAGAACAGCGTCTGGCACGCCGCCATCCCGCGTTGGAACTGGGCATTGACGTTGGTCAGCGACTTCAGCGGACGCATCAGCGCAATCATCGACGAGAACACCACGGTAATGGTACCGGCGGTCAGGGTTTCCATCACGCTTGGGAAGCTGGCGGCAAACAGCACGAACGCCAGCGCCAGCGAAGCGATCAGCTGAATGATCGGATCGGAAATCGAAGACGCGGAAACCAGCTTCATGCCTTGCTGACGCATGCGGTTGCTGACCGAATTAAAGCGCTCGGTTTCCACCTGCTGGCCGCCGAAGATCAGCACTTCTTTATGGCCTTTCAGCATCTGTTCGGCGCTGGTGGTCACCTGCCCCATCGTGTTCTGCATGTTCTTGCTGATGTTGCGGAAACGCTTGGACACCAGGCGAATGGCAATCGAGACGATCGGCGCCAGCACGATCAGGATCACCGACAGCTGCCAGCTGTAATAGAACATCATGATGAACAGGCCAATGATCGAAGCCCCTTCGCGCACCACGGTCACCAGCGCGCTGGAAGAGGAGGAAGCCACCTGTTCGGAATCATAGGTAATGCGCGACAACAGGGTCCCGGTGGACTGTTGATCGAAGAAGGCCACCGGCATTCTCATCATGTGGCCAAACAGGCGGCGGCGCATCTGCATCACCACCATGCCGGAAACCCAGGAAATGCAGTAGCTTGAAACAAAGCTGGTTACGCCGCGCATCAACATCAGCGCGATGACGGCCAACGGCATCCACACCAGCACGCTGCTGTCGGTTTTTCCAAACCCATCGTCCAATAGCGGTTTAAGCAGAGACAGCATCAGCGTGTCCCCCGCTGCGTTCATAATCAACGCAATGGCGGCTACAATCAGCCCGGTCTTAAAAGGAGTGATCATCGGCCAGAGTCGACGGAATGTCTGCCAGGTCGAGAGATCTTTATCATTCATCATGCAAATACCAGCATCGGAAGAAATAGCGGCCTATTTTACTCATTATCACCCTCTACGCCAAACCGCTGATGGTACCAACGGGGCATTAATTGTTCGCGAAAGCCTTTAATTTGCCAATCGTTGTCGAAAAAAAGTACCGATAACTGGCCGGAGCGCGTCGTATCGCGCCATATAATGCCATTTGCCCGGTATCTGGCGACCACTTTACGCGCCGGCAAACGCCATTTGTTGTAACGAGATGCTGACGCCAATGCCGCCTGAGGATTGACCGCGCGCAGAAACGGCGGCGTGGAAGAGGTTCGGCTGCCATGATGCCCTACCTGCAACACCGTCGCCGCCAAGCGATCGCGCCGCAATCGGAGCAGCTGCGCTTCCGCCTTTTTTTCCGCATCACCGGTAAGCAGCAGGCTGTGTTTCCCGTCGTCGATACGAACCACGCAAGAGTCGTCATTGCCCGGCTTTTTACGCGTTTTCGGCGGCCACAGCACTTCGAATTGCAACCCCTGCCAGCGCCAGCGCTCACCGGCGACGCAGGGCAAGTGCCCCTCCCCGCGCATCGGGCTGCGTATCGTAGCCCCTGGAAACGCCCGTCGCACCGTCGGCAGGCCACCGGTATGATCGAGATGATCATGGCTGATAATGATCTGTTCCAATTCAATCCCCCGCCAGTTCAACATTGGCAAAATATGCCGTTCGGCGGCGCTGCCGCCCGGCCAACGATCGCCGGTATCGTACAGTATTCCCTTGCCGTTTCGCTCAATGACCACCGCCAAGCCGTGCCCGACATCGAGCATATCGACTCGCCAGCGGTATCCCGGCTCTTTTTCCCGCCACAGCACACAGCATATCGCTATCGTCGCCAGCCCCGGTGCATAACGCCGCCACCAATGAAAGCGCCAACAGACGACGATGAGCCACCCCGCCGCGCTGGCCAGCAGCGAGGCAGCCCCCAGATCCACCCAACCGCGTTGGAGGTAATGCAGCGGCACAAACACCCAGTACAGCGTGAAGTCCGCCAGCCACCATAGCCCGTAGCTTAATGAGGGAAAGAAGCCAAATATCACCGCCAGCAAAATCAGCGGCACCGCCACCAATGAGACAATAGGTACCGCCCACAGATTGGCGGGTAGCGAGGTCAGCGTCAGGCCCAGAAACAGCGCGGCCTGCATCGGCACCAGCAGCAGCGTCATGCCGAGCTGAATATGCAGCCAGCGCACCGGCGCCCAATACCAGGCCGACCGGAATCGCTCACCGAGCGGTGCCCATTCAAACCAAAAAATCAGGCAACCTACCGCCAGCACCGATAGCCAGAAACTGTCTGACAATACCGCCAGCGGATCGCACAGCAAAATCAGCCCGATACACCATAGCCACACCTGCCAGGAAGAACAATGAACGCCGCGCAGGCGCAGCAACATCCACAATGTCATGGCCAACACGGTACGCACCGCCGGCGGCTGGGCGCCTACCAACCAGACATAGATCAGCGTCGCCACCCAGCCCGCGACCAGGGGAAAACGATAGCCAATCAGATGGGAGAGCAGAAAAAACTGCAGCGCCCGCAGCGCAGCCCAGAACAAAATGGCGACCATCGCCACATGAAGCCCTGAAATGGCCATTAAATGCGCAATGCCGGTTTTCAGCATCAGCGTGCGTAAAGGCTGTTCCAGCGCGGTTCGCTCCCCAAATGCCAGCGCCAACAATACCGCCTTGTAACGCAGCTCACCGATGTTGGTTTCCGCATGGCTGATTATGCGCTGACGCAGGCTACAACCGCCATCCAGCAAACGGGCCTGCCTGACCAGGCCCGTCAACGGCTGGCGCTGTGCGATCGCCCAACGTTGGCTGTCGAAGCCCCCTTCATTGAGCTTGCCGTGCACCGGCCGCAAGCGCAGTTTCAATTGCCAACGCTGCCCGGCGCACAGCCGCTGCTGTTCCGGGGCCCATAGCGTGGTAAACATCAATGCAGGCGCCAGCCAATGGCCATCGATCCGCTCGATACGCATTAGCGTCTGCTTGCTGGCGGCCGGATTCAACGCGATGCTGCTTACCTGCACCACCGCCGTCACTTCCGGCCCGCGGCTCAAACGCTCCATTTGCCCGATCAGGCTTCCGGCATTGAAAACCGCCCACGCGAACCCCAACCCCAGGCAGGCCAAATAACGGCAGAATGGCCTGCGCGTGCGCAGCAGTAAACAGACAATAAGCAAAAGCGGCCACAGCAGCCATTGCTCAGGCAACTGCGGTAAAACCAACAGCGGCAGGATGCCGCAGATAACGGCGAATATCGCCAGATCCAGCGAAATTTTGATCGCTTTTCTCCCATCGGCTCCGCCATGAGCAAAAACGCGTCACGGCAAGCAAGCAGGATCATTCAGGCGACACGTCGCCGCCAGCGGGCTTTAACGAAGATGCGCTGAACATGGCAGGATAAGAGAGATCTTTGCAGGAGCCACATCGTCAATGCGGCGCAGTACGCAACTCGCGAGCGTGTCGCGGAGAATTGCAGGCGAAAAAAAACGGCGCCTTACAGGCACCGTTTTATATTCTTTTCAAGCAACAACGCTATGAGCAGTCAGCGACTAGCCATAGATATTGGCGCGGTCACGCAACTCTTTGCCTGGTTTGAAGTGAGGAACGTACTTGCCGTCCAGCTCAACTTTGTCACCGGTTTTCGGGTTGCGACCTACACGCGGGGCACGGTAGTGAAGAGAAAAACTGCCGAATCCGCGGATCTCAATGCGTTCGCCCTCGGCCAGCGTAGCGGCCATGTGCTCAAGCATCTCTTTCACTGCATCCTCAACGGCCTTCGCCGGAATATGAGATTGCTGGCCAGCAAGTCTTTCAATAAGTTCAGACTTGGTCATAGTACCTCCAAGCTTTGCAGCTAAACTACCGTATCGGGGCGGTCAGAGACCGCCCCCCGTCATTACTCGCCTTTAGCCGCTTTGAAAGCTTCAGCCATTGCGTTAGAGAAGTTGCCTTCTTCCTGTTTGTTGTTAACAGTTGCGATGGCGTCTTTCTCGTCAGCTTCGTCCTTAGCACGTACGGACAGGCTTACAACGCGGTTCTTACGGTCAACGCCGGTGAATTTAGCTTCAACTTCGTCACCTACGTTCAGAACCAGAGTTGCATCTTCAATGCGGTCGCGAGAGGCTTCAGATGCACGCAGGTAACCTTCTACGCCGCCTGCCAATTCAACTGTAGCACCTTTGGCGTCAACTGCAGTGACTTTACCAGTAACAATAGCACCTTTCTTGTTCATAGACAGGTAGTTATTGAACGGGTCTTCAGCCAGTTGCTTCACGCCCAGGGAGATACGCTCGCGCTCTGCGTCAACTTGCAGAACAACCGCAGCGATTTCGTCGCCTTTCTTGTATTCACGTACTGCTTCTTCGCCTGCAACGTTCCAGGAGATGTCAGACAGGTGAACCAGGCCGTCGATGCCGCCGTCCAGGCCGATGAAGATACCGAAGTCAGTGATAGACTTGATTTTACCTTCAACGCGGTCGCCCTTGTTGTGGGTCTCTGCGAACTGCTGCCATGGGTTGGATTTGCACTGCTTCAGGCCCAGGGAGATACGACGACGTTCTTCATCGATGTCCAGAACCATCACTTCCACTACGTCGCCCACGTTAACAACTTTGGACGGATGGATGTTTTTGTTGGTCCAATCCATTTCAGAAACGTGTACCAGACCTTCAACGCCTTCTTCGATTTCTACGAAGCAGCCGTAATCAGTCAGGTTGGTTACACGGCCAGTCAGCTTGGTGCCTTCTGGGTAACGTTTCGCGATAGCAACCCATGGATCTTCGCCCAGCTGTTTCAGGCCCAGGGATACACGAGTACGCTCGCGGTCGAACTTCAGCACTTTAACAGTGATTTCATCGCCAACGTTGACGATTTCGCTTGGATGCTTAACGCGTTTCCAAGCCATGTCAGTGATGTGCAGCAGGCCGTCTACGCCGCCCAGATCAACGAATGCACCGTAGTCAGTGAGGTTCTTAACGATACCTTTAACTTCCATGCCTTCCTGCAGGTTTTCCAGCAGTTGATCGCGCTCAGCGCTGTTCTCGGATTCGATAACCGCACGGCGAGAAACGACAACGTTGTTGCGCTTCTGATCCAGCTTGATGACTTTGAACTCAAGCTCTTTGCCTTCCAGGTGCAGAGTGTCACGTACCGGACGCACGTCAACCAGGGAACCTGGCAGGAACGCGCGGATGCCGTTCAGCTCGACGGTGAAGCCACCCTTCACTTTGCCGTTGATAACACCGGTTACAGTCTCAGCTTCTTCGTAGGCTTTTTCCAGCGTGATCCAAGCTTCGTGACGCTTAGCTTTCTCACGGGACAGCAGGGTTTCACCGAAGCCGTCTTCAACAGCATCCAGAGCAACGTCAACTTCGTCACCAACCTGGATTTCCAGCTCGCCCTGGGCGTTTTTGAATTGCTCAGCCGGGATGGCAGACTCAGATTTCAGACCGGCGTCAACCAGTACGATATCTTTGTCGATAGCAACAACGACGCCACGAACGATGGAACCCGGGCGGGTTTCGATTTCTTTTAAGGATTCTTCAAAGAGTTGAGCGAAAGATTCAGTCATGTTGTTAATCTTCAGGGTTCTTTAGTTTAACGTCCATTTAGCATCCCGCCGAATGGGGTTGTTTCACATACCCCGCCATTGGCTCCATGCCGACAGGGTTTAAGGTTACAGGGGTAAAATTTTACCCGATATATTGCGATACCGCTATGACAAATATGACAAAAAGCCAATAGCGCCGCCGCGCTTATTGCTGCGGCAACGCCAACACTTTCTGTGCATACGTCAACGCCTGCCGGATCACTTCTTCGATCGACATGCTGGTAGAATCCAGCACGAGGGCGTCAGAAGCGGGCACCAGAGGCGCGATAGGCCGATTACGGTCACGGTCGTCCCGTTCCTTTATCTCGGCTAAAAGACGTTCAAAGTTAACATTAAAGCCCTTTTCCTGCAACTGCAGCATGCGGCGGTGTGCGCGCTCCTCCGAGCTGGCGTCGAGGAAAATCTTGACCGGCGCGTCCGGGAACACCACCGTGCCCATGTCGCGGCCATCGGCAATCAGGCCGGGCGCCTCGCGAAACGCGCGCTGGCGGCGCAGCAGCGCCTCGCGCACACGCGGAAACGCCGCCGCTTGCGACGCGGTGTTGCCGACGGTTTCGGTGCGGATCTCATTGCTGACGTCCTCACCTTCCAAAATCACTTGCAGCTTGCCGTCCTGGGCAACGAAGCGAACATCGAGATGTGCGGCCAGCGGAACCAGCGCTTCCTCAGAAGTGATATCCACCTGATGATGCAACGCCGCCAGCGCCAGCACGCGATAGATCGCGCCGGAATCCAGCAAACGCCAACCAAGGGACTCGGCCAACGCTTTACACAGCGTGCCTTTGCCTGCGCCACTTGGTCCATCAACGGTTATCACCGGGGCTGTAGCCGTCATTTCTCTCTCCTTCAGGTAGAAAACCTCACAGAGACACGGCGCGCTTCGACTCGAAGCCCGGGCGCTCTGTCACCTGCCCAATCAGGGGCAAATACGGTGGCGTATTATACGCTGCCCTACGGCGATCTGTTACCCTGGAACTGTCCGGTTGTTGAAAATAAGCGCACAACCGCGAAAAAGTATAGAAGAAACGCCGGTCGCCGGGGGTTAAAAACGATAAAGGCCCGCAAAGGGGCCTTAAAATAAATGATCTGACGGTTACGCCGGCTGGCTGATGCGCGCCAGCTGTTCGAAATAGTCCGGGAAGGTTTTCGCGGTGCACTTCGGATCGAGGATCGTGACCGGGGTATCCGACAGCGCCACTAACGAGAAGCACATCGCCATGCGGTGATCGTTGTAGGTGCCGATCTCGGCGAACTGCAGTTTGGCCGGCGGCACGACGTGAATGTAGTCTTCGCCCTCGTCAACTTCCGCCCCCACTTTACGCAGCTCGGTGGCCATCGCCGCCAGACGGTCAGTTTCCTTCACCCGCCAGTTGTAGATATTGCGGATGGTGGTCGGCCCCTCGGCAAACAGCGCCGCGGTGGCGATGGTCATCGCCGCATCCGGAATGTGGTTCATGTCCATATCGATGCCGCGCAGTTCACCGCGGCTGCACTCGATGAAATCGTCACCCCAGGTGATGCGCGCGCCCATTTTCTCCAGCACGTCGGCAAACTTGGTGTCGCCCTGCACGCTTTTGCGGCCGATGCCGGTCACGCGCACGGTGCCACCTTTGATCGCCGCCGCCGCCAGGAAGTAGGACGCGGAAGAAGCGTCGCCTTCAACCAGATAGTCGCCCGGCGCGATATACGTCTGGCGCCCCTGAATGTGGAACACCCGATAATTGTCGTGGCTCACCGATACGCCGAAGGTGCGCATCAGGTGCAACGTGATATCAATGTACGGCTTGGAAACCAACTCGCCCTTGATGTGGATCTGCGTATCCCGCGGCGCCAGCGGCGCGGTCATCAGCAACGCGGTCAGGAACTGGCTGGAGACGCTGCCGTCAACGGTGACGTCGCCGCCCTGGAAACCGCCGCGCAGGCGAATCGGCGGGTAATCGGTCTGCTCGAGGTAATCAATCTGCGCCCCGCCCTGGCGCAACGCGTCCACCAGATGGCCGATCGGGCGTTCTTTCATGCGGGGTTCCCCGGTCAGCACCACATCACCTTCACCAAGGCACAGCGCCGCCGCCAGTGGGCGCATCGCGGTGCCGGCATTGCCGAGGAACAGTTCCAGCGGCTGGTCGGCCACCAGCGGCCCGGCCACGCCGGTCACTTCACACACGGTGCGGTCGGCGGAAAGCTGATAGTTCACGCCCAACGCCTGCAGCGCATTCAGCATATGACGCACATCGTCGCTGTCCAGCAGGTTGGTCAGCCGGGTCGTTCCCTCCGCCAGCGCCGCCAGCAGCAGAGCGCGGTTAGAAACGCTCTTCGAGCCGGGTAAGTTGACAGTGCCATTGACCAGGGCGACCGGTTGTAACGTCAGGGAATCCACCATGTGAACAAAACTCTCCAATTCTGATAAACGAAACGGCTCCGGAATAATGCCGGAGCCGCTTTAATGCAAAAGGACAACAGCTTGGTCAGCCCGCGCCCGGCGAGCTGACGGGATCAACCGTGACGACGCTCGAAGTCGGTCATAAAGTCGGTCAGCGCCTGTACGCCGGCCAGCGGCATGGCATTGTAAATAGAAGCGCGCATGCCGCCAACTACGCGGTGACCTTTCAGCGCCTGCAGGCCGATGGCCTCGGCTTCGCTGAGGAACACCTTATCCAGCGCTGCATCGGCCAGCTGGAACGGCACGTTCATCCACGAGCGGTTGGCGATGGCAACCTGGCTGCGGTAGAAGTCGGATTTATCGATGGTCGCGTACAGCAGCTCGGCCTTGGCCTGATTGCGTTTTTGCATCTCCACCAGGCCGCCCTGCTCTTTCAGCCATTTGAACACCAGCCCGGACAGGTACCAGGCGAAGGTCGGCGGGGTGTTGAACATCGAATCGTTCTCGGCCAACACGGTGTAATCGAGGATCGACGGCACTTCTTTACGCGCCTTGCCCAACAGATCGTCACGCACGATCACCAGCGTCAGACCGGCCGGGCCGATATTTTTCTGCGCGCCGGCGTAAATCACGCCGAAGCGGCTGACGTCGAGCGGGCGGGACAGAATGGTCGAGGAGTAATCGCCGATCACCACTTTGTCGCCGAAGTCCGGCGTTTCATCGATGGCTACGCCGTCGATGGTTTCATTTGGGCAATAGTGCACGTAAGCCGCGTCGTTGCTCAGCTGCCACTCTTTCATCGGCTTGATGCCGCTCAGGCCGTCGATGCGGGTTTTCACGTCGATGACGTTCGGGGTGCAATACTTTTCCGCTTCCTTGATGGCGCTGTGCGCCCAATAGCCGCCGTCGATGTAGTCGGCGGTGGCCTTGTCGCCCAGCAGGTTCAGCGGCAGCGCGGCGAATTGCGCGCGAGCGCCGCCGTGGCAAAACAGCACTTTATAGTTGGAGGGGACTTTCAGCAGATCGCGCAGATCCTGTTCCGCCTGCTCGGCAACGGCGATGAATTCTTTGCTGCGGTGACTGATCTCCATCACTGACGTTCCCAGGCCGTGCCAGTTGCACAGTTCCTGTTCCGCACGACGCAACACTTCCACCGGCAGCATCGCCGGGCCAGAGCTAAAATTATAAACCTGAGTCATTTCCCCTCACCACATTCACTGTTCGCCGCAGAAAAGCGACCTGTCGAAAAGACGCCCGAAGTTAACGCTCGCGTTAACCAACCCTTCGGTTTTATCACTCACGCCCCATGGCTGCAACGCTTATTCGCCCGCCGGCGGTAAACAGGCGCACCGGGTGATGACAGGCTCTGCGGCCGGCGCGTTTTTTTGGACGATAAAACCCTGCGACATGGGGAAATTCAGCGGGTTAACGCGGTGTTTTATGCTGTATTCAGCCGAGATGGCTGCGGGAGCCCGAGCGGCTCCCGCAGGAGAGAAAACGATCAGTACTGATTGAACATTTGCTGGATCTGCTTCGCGTCTTTGGTTTGCGTCAGCGCCAGCTGCAGCAGAATGCGCGCTTTTTGCGGATTCAGCGTGCCGGCGGCCACGAAACCGTATTTGGCGTCGTCCACTTCCGCATCCTCGGTGGTCGCGCCGGTCGGCACGCGCGAAGAACGCACCACCGCCACGCCGTTGTGCGCCGCCGTCGCCAGGGTGTCGAACACGGTTTTATACAGGTTGCCGTTGCCGACCCCGGCGCTGACGATGCCCTGGTACCCTTCGGCGATCAGCGCCTTGACCGGCGCATCGGAGGCGTTGGCGTAGTTGTAAATGATGCCGACCTTCGGCAGTTCGTTCAGCTTGCTGACGTCGAACGGCGTCTCCCGGGTATGCTTGCGCTGCGGCGAACGCTGATAATCGATCTTGCCGTTGTGGATGTATCCCAGCGGGCCGAAGTTCGGCGACTGGAAGGTTTGCACGGCGGTGGTGCTGGTTTTAGTGACATCTCGTGCGTCCAGCACGCTGTCGTTCATCGCCACCAGCACCCCGCGGTTGGCCGATTGCGGATCCGCCGCCGTCACCACCGCGTTATACAGATTGAACGGGCCGTCGGCGCTCATCGCCGTCGCCGGCCGCATCGCCCCGACCAGCACTACCGGTTTGTCGCACTTCACCGTCAGATCGAGGAAATAGGCCGTCTCTTCCAGCGTATCGGTGCCGTGGGTGATGACGAAGCCGTCGGTTTTGCCGCAGTCGGCGTCAATTTTCTTCGCCAACGTCAGCCAGACCTGATCGTTCATGTCCTGCGAGCCGATGTTAACCACCTGCTCCCCCTGCACGTTGGCGATGTTCTTCAGCGCCGGCACCGCATCGACCAGCGCCTCGACGCCCAGTTTGCCCGCGGTATAGTTGGATTTCGTCGCCGAATCGCCGCCGCCGGCGATGGTGCCGCCGGTCGCCAGCAGGGTGATGTTGGGCAGCGCCAGCGCCGAGGCGCTGACGCCGGTCAACAAAAGGGTTAACACGCTGAGTTTCACTGATTTCATTAGATTTCTCCGTGACAGATAACTCGCTGAATTATGGCCTTTATCCTTAAAAAAACTGTGACTTTGCCGCCGCTTTAGGAATACGTGGAGCTCCAGCGTAAAACCCCGTATCATTGCGCGTTTTTAGTACGCGCAAAAAGTGAAGACAATGACGCAAACTTTTATCCCCGGTAAAGACGCCGCCCTGGAAGATTCCATCGCCCGTTTCCAGCAGAAACTGAGCGATCTCGGTTTCAACATCGAAGAAGCCTCCTGGCTGAACCCGGTGCCGCACGTATGGTCGGTGCACATTCGCGATCGCGATTGTCCGCTGTGCTTCACCAACGGCAAAGGCGCCAGCAAAAAAGCCGCGTTGGCCTCTGCGCTGGGTGAATATTTCGAGCGCCTGTCCACCAACTACTTCTTCGCCGATTTCTATCTGGGCAAGCAGATCGCCGAAGGCGACTTCGTGCACTACCCGAATGAGAAATGGTTCTCGATCCCGGCGGACGATGCGCTGCCGGCCGGCATCCTCGACGAGCGTCTGCACGCCTTCTACGATCCGCAACAAGAGCTGAGCGCCAGCGATCTTGTCGATCTGCAGTCCGGCAATGCCGATCGCGGCATCTGCGCGCTGCCGTTCACCCGTCAGTCCGATCAGCAAACGGTGTACATTCCGATGAACATCATCGGCAACCTGTATGTTTCCAACGGCATGTCCGCCGGCAACACCGCCAACGAAGCGCGCGTGCAGGGCCTGTCGGAAGTGTTCGAGCGCTATGTGAAAAACCGCATTATCGCCGAATCCATCAGCCTGCCGGCGATCCCGGACGAGGTGCTGAACCGCTACCCGGGCGTGGTGGAAGCCATCGCCAAGCTGGAAGAGGAAGGTTTCCCAATCCTCTCCTACGACGCCTCGCTGGGCGGCAACTACCCGGTGATCTGCGTGGTGCTGTTCAACCCGACCAACGGCACCTGCTTCGCCTCGTTCGGCGCGCACCCGGACTTCGGCGTGGCGCTGGAGCGTACGGTGACCGAACTGCTGCAGGGCCGCAGCCTGAAAGATCTCGACGTGTTCACCGCGCCGACCTTCGATGACGAAGAAGTGGCGGAACACACCAACCTGGAAACGCACTTCATCGACTCCAGCGGCCTGATCTCGTGGGATCTGTTCAAGCAGGACGCGGACTATCCGTTCGTTGACTGGAACTTCAGCGGCAGCACGCAGGAAGAGTTCGCCACCATGATGAGCATCTTCGACAAAGAAGACGCGGAAGTGTACATCGCCGACTACGAACACCTGGGCGTCTACGCTTGCCGCATCATCGTGCCGGGCATGTCCGATATCTACCCGGCGGAAGACCTGCTGCTGGCCAACAACAGCATGGGCGCGCACCTGCGCGATACGCTGCTGGCGTTGCCGGGCAGCGAGTGGGAGCCGGAAGAATACCTGGCGCTGATCGAGCAGTTGGACGACGAAGGGCTGGACGATTTCACCCGCGTACGCGAACTGCTGGGCATTGCCAGCGGCAAAGACAACGCCTGGTATACCCTGCGCGTGGGCGAGCTGAAGTCGATGCTGGCGCTGGCGGGCGGCGATCTGGATCAGGCGCTGATTTGGACCGAGTGGACGCAGGACTTCAACGCCTCGGTGCTGAGCCCGGCGCGCAGCAACTACTACCGTTGCCTGCAAACGCTGTTGCTGCTGGCGCAGGAGCCTGAGCGCGAAGCGGCGCAATACTATACCGCGTTCGTGAAAATGTACGGCCAGGAAGCGGTGGACGCGGCCTCGGCCGCCATCAGCGGTGAAGAACGCTTCAACGGGCTGTTCGCCGTGGATGCCGATCTGAAGGCGTTGCCGGCCCATCAGGCGCTGCTGGCGGCCTACGAGAAGCTGCAGGCGGCCAAGCGCCGTCACTGGGCCAAGGCCTAATCGCCATTGGGGGTACCGCCACTTTTGGGGTACCCTCCCCGGTCAAACGCCGCACTCCGCTGCGGCGTTTTCATTTTGCGGTTTATTTCAACGCATTCTGTTTTATTTTCCCGCAGGAAAATAGGCGGTTAAACGAGCATAAGAATAAATAAACCGGCGATTGTTGCCGGACGGTGAAATAATAATTAACCGATAATTAAACTTTCAGCGACGAACGGCGACAAAACGCCTAAAAATTTAACTTTGACACCCTCGGCACACCGGGTGGATTCAAAAAAAATTGCAAACATTAAAAAATTGTTTTTTGTTTAAATTCAATAAATTAACCATAAAAACCACACATAAAACATGCCATTTTGGCGCTCTACTTCCCCGCCTTATGATCCAAATCAAATTTTCCCCTATACTGCTTTGCTAGTATCTCATTGCGTTGTTTTAACCCTTAAGAGCGAGAGTTAGTTTGAAAACTGACAGCCCATTCGATCTGATTTTACCTGCGGCAACGGCGAAAATCGCTGAAGATGCCGGCGTGTATAAAGCCACCAAACATCCGCTGAAAACGTTTTATTTGGCGATCACCGCCGGTGTCTTCATTTCCATCGCCTTCGTTTTCTACATCACGGCGACCACCGGCACCGCCGGCGTGCCTTTCGGGCTGGCTAAACTGGTCGGCGGCATCTGTTTCTCTCTCGGGTTAATGCTGGTGGTGGTGTCGGGCGCCGACCTGTTCACCTCTACCGTGCTTATCGTCATCGCCAAGGCCAGCGGCCGCATCAGCTGGGGCCAACTGGGCGCCAACTGGCTGAACGTTTATCTCGGCAACCTGGTCGGTGCGCTGTTCTTCGTGGCGCTGATCTGGTTCTCCGGCGAGTATATGGTCGCCAACGGCCAGTGGGGCCTGAATGTTCTGCAAACCGCAGACCACAAGCTGCATCACACCTTTATCGAAGCCGTCTGCCTCGGCATTCTGGCTAACCTGATGGTCTGCCTGGCGGTCTGGATGAGCTACTCCGGCCGTACCCTGACCGACAAGATGCTCGCCATGGTGCTGCCGGTCGGTATGTTTGTCGCCAGCGGCTTCGAACACAGCATCGCCAACATGTTTATGATCCCTATGGGCATCGTGGTCAAACACTTCGCCACGCCGGAATTCTGGCAAGCCGTAGGGGCGGTACCTGAGCAATTCGCTCATCTGACAGTAAGCAACTTCATCATCGACAACCTGATTCCGGTCACCATTGGTAACATCATCGGCGGCGGTCTGCTGGTTGGGTTGACTTACTGGGTAATTTATCTGCGCGGGGGCCGCGAACAGCACTAAGCTGTGAGTTACCGCGCGCAGAGTTAGAAATCCACAATCAAAGGTAGGTGTACAATGACCGAACTTAACGAGAAATTAGCCAACGCTTGGGAAGGTTTCAGCAAGGGTGACTGGCAGAATGAAGTCAACGTTCGTGACTTCATCCAGAAAAACTACACGCCTTATGAAGGTGACGAATCCTTCCTGGCTGGCGCAACTCAAGCCACCACCACCTTGTGGGACAAGGTTATGGAAGGGATCAAACTGGAAAACCGCACTCATGCGCCGGTTGATTTCGACACCAACGTTGCTTCAACCATCGTTTCTCACGACGCGGGTTACATCGCCAAAGAGCTGGAAACCATCGTGGGTCTGCAGACCGACGCCCCTCTGAAACGCGCGCTGATCCCGTTCGGCGGCATCAAAATGGTCGAAGGTTCGTGCAAAGTGTACGGCCGCGAACTGGATCCGCAGCTGAAAAAAGTGTTCACCGAATACCGTAAAACCCACAACCAGGGCGTATTCGACGTTTACACCAAAGACATCCTGAACTGCCGTAAATCCGGCGTGCTGACCGGTCTGCCAGACGCTTACGGCCGTGGCCGCATCATCGGCGACTACCGCCGCGTGGCGCTGTACGGCATCGACTTCCTGATGGCCGACAAGCTGAACCAGTTCAAATCGCTGCAGGAAAAACTGGAAAACGGCGAAGACCTGGAAATGACCATCCAGCTGCGCGAAGAGATCGCTGAACAGCATCGCGCTCTGGCTCAGATCAAAGAGATGGCCGCCAAATACGGTTACGACATCTCCGGCCCGGCCACCAGCGCCCAAGAAGCGGTGCAGTGGACCTACTTCGGCTACCTGGCCGCGGTGAAATCCCAGAACGGCGCCGCCATGTCCTTCGGCCGCGTGTCCACCTTCCTCGACGTGTTCATCGAACGCGACATCAAAGCGGGCAAACTGACCGAAGAGCAAGCGCAGGAACTGATCGACCACCTGGTGATGAAACTGCGTATGGTGCGCTTCCTGCGTACCCCTGAGTACGATGAACTGTTCTCCGGCGACCCAATCTGGGCGACTGAATCCCTGGCCGGTATGGGCGTCGACGGCCGTACCCTGGTCACCAAAAACAGCTTCCGCTTCCTGAACACCCTGTACACCATGGGGCCGTCTCCGGAGCCGAACATGACCATCCTGTGGTCTGAGAAGCTGCCGCTGAACTTCAAGAAATTCGCGGCGAAAGTGTCCATCGACACCTCTTCCGTACAGTACGAAAACGACGACCTGATGCGTCCTGACTTCAACAACGATGACTACGCCATCGCCTGTTGCGTCAGCCCGATGATCGTCGGTAAGCAAATGCAGTTCTTCGGCGCCCGCGCCAACCTGGCGAAAACCATGCTGTACGCCATCAACGGCGGCGTTGACGAGAAACTGAAAATGCAGGTCGGCCCGAAAGAAGCGCCGATGATGGACGAAGTGCTGGACTATGACAAAGTCATGGCCCGCATGGACCACTTTATGGATTGGCTGGCCAAGCAGTACGTGACCGCACTGAACATCATTCACTACATGCACGACAAGTACAGCTACGAAGCTGCGCTGATGGCGCTGCATGACCGTGACGTTTATCGCACCATGGCTTGCGGCATCGCCGGTCTGTCCGTTGCGGCCGACTCCCTGTCCGCCATCAAGTACGCGAAAGTCACCACCATTCGCGACGAAGACGGCCTGGCTATCGACTTCAAAGTGGAAGGCGAGTATCCGCAGTTCGGTAACAACGACGCCCGCGTCGATGACATCGCCTGTGACCTGGTGGAACGTTTCATGAAGAAAATTCAGAAACTGCGCACCTACCGCAACGCGGTACCGACCCAGTCCGTACTGACCATCACCTCCAACGTGGTGTACGGCAAGAAAACCGGTAACACCCCGGATGGCCGCCGCGCAGGCGCACCGTTCGGTCCAGGTGCCAACCCGATGCACGGCCGTGACCAGAAAGGTGCAGTCGCCTCCCTGACCTCGGTAGCCAAACTGCCGTTTGCCTACGCGAAAGACGGGATCTCCTACACCTTCTCCATCGTGCCTAACGCGCTGGGTAAAGACGACGACGTGCGTAAAGCCAACCTGGCGGGCCTGATGGATGGTTACTTCCACCATGAAGCCTCTATCGAGGGCGGCCAGCATCTGAACGTCAACGTAATGAACCGCGAAATGCTGCTGGACGCGATGGAAAATCCTGAGAAATACCCTCAGCTGACCATCCGCGTCTCCGGTTACGCCGTGCGCTTCAACTCGCTGACCAAAGAGCAACAGCAGGACGTCATTACTCGTACCTTCACTCAAACGATGTAATAACGCCGACCGGGCGGGAAACCGCCCGGTGCCAACGTCAGGGCCGGTTCTGCCGGCCCTTTTCTCCCACCGCTCTCCCCTGACTCTGTACGAGTCTGTTTTGCCGGACATCTATACTGAAATGGATAGCCGGCAAAACAGTTATCCGGCAACTGACCGGCCGACAGGCATCATTACCCCCGGTGGCGGATCCCCCGCCGCTGCATCGCAGATACCTGGCCGGCGGCCACGCGCCTATTTTTAGACTGCGTTTGACAGTCCATATTGGAGAAAACCCCGCAATGTCAGTAACTGGTCGCATCCACTCCTTCGAATCCTGCGGCACCGTCGATGGGCCCGGGATCCGCTTTATCGTCTTCTTCCAGGGCTGCCTGATGCGCTGCCTCTATTGCCATAACCGCGACACCTGGGACACCCACGGCGGCAAAGAAGTGACCGTCGAAGAGCTGATGAAAGACGCGGTGGCCTACCGCCACTTCATGAACGCTTCCGGCGGCGGCGTGACCGCGTCCGGCGGCGAGGCGATCCTGCAGGCTGAATTCGTGCGCGACTGGTTCCGCGCCTGCCATGCCGAAGGCATCAACACCTGCCTGGACACCAATGGCTTCGTGCGCCGCTACGATCCGGTGATCGACGAATTGCTGGACACCACCGATCTGGTGATGCTGGATCTGAAACAGATGAACGACGAGATCCACCAGAATCTGGTCGGCGTCTCCAACCACCGCACGCTGGAATTCGCCCGCTATCTGGCGAAACGCAACCAGCGCACCTGGATCCGTTACGTGGTGGTGCCGGGCTGGTCAGACGACGATAAATCGGCACACCTGCTGGGCGAGTTCACCAAAGACATGACCAACATCGAGAAAATCGAGCTGCTGCCTTACCACGAGCTGGGCAAGCACAAATGGATAGCGATGGGGGAAGAGTACAAACTGGACGGCGTACATCCGCCGAAGGCCGAGACCATGGATCGCGTCAAAGGCATCCTGGAAAGCTACGGCCACAAAGTGATTTACTGACTGACACAGCGCCAAAGAAAAAACCGGCTCATGGCCGGTTTTTTTATGCTCAGGCGGCGGCGAACGGCGTGTGATGGCGATCCGGCTTCTGCTTTTTCAGCAGCATCAGCAGGTAAACCAGCGCCACGGCGGCTATCATCACGAACAGCACGCGGTCGGAATAGTTCTGCATCAGCAACGCCGTCATCGATGGGCCCAGCAAGCTGCCGATGGTGTAACTCATCAGCAGCGCCTGGTTCATCGCCACCAGTTCGTGCGGCATTGCCTTCTCACAGGCCCAGGACATCGCCACCGGATACAGGGTAAAGCCGGCGCAGCCGAGGATGAACAGTGAAGGCGCCATGGCGTAGTTGCCGAGCATCGCCACGCTGGCGAGGATCACCACAAACACCTGAATGCGCAGCACCAGCAGGCGCCCGTAACGATCGGCCAGGCGCCCGACAGGCCATTGGCCGACGATGCCGGAGCTGACCAACAGCGCCATCCAGTAGCCGACGTTAGCATCGCTCATGCCCTGATGAGAAAGATACAGCGGCATCAGGCCATACAGCGAACCGAGCACGATGCCGGAGATGATGCAGCCGTTGATGCCCAGGCGCGCGCTGCGGCGTCTCAACATTGTCCATACCGCCGCCTGCTGCGGCTCGTCTTCATGGCGGTTTACCCGCGCGAACAACATCGGCAGCATGGCGCTGATCACGATCGCGGTCACCCACGGCACCACGTGCAGCAATTCGGTCGAGGTCATGCTCAACAGTAACTGGCCGGTCACCGTACCGAGGTAATAGACAATCATATAGGCCGCCAGCAGCTGGCCACGGTTGCTCAAATTGCCGCTGCGCAAAAGCGCGCTCTCCACGATCACCCAGATCCAGGCACACCCGACGCCGGCGAAGAAGCGCCAGCCCAGCCAGCTCCAGAAATCGATCGACAGCACCATGCCGGCGGTCGCGGCGGCGAACAGCAAACAAGAGAGATGATAGCTGCGGGTGAAGCCGACGCGCTGGATCAGTTTGCCCGCTACCAACGTGCCCAACAGGTTGCCGCTGAAATAAGAGGAGCTGACCATACCCACTTGCCAGGTCGACAGCTGAGCATGGGTTAACCAAAGCGGCACTAACGTATTCAAAACGGCAATGGATACCGTGAGCAGCAAGAGGCCGCAGAGCAATAAGAGCACCGGGCGGGAGTAAGCGGACATAGTGAAATTGTGACCGAACGCGCAATGAGAGTGCGCGCATCATGCCACTGGCGATAAAAAAGTCAATCGCCTCTTATCATTCCAGCGCACGATTTGTTTCCGGCTAAGCGGCTGAAAAAGCGCTATGCTCAGCGCAGAGCGGATTTAACGACGGAGAAGCGAGATGAGTCAGGCAAATAATGCGGCGGTCGAGACCTTGCTGGCAGACATCGGCAGCACGCACGGCGAGCTGCTGGAGATCGTACAACAGGTGCGCCGGGTCGCTGCGGCGAGCGGCAGTGGCATCACCGAATCGGTCAAATACGGCGGCATCATGTTCTCGCATACTCAATTTTTCTGCGGCGTTTTCGCCTACCGCAATCACGTCACGGTGGAATTCGGCCAAGGGCACCGACTGGAAGATCGCTATCAGCAACTTGAAGGCAACGGCCAATATCGGCGGCACATCAAGCTCCACACGCCCGCCGAAGTGAAAAGCAAGCACCTGGCGGACTACATTAAACAAGCCTACGCGCTGGCGACAGACTGAATTTCCGACATAAAAAAAGCGCCCGCAGGCGCTTTTTTCAAATGCTTTGCCGTTTAACCGATGTATTCCAGGCCGCCCATATAAGGACGCAGCACTTCAGGCACCTGAATGCGACCGTCGGCCTGCTGGTAGTTTTCCAGCACCGCCACCAGCGTACGGCCAACCGCCAGGCCGGAGCCGTTCAGCGTGTGGACCAGACGCGGCTTCTTGTCGGCCTTGCTGCGGCAGCGAGCCTGCATGCGGCGCGCCTGGAAGTCCCACATGTTGGAGCAGGACGAGATCTCGCGGTAGGTGTTCTGCGCCGGCAGCCACACTTCCAGATCGTAGGTCTTGCAGGCGCCGAAGCCCATGTCGCCGGTGCACAGCAGCACCTTGCGGTAAGGCAGGTTCAGCAGCTGCAGCACTTTCTCCGCATGGCCGGTCAGCTCTTCCAGGGCATCCATCGAATCTTCCGGACGGACTATCTGCACCATTTCGACCTTGTCGAACTGGTGCATACGGATCAAACCGCGGGTGTCACGGCCGTAAGAACCGGCTTCCGCACGGAAGCATGGCGTGTGCGCGGTCATCTTCAGCGGCAGAGTTTCCTCTTCCACGATCTCGTCGCGCACCAGGTTGGTCAGTGGCACTTCCGCCGTTGGGATCAGCGCGTAGTTGCTGCTGTCAGCTTCTTCTTCCAGCGGGCGGGTATGGAACAGGTCTTCGCCGAACTTCGGCAGTTGGCCGGTGCCGTACAGCGTGGCGTGGTTGACCAGGTAAGGCACGTAGGCCTCCAGGTAGCCGTGCTGTTCGGTGTGCAGATCCAGCATGAACTGGGACAGCGCGCGGTGCATGCGGGCGATTTGCCCTTTCATCACCACGAAGCGCGAACCGGTCAGCTTAACCGCGGCGGCAAAATCCAGCCCGCCGGCCATTTCGCCCAGATCGACATGATCGCGCACCGCGAAGTCGTATTGGCGCGGTTCACCCCAGCGGGTGACTTCCAGGTTTTCGCTGTCGTCTTTACCGTCCGGCACGGCGTCGTCCGGCAGGTTAGGCAGCGTCAGGGCATAATCGCGGATCTCGCTCTGCAGCGCATCCAGTTCCGCCTTGGCGGCATCCAGCTTGTCACCCAGCTCGTTCACTTCGCGACGCAGCGGCTCGATGTCTTCCCCACGCGCTTTGGCCGCGCCGATGGATTTCGATCGGGAGTTGCGTTCCGCTTGCAGCGTTTCAGTTTCTACCTGCAGAACTTTGCGGCGTTCTTCCTGCGAACGCAGCAGATCCAGATCGAGTTTAAAGCCTCGGCGAGCCAGTTTGACGGCGACTGCGTCTAGCTCATTACGCAGCAGATTGGGATCGAGCATGCTAATCCTGTGCTTGTTGTTATTGAAAGAAGTGTTGTTGTTCTATGCGGCTGATTTATAGCCGCATAAAAGAAGAGTGATACCCGCTAACCTTACCGCAACGGCCACGCTAGCGGTAGCGTTTTGTCGGGCTATTTTGATCCTGCTCAGCCAGCCATGCCAACTTTTCGCCGATTTTCCCTTCCAGCCCGCGCGAGGTCGGTTGGTAGTAGCGCGTGTTGGCCATTTCGGGCGGGAAGTAGTTCTCGCCGGCGGCGTAGGCGTTGGGTTCGTCGTGAGCGTAACGGTATTCCGCCCCCAGCCCCATTTCCTTCATCAGCTTGGTCGGCGCGTTGCGCAAATGCTCCGGCACGTCATAATCGGCCTGCTCTTTGGCGTCGCGCATGGCGGCCTTGAACGCGGTGTAAACCGCGTTGCTTTTCGGCGCGCAGGCCAGGTAAACAATCGCCTGCGCAATGGCGCGCTCGCCCTCCGCCGGCCCCACGCGGGTGAAACAATCCCAGGCGGCGATCGCCACCTGCATGCCGCGCGGATCGGCGTTGCCCACGTCTTCAGAGGCAATCGCCAACAGACGGCGCGCCACATAGAGCGGATCGCCGCCGGCGGTAATGATGCGCGCATACCAGTACAGCGCGGCGTCCGGCGCCGAACCACGCACCGATTTATGCAGCGCGGAAATCAGGTCGTAATAACGGTCGCCCTTGTTGTCGAAGCGCGCGCTGCGCTCGCCCGACACCTCCTTCAGCAGCTCCGGCGTCAGCACCCGTACGCCTTTGGCGTCGAGCTCCGCCATGTCCGCCATCATTTCCAGGCTGTTCAGCGCCCGGCGCGCATCGCCCCCCACCAGCTCCGACAGCAGGCGGCGCGTTTCCGCCGGCAGCTCGACGTTCTGGCCGCCAAAACCGCGCGCCTTGTCGTTCATCGCCTGATCCAGCACCTGGCCGATGTCTTCGGCCGTCAGCGCCTTCAACAAATAGACGCGGGCGCGCGACAGCAGCGCCGAGTTCAGTTCGAACGAAGGGTTTTCGGTAGTGGCGCCGATAAAGGTGATGGTGCCGTCTTCAATGTGCGGCAGGAAGGCGTCCTGCTGACTTTTGTTGAAGCGGTGCACTTCATCGACGAACAGGATAGTGCGGCGGCCGGCGTCGCGGTTTTGCCGCGCCCGCTCGATCGCCTCGCGGATCTCCTTGATCCCTGAGGTCACGGCGGATATCCGTTCGACGTCCGCCTGACCATAACGGCCGATCAGCTCTGCCAGCGTCGTCTTCCCTGTGCCCGGCGGCCCCCATAAAATCATCGAGTGCAGCTGCCCGGCCTCGATGGCGCGCGGCAGCGGCTTGCCGGCGGCCAGCAGATGCTGCTGGCCGATATACTGCGCCAGCGTGGTCGGCCGCATACGCGCGGCCAACGGCTGGAACTCGTTCTGGGAAAAATCGAGCGACAGATTATTACTCACTTGCACCTCACTGGCGCTGGTCGTCCAGCGTCACCCCCTTCGGCGGGGTAAATTTGAATTTGGCCGGATCGGCGGCGACGTTCTGCTGGCTTTTCAGCGTGTAGGAACTGCGCTGGCCATCCTGCTCCACCGCAGCGAAGCTGCGGATGGTGCCGCTGTTGGTCACGCTGATGGCGAACTGCTTCAGGTTGCCGCTGGCGGATTTCGGCGTCAGCTCGAAATCATCGCCCTTTTGCTTCACGTTGTACTGCTTCCAGTCGCTGGCATTGTTGCGGGTGATCAGCATAAACGGCGTATTGCCGGTGGCGTTCTTCAGCCAGGTCGCCGTCACCTGCTCAACGAACGGGTTATAGAACCACAGGGTTTGGCCATCGGAGACCAGCACGCTCTCATCGGGTGACGTCATGTGCCAGTTGAAAAGGTTCGGCCGCTTCACCCATAGCTCGCCTTCACCCTGTTGCACCGCGGCGCCGTCGGCGCTGGTCACGGTTTGCGAGAAGCTGGCGTGGAAACTGTTCACCTTCGCCAGGCGACTTTGCAGATCCTGTGCGGCATCGGCCAGCACGGAGGTAGAAGCGAATCCCGAAAGCAGACAGCAGGCAACTAACAGTTTTTTCATTATTCCAGATACCTTATGAAATGCGTTAACCGCAAGGCGGCGCCGTGCGGGTCAAATCAACCCTTTACCCCGTTACTTTACCCGAAGCCGGCGAACGGCCGGTAGGCCAATGTTCCGAGAAGAAACGGGTTTACGCTTCTTTGCACAAGGGCCGCTTAAGCGGCCCTTTCTTATTGAGTTGCAATGGCTAAACGACCATCAATCGTGCCGCGGCGGCGCCAGCACCTCGCGGTTGCCGTTGTGCCCCTGCTCGCTGACGATGCCCTGCGCTTCCATCTGTTCGATGATGCGCGCGGCGCGGTTATAGCCGATGCGGAACTGGCGCTGTACGCCGGAGATGGAGGCGCGGCGTTTATCCACCACGAAATCCACCGCCTGATCAAACAGCGGATCCAGCTCTTCGTCACCGTCCATACCGCCGCCGGCACCGCCCTCGCCGTCTTCACCGCCGCTGAGAATGCCCTCTTTATATTGGGGCCGCTCGCGCGCTTTCCAATCCTTGACCACCGCGTGCACTTCCTGATCGCGCACGAATGCGCCATGTACGCGCACCGGGATCGAGGAGTTCGGCGCCAGATAAAGCATATCACCCATGCCCAGCAAGGACTCGGCCCCCCCCTGATCGAGGATGGTGCGGGAGTCTATCTTGCTCGACACGGTAAAGGCGATACGCGTCGGGATGTTGGCCTTGATCAGGCCGGTGATCACATCCACCGACGGACGCTGGGTCGCCAGCACCAGGTGGATGCCCGCCGCACGCGCTTTTTGCGCCAGACGGGCGATCAGCTCTTCGACCTTCTTGCCGACCGTCATGATCAGATCGGCGAATTCGTCGACCATCACCACGATGTACGGCTCTTTCTCCAACACCGGCGGCGTGATGTCCATGCTGTCGGTCGGTTTCCAGAACGGATCCGGGATCGGACGCCCCATCGCTTCGGCCTGATCGACGCGTTCGTTGTAGCCGGCCAGGTTACGCACGCCCAGAGCTGACATCAGCTTATAGCGGCGTTCCATTTCACCCACGCACCAGCGCAGCGCATTGGCGGCGTCTTTCATGTCGGTGACCACGTCGGTCAACAGGTGCGGAATGCCTTCGTAAACCGACAGTTCCAGCATTTTCGGGTCAATCATGATAAAGCGCACTTCTTTCGGCGTGGCCTTATACAGGATGCTCAGGATCATGGCGTTGACCCCGACCGATTTACCGGAGCCGGTGGTACCGGCGACCAGCAAGTGCGGCATTTTGCCCAGATCGGCCACCACCGGCTCGCCGGAGATGTCTTTACCCAATACGATGGACAGCGGCGACGGGTTGTCGCGGAAGGCCGGGCAATCCAGCACCTCGCGCAGGTATACCGTTTGCCGCTTGGCGTTCGGCAGCTCCAGACCGACATAAGGCTTACCGGGGATCACTTCCACCACGCGCACTGCCGAAGTCGACAGCGAGCGCGCCAGATCGCGCGACAGGTTGGAAATGCGCGCCGCTTTAACGCCCGGCGCCAGATCCAGCTCGAAGCGGGTGATGACCGGCCCCGGCAGGATGTCCACCACGTCGGCTTTCACGCGATAATCGGCCAGGCTGGCCTCCACCAGGCGTGCTTTCTGTTCCAGCGCGAAGGAATCGACCGGCTCCACTTCTTTCGGCGCTTCGGTCAGCAGATCCAGCGTCGGCAGAGGCGTGGTCGGTTTCTGCAGCGGCTGATCGTTGCGCATCAGGAACGGGTGAATCAAGCTGTCCATCGCCGGATGCTGCTCGGCCTGAGGTTGCTGAGGCTGCTGCACCTGCGGCTGCTGATGCTGATATTGCTGCTGCGACGGCTGCTGATACGGTTGCTGCTGCGGCTGTTGGTATTGTTGAGGCTGCGGGTGCGATTGCTGAGGTTGGGCAGCCGGCGCCGCAGGCTCAAACTGGCCGAACGGTACGTCGTCCTCTTGCTCGCTTTCCAGTTCAATGCGCTCTTCAAGCTGCGGCGACAGCGTGAACATCGGCTCGCTCGGGCCATCGTCCACCAGATCCGCCATCGGCGAGAAGCTGAAAGCATTGCGGGTATCGATCGGGCTGGCGGCCGGCGCCTGCGGAGCAGGCTCTTGCTGGCCATAACGCGCCTGCTGCTGCTCGGCGAATACCTGACGCAGCGCAGCCTCTTGCCGCGCAGCTTCGTCGTCCTGCTGGTCTTCGCCGTAACGCTGGCTCTGTTGCTCGGCGAACGCTTTGCTCAGCTCAGCCTCCTGCTGAGCCTGTTCATCATCCTGCTCCGGCGCGTAGCTTTCGCCGTAGCGCTGGCTTTGCTGCTCGGCGAACGCCTGGCGCAGCGCGGCTTCTTGCAGCGCCTCTTCTTCCTGCGGGTTCGCCGCCGTCAGCTGTTGAGGCTCCGCCTCTGTCTGGCGCTGTTCCTGTTCGGCCGCACGCTGCGAAGGCAGCTTGATGCCGTAGGAAGCCAGCTCGCGACGGGTCGGGATGCGCACCGGGTTCGGCCGCGGCAGCTCAGGGCCGATGCCCTGCTTAACCTGCGGATTGCCGTCGCTGGTCGCCGTGAAGGCCGGCATAAAGGTCGCCGCTGCAACGCCCGCAGCAGCGGCTGCCGCCGTATCCGGCTGCGGTTTGGCGCCGGTGGCGCTGAAACCGCTCGAACTGCCGATGTCAACGCTGTCACGCTGTGCGGCGGTAAAATCAAAGGGAGAACGCGCCGCCGGCTGCTGCGCGGCCGGCTCTTGCCAATTGCCAAGGCGCGGCTCATCGTCATCCTGATAAGGATCGACAGGACGCGTCGCCTTAGGCGCAGGCGTTTCTTCCGGGATCTCGAAGGAATACAGCGGCGGCGTAGCGTCTTGCGCCGGCGCACTTACCGGGTGCTGATTGACCGAGGCCGGCGCGGCCGGCGCCACCGTTACCGACGGCGCCTGAGCGGCGATCGGCGCAGCAACGGGCTCGTGGATCTCTGCCTTCACCGTCGGTGCAGGCGAAGCCGCCGGCGCGCTGGGTGCGGCTTCTGCTTCAAGCTCACCATCGTCGGCGCGCAGGCCGCTGAGCAACGGATCGGCGGCGTCTTCCGCCGCCGCTTTGGCGCTTTCGGTAACCGAAGGCGCGGAGAACAGCACGTCGTCATCGGCGGCCGCGGCTCCGGCGGCGGTCGCGGCAACCGCTGCGGCGGCACCCTTCCCTGCCTGCTCAGGCTCGTCGTCAACGTAACGCTCGTCATCTTCGAAATAGCGCTCTTCGCGGCGTGAGCGATTGGTCATCACCGTCGCAACGCCCAACACCGCCCCGCCGATCTTCTCGGCGATCACCAGCCAGGACCAGCCGGTAAACAGCGTCAACCCCGCCGCCCATACGCACAGCAGCGCCAGCGTAGCGCCGATGCCGTTGAACCACGGTAACATGGCGTTGCTCAGCAGGCTGCCGATCACGCCGCCGGAGGCGAAGTAATAGAGATCGTCAACGTTCAGCGCCGCCAACCCACAGGAGGTGAGCACTAACGCCAGGGTGCCGATCAGGCGCAGGGAAAGCGCGAAATAGTCGATGTAGTCTCTGTTGCTGCGTTGGCGATAAGCCGCCCAGCACAGGACCAGCATGATAGGCGGTATCGCGTAGGCGAGCACCCCGAAGGTGAAGAACAGCGTATCGGCCAACCAGGCCCCGACACCGCCGCCCAGATTGTGAATCGGCTCATGCCACGCGGTCTGCGACCAGCTTGGGTCAGACGGGTTGAAACTGACCAACGCAGCCATGAGGTAAACGGCAAAAATCGCTACCACGATAAGCACAGCTTCCAGCAAACGCCGGCCACTGCTGAGTCTTTTCAGGGTAACTTCTTTATCTTCTGTATATTCCTGGCTCAAGAAAGGCTCTCCAGGTTCCTGTTAGCTGACATAGCAACAGCGCCGAGAAACTGCCCCGGCGCCGAAACTGTATGAATAAACAGGAGTGTAACCAATTTAATCAGGTTTTGCACCTGCACCTTACCGTGTTTTGATAACCAGACGGTTACTCTGTTTCACTTCTTCCATCACTACGTAGGTACGGGTGTCGTTAACCCCCGGCAAACGCAGCAAGGTTTCGCCCAGCAATTTGCGGTAAGCCGACATGTCCGGTACGCGGGTTTTCAACAGGTAGTCGAAATCGCCGGAAACCAGATGACACTCCTGAATCTCTTCAAGCTTCTGCACTGCCGAGTTGAATTGCTCAAACACATCCGGCGCGCCGCGGTTCAACGTGATCTCCACGAAAACCAGCAGGGACGCATCCAGATAATGCGGGTTCAGCAATGCGGTATAGCCATGAATGAAACCCTGGCGCTCGAGACGGCGCACGCGTTCCAAACATGGTGTCGGGGATAACCCCACGCGCTTCGAAAGCTCGACGTTCGAAATACGCCCATCCTTCTGCAGCTCATTCAGGATGTTGCGGTCGATACGGTCAAGATCTTTACCCGGGCGTTTCTTGTTGTCTGCCATTATTATTGTCTCTCTTATTTTCTTCCGTGCACTTGCCACACCCTAGCCAACGTCAATGTGTAAGGGTTCGTTCCAAGCGAAGACCCGATGCCTGTCATGTGCTTCTTCACTACCATCATTCCACGCCGCGCAGCCTGTCTGTCCAACTCCGCGCAGCGCCGGCAACGATGTTTCGGTCGAGAAAAAATCAGCAAACGCTTGCGCGCCCTGCTCCGCACTCCCGCTGCGTATCGTTGCCTTGCGGCGCAAATACGTACGATTTGCTGGTGTTACGGGGATAATTTCTTCTTCCTATGATGTTTTCGCAAATGCGCAGCGGATTGTCAAAGTAAAAGAAGCAAAATCAGAACAACGTACCGTCATGAAAAGTCTGCATCCCATTTTTGATTATGAATCGCTGGCTGATAAACCCCGTTCGGGAGCGGCGGAAGCCGCAGAGTGCGCCGTTTTTGCACGGTTGGCGATTCGCTGACCGAATGCGGCTTTGATAAGTTAAATTTCTGCGTTCGACGACCGATTTACCGACAACGGATGCATTAATAGGCGACAACTATCATACAAATCGTTAACAACGTCGCCCGGCGCTTTTTTTACTGCGCCATTTTCCCTACAATCGGCTTCATTGTCCGCCATTGTGGAATAAAGAGGTTATTCATGGGCACGGCTAAACATAGCAAATTACTGATTCTGGGTTCCGGCCCGGCCGGTTACACCGCCGCCGTCTACGCGGCGCGCGCCAACCTGAACCCGGTGCTGATCACCGGTCTGGAACAAGGCGGCCAGCTGACCACCACCACCGAAGTGGAAAACTGGCCCGGCGACGCCGAAGGCCTGACCGGCCCGGCGTTGATGGAGCGCATGCGCGAGCACGCGGAGAAGTTCCAGACTGAAATCGTCTTCGACCACATCAACAGCGTCGATCTGCAGCAGCGTCCGTTCCGCCTGTTTGGCGACAGCGGTGAATACAGCTGCGACGCGCTGATCATCGCGACCGGTGCCTCCGCCCGCTATCTTGGCCTGCCTTCCGAAGACGCGTTCAAGGGCAAAGGCGTTTCCGCCTGTGCAACCTGCGACGGTTTCTTCTACCGCAACCAGAAAGTCGCGGTGGTCGGCGGCGGCAATACCGCCGTTGAAGAAGCGCTGTACCTGTCAAACATCGCCGCCGAGGTTCACCTGATCCACCGTCGCGACAGCTTCCGTTCGGAGAAAATCCTGATCGACCGGCTGATGGAAAAAGTGAAGAGCGGCAACATCGTGCTGCACACCGACCATACGCTGGACGAAGTGCTGGGCGATGAAATGGGCGTGACCGGCGTGCGTATCCGCAGCACCAAAGCGGAAAACGAAACCCGTGAGCTGGAACTGGCCGGCGTGTTCATCGCCATCGGCCACAGCCCGAACACCGGCATCTTCGGCGGTCAGCTGGAGCTGGAAAACGGCTACATCAAGGTGCAGTCCGGCATTCACGGCAATGCGACCCAAACCACTATCCCCGGCGTCTTCGCCGCGGGCGACGTGATGGATCACATCTACCGTCAGGCGATCACCTCCGCCGGCACCGGCTGCATGGCGGCGCTGGACGCAGAGCGTTATCTGGACGGCATCGCCGGCGCAGAAGTCTGCTAAGACGTTTTCATCATCGGCAAAAAGCGGCTCTCGAGCCGCTTTTTTTGTTTTTGGGTTCAGCAATCTCTCCCTCCCATCTGTTATAGCCATATTTGCCCTCTTTATTCTTTTCAGTCTGCCGAGTCACGAGGTAACATGAGGCCTCGCTTGTTTGTCGCCGATTGCGCCAAACACTATTATTTAACAGTACGTTAACCCAGCCCGTAACAAACGGGCGCCGGCGACGCAGACGCATATCTGATGAAAAAAACCAGACAGCAACAGTTAACCCGTTGGCTTAAAACCCAGAGTTCGTTAGCGCAGCGTTGGCTGCGCCTTTCCATGCTGTTGGGGCTGTTCAGCGGCCTGCTGAT
Source organism: Serratia sp. CY74737 (assembly GCF_052166775.1). Classification (NCBI taxonomy): domain Bacteria; kingdom Pseudomonadati; phylum Pseudomonadota; class Gammaproteobacteria; order Enterobacterales; family Yersiniaceae; genus Serratia; species Serratia sp. CY74737. The sequence goes on from NZ_JBJNOF010000010.1 coordinate 70,891, forward strand.
CGTGACGCAGGCGTGGCTGCTGGCCAGCCTGCTGCAAGCCCTGATCATCGAACACACCCCGCGTGAGCAACTGATCCCTTCGTTTATCTGGCTGGCCGCCGCGTTCGCGCTGCGGGCGCTGCTGAGCTGGCTGCGGGAACGGGTCGGTTTTCTGTGTGGGCAGGTGATCCGCCAGCGCATGCGCCGGCAGGTGCTGGATAAGCTGCAGCAGCTCGGGCCGGCCTGGATCCAGGGCAAACCGGCGGGCAGCTGGGCCAGCATCATCGTCGAGCAGATCGAGGATATGCAGGACTATTACTCGCGCTATCTGCCGCAGATGTATCTGGCGGTGTTTATCCCGCTGCTGATCTTGATCGCCGTCTTCCCGATCAACTGGGCGGCCGGTTTGATTCTGTTGGCGACCGCGCCGCTCATCCCGCTGTTTATGGCGCTGGTGGGCATGGGGGCCGCCGACGCCAACCGCCGCAACTTTGTGGCGCTGGCGCGATTGAGCGGTAACTTCCTCGACCGCCTGCGCGGCCTGGACACCCTGCGGCTATTCGACCGCGCGCAGGCCGAAACCGCGCAGATCGCCAAATCCTCCGAAGACTTCCGCAGCCGCACCATGGAAGTGCTGCGCATGGCCTTCCTCTCCTCCGGCGTGCTGGAGTTCTTCGCGTCGATCTCCATCGCCGTAGTGGCGGTGTATTTCGGCTTTTCTTACCTCGGCGAACTCAACTTCGGCAGCTATGGCCTCAGCGTAACGCTGTTTTCCGGTTTTCTGGTGCTGATTCTGGCGCCTGAGTTCTTCCAACCGCTGCGCGATCTCGGCACCTTCTATCATGCCAAGGCGCAGGCGGTCGGCGCGGCGGAAGCGCTGGAAACCTTCCTCAGCGCCGAAGGCGAGCAGATGGGCAACGGCACGCGGAAGTTGCCCGCCGATCAACCGCTGACGCTACAGGCGAACGAATTGGAAATTCTGTCGCCGAACGGCGTGCTGCTGGCCGGGCCGCTGAGTTTCACCCTGCAACCGCAGCAGCGCGTGGCGCTGGTCGGGCTGAGCGGCGCCGGCAAAAGTTCGCTGCTCAATCTGCTGCTCGGCTTCCTGCCCTACCGTGGATCGTTGACCGTCAACGGCATCGAACTGCGTGACCTGTCCGCAGAGAACTGGAGGCAGCAGCTGAGCTGGGTCGGGCAAAACCCGCACCTGCCGGCGCAAACCTTGCGCGCCAATATCCTGCTGGGCTGCCCGCAGGCCGACGAAGCGCAGCTGCAGCAGGCGGTGGAACACGCCTACGTCAGCGAGCTGTTGCCGTATCTGCCGCAGGGGCTCGACACCGAAGTGGGCGATAACGCCGCCCGCCTGTCGGTCGGTCAGGCGCAGCGCGTGGCGGTCGCCCGGGCGCTGATCGGCCCGCGCCGCTTGCTGCTGCTCGATGAACCGGCCGCCAGCCTCGATGCCCATAGCGAACAACGGGTGATGCAGGCGTTGAATGCCGCTTCGCATCAACAAACCACCCTGCTGGTGACGCATCAGTTGGAAGATACCGAAGACTACGATCAGATTTGGGTGATGGATAACGGGCGTATCGTGCAACAGGGCGATTACGCCACCCTCAGTGCCCAACCGGGCCTGTTCGCCACGCTGATCGCCCACCGCCGCGGGGAACTTTAATCATGCGCGTGTTGCTGCCGTTTTTGGCGTTGTATCGCCGCCATAGCCTGCTGATTAGCCTGGGCATCATTTTGGCGATCGTCACCCTGCTGGCCAGCATCGGCCTGCTGGCGCTCTCCGGCTGGTTCCTGGCCGCCTCTTCGCTGGCCGGATTGGCGGGCCTGCTAACCTTCAACTACATGCTGCCCGCCGCCGGCGTGCGCGGCGCGGCGATCTTCCGCACCGCCGGGCGCTACGCCGAGCGTGTGGTCAGCCACGACGCCACCTTCCGCGTGCTGTCGCACCTGCGGGTGTTCACCTTCAGCAAGATCCTGCCGCTGACGCCGGGCGGCATCGCCCGTTTCCGCCAGGCCGACCTGCTCAACCGCCTGGTAGCAGACGTGGACACGCTGGATCACCTTTATCTGCGGGTGATCTCGCCGCTGATCAGCGCGGCGGTGGTGATCCTGGTCGTCACTTACGGCCTGAGCTGGCTGGATCCTGCACTCGCCCTGACGCTGGGTGGCATTCTGCTGCTGCTGCTGCTGCTGGTGCCGCCGGTGTTCTATCGCGCCGGCAAACCGATCGGCGGCCAACTCACCGCGCTGCGCGGTCAATACCGCACCGACCTGACCGCCTGGCTGCAGGGGCAGGCGGAACTGGTGGTGTTCGGCGCCGTCAACGACTTCCGCCAGACACTGAACGCCACCGAACAGCGGTGGCAACGCCGCCAGTGGCAGCAGGCCTCGCTGAGCGGCAAGGCGCAGGCGCTGATGATCCTCGCCAGCGGGCTGACGGTGACGCTGCTGCTGTGGCTGACCGCCGCGGGCATCGGCGGCGATACCCAACCCGGCGCGTTGATCGCGCTGTTTGTCTTCGCCGCGCTGGCGTCGTTCGAAGCGCTGATGCCGGTGGCCGGCGCCTTCCAGCATCTCGGTCAGGTGATCGCCTCCGCCACGCGGGTCAAACAGATCATCGATCGCCAACCGGAAGTCACCTTCCCTGCCGCCGGCCCGGCCGCTGCCGACCGGGCGCAGCTCAGCCTGCAGCAGTTGAGTTTCACCTACCCCGATCAGCCGCAGCCGGTGCTGCGCGACGTCACGCTTGAGGTGGCGGCCGGCGAACACATCGCCTTGCTCGGCCGCACCGGCTGCGGCAAGTCCACCCTGCTGCAGCTGCTGACCCGCGCCTGGCGCACCGACGGCGGCAAAATTCTGCTCAACGGCGAACCGCTGGAGGATTATGATGAAACCACGCTGCGCCGAATGACCACGGTCGTCAGCCAGCGAGTGCATATCTTCAGCGATACGCTGCGGGAAAACCTGCGGCTGGCCGCACCGGATGCCGACGACGCTCGTTTGAGTGACGTCCTGCAGCAGGTGGGGCTCGGCAAATTGCTGGCTAGCGACGGCGGACTGAACGCCTGGCTCGGCGAAGGCGGCCGCCAACTGTCCGGCGGCGAACAGCGCCGTCTGGGCATCGCCCGTGCGCTGCTGCATCCGGCCCCGCTGCTGCTGCTTGACGAACCGACCGAAGGGCTGGACGCCGAAACCGAACAGCAGATCCTGGCGCTGCTGCGCCGGCATTGTCAGGGCAAGACGCTGATCCTGGTGACGCACCGCCTGTATGGCCTGGAACATCTCGACCGCATTTGCGTGATGGACGACGGCCGGATTGTCGAACAGGGCAATCACGCGGCCCTGATGCGCCAGCAGGGCCGCTATGCCCGCTTTCGCAACCGTATCAGCAACCTGGCGCCTTAATCGGCCCGTAGAGGACGCAGAGACCCTGTATGCGCATCGTTAAGCTCTCCCCGCAGTCGCTGGCGTTTCCCTCGCCTGAGGGCGCCCTGCGCGACCCCAACGGCCTGCTGGCGATCGGCGGCGATCTCACGGCGCCGCGGCTGCTGGCGGCCTACGAGCGCGGCATCTTCCCCTGGTATTCGCCGGGAGAGGCCATCCTGTGGTGGTCGCCCGATCCGCGTGCGGTGCTGTTCCCGGCCGAGTTTCATCTTAACCGCAGCCTGAAACGCTTTCTGCGCCACGATCCGTTTCGCATCACGCTCAATCACGACTTCGCCGCGGTGATCGCCGCCTGCGCCCACCGGCCGGATGAAGGCACCTGGATCGGCCCGGAGGTGCAGCGCGCCTATCAGCATCTGCATCGCCTCGGCTACGCGCACTCGGTGGAGGTCTGGCAGGATGATCAACTGGTTGGCGGCATGTACGGCGTGGCGCAGGGCGCGTTGTTCTGCGGCGAATCGATGTTCAGCCGCGTCACCAACGCCTCAAAATGCGCATTGATGGCCTTTTGCCGCCATTTTGCCGCTTATGGCGGGGAATTGATTGACTGCCAGGTGCTGAACGCTCACACTGCCCGCCTTGGCGCGCGTGAAATTCCGCGCCGTCAATTCTTGCAGCAGCTCAGCACCCTTCAACGGCGGCCTTTGGCGCCGGCGTGCTGGGCGCCGCAAGTCATATCCCCACAGCCGGTTGAACCGCCCTATCCAGTAAACTAATTGATGGAAACGGTGCAATGTTCACCGACACATCTTTACATAATGGGGGTTTTTCGGCATTATCTTGCCGGTTAAAAACTAAGGTAGTTAGACCTAGAGGATTCGATGGCCAAAGAAGACAATATTGAAATGCAGGGCACCGTTCTTGATACGCTGCCCAACACCATGTTCCGCGTTGAATTGGAAAACGGGCACGTGGTAACCGCACACATCTCCGGTAAAATGCGTAAAAACTATATCCGCATCCTGACGGGCGACAAAGTCACTGTAGAGCTGACCCCGTACGACCTGAGCAAAGGCCGCATTGTCTTCCGTAGCCGTTAATCGGCTCACCGCGCGCCACACGCTGGCGGCATCGAGGATGTAATCCCTCGGGAGCCCTTTCCGTTTACCCCCGCAGCGACGTTAAACAACGGGTTGCAGGTGCGCAGGTAAACTGAGAGGGCTCACTCGTTTCTGTTGTACGGTGAATCTCACCCATAAAAAAAGCGATGCCGAAGCATCGCTTTTTCTTTGCCTGAAGGCAGCCTTAGTGCACCGCGCCCTCGTCCGCCTTGCGCTTGGCGGCGCTGAGGAAGTGGTAAGTCAGCTGTTTCTTGTCCTTGTCCAGCTCGACCTTCACGGAACCGCCGTCCACCAGCGAACCGAACAGCAATTCGTTGGCCAACGGTTTCTTCAGGTTTTCCTGCATGACGCGCGCCATCGGACGAGCGCCCATCGCACGGTCGTAGCCCTTCACCGACAGCCAGTCGCGCGCTTCGTCGCTCACTTCCAGCGACACGCCCTTCGCATCCAGCTGCGCCTGCAGTTCGACGATAAACTTGTCGACCACCTGCTGGATCACCTCGGTAGACAGATGGTTGAACCAGATGATGTTGTCCAGACGGTTGCGGAATTCCGGCGTAAACACCTTCTTGATCTCTTCCATCGCGTCGGTGCTGTTGTCCTGCTGCACCAGGCCGATCGACTTGCGTTCGGTTTCCCGCACACCGGCGTTGGTGGTCATCACCAGGATCACATTGCGGAAGTCCGCCTTGCGGCCGTTGTTGTCCGTCAGCGTGCCGTTGTCCATCACCTGCAGCAGCAGGTTGAACACGTCCGGATGCGCCTTCTCGATCTCATCGAGCAGCACCACCGCATGCGGATGCTTGATCACCGCATCGGTCAGCAGCCCGCCCTGATCGTAACCGACGTAGCCCGGAGGCGCGCCGATCAGACGGCTGACGGTATGCCGCTCCATGTACTCGGACATGTCGAAACGCAGCAGCTCGATATCCATCGCCTTGGCCAGCTGTACGGTGACCTCGGTTTTCCCGACCCCGGTCGGCCCGGCGAACAGGAAGGAACCGACCGGCTTGCGCTCGTGGCCCAGACCGGCGCGGCTCATCTTGATCGCTTCCGTCAACGCTTCGATCGCCTGATCCTGGCCGAATACCAGCATCTTCAAGCGATCGCCCAGGTTTCTCAGCACGTCGCGATCGCTGGCCGACACGGTTTTCTCCGGGATGCGAGCGATACGCGCCACCACGGATTCGATATCGGCCACGTTGACGGTTTTCTTGCGCTTGCTGGCCGGCATCAACCGGCTGCGGGCGCCCGCCTCGTCGATCACGTCGATCGCCTTGTCCGGCAGATGGCGATCGTTGATGTATTTCACCGACAGCTCCACCGCGGCACGGATCGCCTTGGCGGTATAACGCACGTCGTGGTGCGCTTCATACTTGGTCTTCAGGCCGTTGATGATCTGAACGGTCTCTTCCGCCGTCGGTTCGGTGATGTCGATCTTCTGGAAACGGCGCGCCAGAGCGCGATCCTTTTCGAAGATGTTGCTGAACTCCTGGTAGGTGGTCGAGCCGATCACCCGGATCTTGCCGCTCGACAGCAGCGGTTTGATCAGGTTGGCGGCATCCACTTGCCCGCCGGAAGCCGCACCGGCGCCGATGATGGTGTGAATTTCATCGATGAACAGGATGCTGTTCTGATCCTGTTCCAGCTGCTTGAGCAGCGCCTTGAAGCGTTTCTCGAAGTCGCCGCGGTATTTGGTGCCGGCCAGCAGTGAACCGATATCCAGCGAATACAGCGTGCAGTCCGCCATTACTTCCGGCACGTCGCCCTGCACGATACGCCAGGCCAGGCCTTCAGCGATGGCGGTCTTGCCCACGCCGGATTCGCCGACCAGCAGCGGGTTGTTTTTACGACGACGGCACAGCACCTGAATCGCGCGCTCCAGCTCACGATCGCGGCCGATCAGCGGATCGATGCCGCCCACACGGGCCAACTGATTGAGGTTGGTGGTGAAGTTTTCCATACGGTCTTCCCCTCCGGACTGCTCTTCGTTCACCGGGTTTTCCGCATTCGGCGCTTGGCCCGGCTCGTCTTTACGCGTGCCATGTGAAATGAAGTTCACCACGTCGAGACGGCTGACGTCGTGCTTGCGCAGCAGATAGGCCGCCTGCGATTCCTGCTCGCTGAAAATAGCCACCAACACGTTGGCGCCGGACACTTCGCTGCGGCCGGAGGATTGCACATGGAAGACCGCGCGCTGCAGCACGCGCTGGAAGCTGAGCGTCGGCTGAGTGTCGCGCTCTTCTTCGCCGGCGGGCAGCGTCGGTGTGGTTTGTTCGATGAAGGCTTCCAGCTCCTGGCGCAACGCGGCCAGATCCACCGTACATGCCTCGAGCGCTTCTCGCGCGGCAGGGTTGCTCAGCAACGCCAGCAACAGGTGCTCCACGGTCATAAACTCGTGTCTGTGCTCACGCGCCCTGGCGAAAGCCATGTTGAGACTGAGTTCCAGTTCTTGATTGAGCATAAGCACCTCCCCAATAGATTGCCTTATTCAGGCTTTTTCCAGCGTACAAAGCAACGGATGCTCGTTCTCCCTTGCGTACCGGTTCACATGGACGACTTTGGTTTCCGCCACCTCGGCGGTAAAAACACCACAGATCGCCTTGCCTTGATAGTGGACCGTGAGCATCAGTTGCGTTGCGCGTTCAATATCATAAGAAAAGAACTTTTGCAGAACGTCAATCACAAATTCCATCGGTGTGTAATCGTCGTTGTTAAGTATAACTTTATACATAGACGGCGGTTTTACCGCATCGATTTGTTTTTCTTCGGCCAAGTGTTCAAAGTTTAGCCAGTCGTTGTTATTGCCCATCGCTGCTCATCTTCTCTGCTCTGCCCTCTGATATGGGGACAGGTTTCGGTTATTCAAAGTGGGGATAGTTACTATTTTATCATCTTCGGCATCGTCCCGCCGCACTGTAACGTGCGCAAAAAAACGGGCCAATTGTGACTGAATCGTGGCAATAGCGTTACCTGCTTCAAACTTTGGTGAACTGCTCCCCGCCGACAAAAGCCGATCCCTTGACGCCCCGATCATTTGCTCTAGAGTGTAAATTCGTGGCTGGTGGTCTTTTAACCACCCCTTGTCCACCCTGCTACTCGCCCACGGCGAGTGCGAAATCAGTTATTCATCTCACTTAAAATAGCGTTGCGAGGGATGTAAAAGCATGGAGACGGGTACTGTTAAATGGTTTAACAACGCCAAAGGTTTTGGCTTCATCTGCCCAGCCGGCGGCGGCGAAGATATTTTCGCGCATTATTCCACAATCAAGATGGATGGTTACAGAACGTTGAAGGCGGGCCAGCAGGTCAGCTTCGACGTGCATCAAGGGCCCAAAGGCAACCATGCCAGTCTTATTGTGCCAGTGGAAAGCGAGGCGCTGTCCTAAACGCTTCCGGCAGCGTCGCGCTGCACTGACTCTGACTGCGATAAAAATGCCAGCCGCCGTGTGACTGGCATTTTTTATGCCTGTGACTTACTCGCGCGCCAGCGCATCGATCGGATTCAGCCGCGCGGCATTGCGCGCCGGCAGATAGCCGAACACCACGCCGATGCCGGTGGAACAGAGGAACGCGCTCAGCAACGCCGCCGGCGGGAAACTGATCTGCCAACCCGGCAACACCAGCTGCACCGCCAAACCGATAGCGAACGACAACGTAATCCCCAGCGCGCCCCCCACCAGGCAGACCAAGACCGCCTCGATCAGAAACTGCTGCAACACATCGCCGGAACGCGCGCCCACCGCCATGCGGATGCCGATCTCGCGCGTGCGCTCAGTCACCGACACCAGCATGATGTTCATCACGCCGATGCCGCCCACCACCAGCGAAATCACCGCCACCAGCGTCAGGAACAGCTGCAGCGTGCGAGTGGTTTTCTCCGCAGTTTGCACCAGGCTGTCCATGTTATAGGTGAAAAAATCCTTCTTGCCGTGGCGCAACGTCAGCAGACGCGACAGCTGTTGTTCCGCTTCCTTGCTGTCGTAGCCGTCGCGGATGCGCACGGTGATCGAGTCGAAATAGCTGTTGCCCATCAGCCGGTTGGCCATGGTGCTGTACGGCACCCACACGTTCAGCGTCTTGCTGCTGCCGAACATCGACTGCTTCTCTTTAGCCACGCCGACCACCGTCGCCGGCATGTTGCCCACCAGGATCACCTCGCCCACCACGTTTTTTTGGTGCGGGAACAGCCGCCGTTGGGTATTGGCGTCGATCACCACCGTCTGCGCCTGTGACTGCACCTGCATCGGGTCGATGCCGACGCCCTGGGTAAAGCTCATGCCGTACACGCGGAAGAACTGCTCGCTGACGCCGTTGACGTTGGCCGCCGCGTCGACGTTGCCCAGCCGCAGCCGCATGCTGCTGCTGATGCTCGGCGACAGCGCGCTGATGTACGGCTGTTCGCGCAGCGCGTCGAGATCCCCGTATTTCAACGATTGCCGGTAGGTCGGATCGTCGTCGCCGAAGTCCTTGCCGGGGTAGATATCGACGGTGTTGGTGCCGATCGATTTAATGTCCGCCAGCACCATCTGCTTGGCGGCGTCGCCGATCACCAGGATCGATACCACCGAGGCGATGCCGATAATGATGCCGAGCATGGTCAGCGCGGTGCGCATCTTGTTGGCCGCCATCGCGCGCCAGGCCATGACCAGCGCTTCGCGAAAGCGGCCGCCCATCTGCCGCCAGGAAGGCGCCGCGGCGGCCAGCGTCAGCGGCTTGGCCTGGGCATCCTCCGACGGCGCCGGACGGGAATCGGCGATGATTTCGCCGTCGCGGATCTCGATGATCCGTTCAGCCTGACGCGCCACCGCCGGATCGTGAGTCACCAGGATCACCGTGTGGCCCTGGGCGCACAACTGTTTGAGGATCGCCATCACCTCTTCGCCGGAATGGCTGTCGAGCGCGCCGGTCGGCTCATCCGCCAGGATCACCTGCCCGCCGTTCATCAGCGCGCGGGCGATACTGACGCGCTGCTGCTGGCCGCCGGAAAGCTGGCTCGGCCGATAGTTGACGCGCTCCCCCAGCCCCAGACGGCGCAACAGCGCCTCCGCCCGTTCGCGCCGCGCCGCTTTGCCCAGCCCGGCGTACACCGCCGGCACCTCGACGTTATGCGCCGCGCTCAGGTGCGGCAGCAGATGATAACGCTGAAAGATAAAGCCGAAATGCTCGCGCCGCAGCTGCGCCAGCGCATCGTCGCTCAGCGTCGCCACATCCTGGCCGGCCACCCGATAGACGCCGGCGCTCGGCTTGTCCAGGCAACCGAGAATGTTCATCAGCGTCGATTTGCCGGAGCCGGAAGCCCCCATGATCGCCACCATTTCACCGGCGTCGATGCTCAGACTGATCCCCTTCAGCACCTCCACCGTCTGCTCGCCGGAACGGTAGCTGCGGCGGATGCCGTTCAGCTGCAACAGCGCCGCCATCAGCCGGCCTCCACGCCGCCGCGGCTGACGATCACCTCATCGCCCGCCTCGAGCCCGCTGAGGATCTGCACATCGATATTGTTGCGCAGGCCGATGGCCACCTCACGCTTCTCTTCCTTGCCCTGTTTCAGCACCGAAACATGGTAGCGATTGTCGGCGATCTGATCGCCCAGCGCCGCCAGCGGGATCACCAGCGCCTGCTGGACGCCGGCCAGCTGAATGTGCACCTGCGCCGTCATTTGCAAGCGCAGCAGCCTTTCCGGGTTGGGCACTTCGAAACGCGCGTAATAGAAGATGGCGTTGTTGACCTTTTCCGGCGTCGGCTGAATGTCTTTCAGCACGCCGTCGAAGCGCCGGGTCGGATCGCCCAGCACTGTGAACCAGGCCTTCTGACCCGCCTTGAGGTTAATGACGTCGGCCTCCGAGACCTGCGCCTTCACCAGCATGGTGCCGAGATCCGCCAGCGTCAGAATGTTCGGCGCCTGTTGCGCCGCGATCACCGTCTGGCCCTGCAGCGTGGTGATCTGCACCACGTCGCCATCCATCGGCGCTTCGATGCGGGTATAGGCCAGATTGATCTTGGCGGTATCCAGGCTGGCCTGGTTGCGGGCGATCTGCGCATTGATGGTGCCTACCTGCGCCTTCTTCACCGCCAGCTGCGTCGCCGCCTGATCCAGATCCTGACGCGATACCGCCTGCAGTTTGGCCAGCGCCTGGTTGCGCTGCAGCGTAACCGCCGCCAGCTGCTGTTCCGCCTGTGCCTGCAGCAGTTGCGCATGCAGCTCGCGCAGCGTCGCCTCGCCTTCACGGATGCTGTTCTGCGCCTGTTGCGGATCGATAACCCCCAGCAACTGACCTTTCTTCACCTTGTCGCCGATCTCAACATACAGCTTTTCCAACTGCCCGCTGACCTGCGCGCCGACGTCAACCTTGCGCACTGCGTCCAGCTGGCCGGTCGCCAACACGTTCTGCTGCAGATCGCGCTTGGTGACCTTTACCGTTTTGAAATCGGTCGGCGCCGGATGGCGGAAGTGCCAAACGGCCGCCGCGGCAATCGCCGCAATCACCGCCAGTGCGAGTATCCAGCGGCGTTTATGTCCTTTAAACCCTGTCAAAATTGACCTGCCTGTGCTTGTGAATATCGACCGCCCATTGCGGCGGCGGAGCTAAATTAGCACGCACCGTAGGGAATAACTAAACCTTAGCTCAACACAATGTGGAGACACGCTTGGTTACAGTTCGGCATTGAACTCCCGTTTAGTGAAGCCTTGATGAAATAGCGCCATTCAACACAGCCAAGGATTTCATCATGTCACAGCTCAGCTACCCACTCGCCTCCGCCCGGCCGCTTAACGGCTGGCAACTGATGACGGCGCTGATCAATGGCGAAAAGGCACCGAGCAACGCCTGGAAAAAAACCTCGTTTCGCCTGAAGTTTCTCGGCCGTTCGCTGCTCAACTGGCGCACCACCAGCGGCCTGCTCAGCACCCTGGCCAGCAATCCGCTGCTGGAGGAGATCCTGAGTGCGCAGCCGAACCTGCCGTGCAAACTGCATCGTCCCTACCTGGCGGCCAACATGAGCAAGATCGAATGCCTGTTCGCCCTGCGCGATCATTACGATCTCATCGTACAGCGCATGCCGCTGAAGATGCGCCTCGGCCACCTCGGCCCGCACGCCTTCGTGCTGGCTAGCGCGATGGGCAAGAACGAAGCGCCGATCACGCTGGAACTGGCGGCGATCGACAAACTGAATAAGGAAGGGGAAGCCACGCTGCTGCTGCGCAACGCCAACGGCGTGATGCTGGCGGAGATCACCTTTGCGCTGATGCATTATCAGCAGCAGCCGACGTTGTTCATCGGCGGCCTGCAGGGCGCGAACCATGACGTGCCGCACGCCGAGATCCAGCACACCACCAAAGAGTGTCACGGCCTGTTCCCTAAACGGCTGGTGCTGGAAGGCATCTGCACGCTGGCGCGGCACCTCGGCATCCGCCAGATTGTGGCGGTCGGCAACGCCACCCATATCTATCAAAACTGGCGCTACCAGAGTAAGAAGAAGGACAAGCTGCACGCCGATTACGATCAGTTCTGGCTGTCGATGGGCGCCAAACCGCTCGACAGCGGCTATTTCCTGCTGCCCGAACGCATCGCCCGCAAGCCGATCGAAGAGATCGCCAGCAAGAAGCGCGCCGAGTATCGCCGCCGCTATCAGCTGCTGGACGAGCTGGAACAGGGATTGGCGGCGCACTTCTGCGCCCGATAACGCCCGGCGGGCCGTCAGTCCGCCCGGCCGCGCGCCAGCCAGATCACCCGTGAGAACATTTTCTTCAGCAGCGGCGGCACCGAGTCCGTGCCCCATTCGCCGGCCTGCATCGCGACCTCGATCGCCAGATCCGGCTTCGAAGAGTGGTGGACCGCTTTCAGGATCACCTTGCGCACCGGCATCTGCGCGTTGATCGGCACCGATGCCATTCGGTGATAGACCGGGGCGAACCCTTCGCGGAACATGAAGTGTTCCATGTCCGGCGCCGGCAGCGCGGTCAGCCGATCGCGTTCGTTGTCTTCATGATTGTCCAGCAGGCTGCGCACGGTGTTGGCGTACTTTTTGCCCGCCTCATCGCCGTCCACCAGCGCATGCCACTCGATGCCCATGCGGCGGGCGAAGCGCAGCAGCGGCTTCAGGCCGCACTGAGCGAATTCGATGACCCTTACCCCTTCCGCCTCGAAATGATAGCCGCACTGGCGCGCCAGTTCGTTCAGCAGCCACACTTCGGTCTCGCCCTCCACCAGTAGCCAGCAGCGGGCGAACAGCGACGACGGCCGGTTGAAACGGATGTGAAACGCGATGCGCCGCCCGTCTTCGGCGCTCAGCCCGCGCGGCCCGAGACGGTAGGTCGCGACGCGGCCCGACTCGCGCACCAGCCGGCACACGTGCTCCACCGGCACCAGCGACACCAGTTCGCTGGAGTTGGTGGTGGTGATGCGCTGCAGCGGCAGCTGATTGAGCAGCCCCCAGGCCACCGACAGCATGATCGGATGCAGGCGAGTTTCCGGGTCTTCCACCAGCAGCAGCGGCCGGGCGTGCGGATCCAGCTTGACGTCGCCCTTGGCCTGCAACAGGGTGGAAAACATCCCCAGCAGGATCAGACGCATGCTGCGGCTGTTCGGTTCGGCCACCATGCGGTTGATGCCGTCCAGCGCGCGCCAGGCGTCCTGCTCCGGTTCACCGCCGCGGGGGGGGGGGGGGGGGGGGGGGGGGGGGGGGGGGGGGGGAGGGGGGGGGGGGGAGGG
>NZ_JBJNOF010000011.1:0-143976 GCF_052166775.1 Serratia sp. CY74737
CCAGGCGTCCTGCTCCGGTTCACCGCCGCGGCGGCGCGGCCGCGCCACCTGCGAGCTCTGCTCGGCAAAGTAGTGCTCGAGCAACTGCTGCATCGCCGCCAGCCCCTGACGCAGCTCGCCGTTGGTCAGCTTCTGCGGATTGCGCACCAGCTCGCGCGTCAGCTGATCCAGCTGCTGCGCCAACGCCTGCGTATCGGGTTTGCGTTCATCGCCGAGGCTGCTGGGGCGCAGGCGGCGAATAAAGCGCGCGTCGCGCAGGCGCAAAACCGGGTGGATGCGGATGATGGCGTGGGCAAGCTGTTCGATATGGTGCAGTTGAAAGGCGTTGCCGTCGGCGTCGAGAAAACCGCGCCAGGTGCACACCGTGCCGTCATCGGCCAGCTCGCCCTCGCAGCGGTAATGAATGCGGCTTAGGCCGTCTTCCCCCTTGACCCACAGCGGCGTCAGATGGCGGTAGCGCGGCAGGTGCGCGTGGCCGATGTCTTTCTCGCAGAAGGTGAATACCACCTGCAGGTGGCGCTCTTTGGCCGCCTCCTCACCGGGGGGAAAATGGAAGTCGTGCGCTTCAAATCGATACAGTTTCTGCTCCGGCGCCAGCAGCAGCGTCAGCGCATCCAGCAGGCTGGATTTACCCCAGGCGTTTTCGCCGAGCAACAGCGTGTTGTCGTCCAGCATCAGGGACAGCCGATTAATACCGCGAAAACCTACAATTTCGATACGCTCCAAGAACATCCGCCGCCTCCCGTGCGCGCCGTCGCCTCTTCAATGAGGCGACTTTCACAGAGCATGGTCAAAAAACCCCTTGCAGGTCAAGCGGCCAGCGTCAAATCTGCCGCTTTACTCCGGCCGGGCTTTTGGTTAGCGTGTGCTCCTCGCCGCCGTTCGTCGCGCATCAAAACTCAAGGACACTCGTTGCACCATGTACTCAGGACTGTTGATTATTCTGTTACCGCTGATTGTCGGTTACCTCATTCCCTTACGCCATCGCCCGCTGCTGGTGCTGATCAACCGCCTGCTGAGCTGGATGGTGTATGTGATCCTGTTTTTCATGGGCATCAGCCTGGCGTTTATGGAGAATCTCAGCAGCAATCTGATGCTGATCTTCCAGTACAGCGCGGCGTTCTTCTTCTGCATTCTCTGCGCCAATCTGCTGTTGCTGGCGCTGTTGGAGCGGCGCATGCCGTGGCGCAGCAGCCATAAACAGGAAAAGCTGCCTTCGCGCGTGCATATGGCGCTGGAGTCGCTCAAGCTGTGCGGCGTGGTGCTCGGCGGCTTCCTGCTTGGCCTGACGCAGTGGCAATGGCTGCAGTTCGCCCATAAAGGCAGCGAATATGCGCTGATCTTCCTGCTGTTGCTGGTCGGCATTCAGCTGCGCAACAGCGGCATGACGCTGCGCCAGATCGTGCTCAACCGCCGCGGCACGCTGGTGGCGCTGGCGGTGGTCGTCGCGTCGCTGGCCGGCGGCGCGCTGGCGGCGCAGCTGCTGGGGCTGCCGGTCAAGGCCGGGCTGGCGATGGCCTCTGGCTTCGGCTGGTACTCGCTGTCCGGCATTCTGATCACCGACGCCTACGGCCCGGTGATGGGCAGCGCAGCGTTCTTCAACGATCTGGCGCGCGAGCTGGTGGCGATCATGCTGATCCCGACGCTGGTGCGCCGCAGCCGCTCCACCGCCCTCGGCCTGTGCGGCGCCACATCGATGGACTTCACCCTGCCGGTGCTGCAGCGCAGCGGCGGACTGGACATGGTGCCGCCCGCCATCGTGCACGGCTTCCTGCTGAGCCTGCTGGCGCCGGTGCTGATCGCCCTGTTCTCCTGATCCTTTCCCCTTGGGGGCTACCCGGCCCCCAAAGCGTAATCATTCCCATCTGCACGGCAAAATTGCGCTAAATCAAACTTGCCCGCAGTAGTCGCACAAAAGCCTTTTGCAACCCCGAACGCCGATCTATGCTTTTAAACAAGCATTATAAATGCAACTTTAAAAATAAAAGGAAGCGACTATGTTCTGTGTGCAATGTGAACAAACCATTCGAACCCCGGCAGGCAACGGCTGCGCGTATTCTCAGGGCATGTGCGGCAAAACGGCGGAAACCTCCGATCTGCAGGATCTGCTGGTGGCGGCGCTGCAGGGCCTCTCCGCCTGGGCGCTGCAGGCGCGTTCGCTGGGCATCGTCGACCACGAAATCGACAGCTTCGCCCCGCGCGCCTTCTTCTCCACCCTGACCAACGTCAACTTCGATTCCCAGCGCATCATCGGCTACGCGCGGGAAACCCTGCTGCTGCGCGACTCGCTGGCCGCCCGTTGCCGGCTGCTGGATGCCGGCGTGCGCGTCGATCACCCGATGGCGGCGCTGCAGCTGGCCGGCGACGCTATGCCTGCGCTGCTGCAGCAGGCGGCGCAGTTTGCCCTCGACAGCGACAAGGCCGAGGTCGGCGACGACGTACACGGTTTGCGCCTGCTGTGTCTGTATGGCCTGAAAGGTGCGGCGGCCTATATGGAACACGCGCACGTGCTCGGCCAGTTCGACGAACAGCTCTATGCCGACTACCACGCTTTCATGGCCTGGCTCGGCACCCGGCCGCGCGACGTCGATACCCTGCTGAACAACGCCATGGGCATCGGCAAGATGAACTTCAACGTGATGGCGATCCTCGATCGCGGTGAGACCCAGGCCTACGGCGATCCGCAGCCCAGCGCAGTCAACGTGCGCCCGGTGGCCGGGAAAGCCATTCTGATTTCCGGCCACGATCTCAAAGATCTGCGCATGCTGCTCGAGCAAACCGAAGGGCAAAACGTCAACGTCTACACCCACGGTGAAATGCTGCCGGCGCACGGCTATCCGGAACTGAAAAAATTCAAACATCTGGTGGGCAACTACGGCAGCGGTTGGCAGAACCAGCAGACGGAATTCGCCAAATTCCCCGGCCCGATCGTGATGACCTCCAACTGCATCATCGATCCGAACGTCGGCAACTACGGCGATCGTATCTGGACCCGCAGCATCGTCGGCTGGCCGGGCGTCAACCATCTGGAAGGCGACGACTTCGGCGCCGTGATCCGTCAGGCGCAGGGCATGAACGGCTTCCCTTACACCGAGATCGAGCACCTGATCACCGTCGGCTTCGGCCGCCAGACGCTGCTGAACGCCGCCGACACGGTCATCGACCTGGTGTCGCAGAAAAAACTGCGCCACGTCTTCCTGGTGGGCGGCTGCGACGGCAGCCGCGACGAGCGCAGCTACTTCACCGACTTCGCCCGTAGCGTGCCGCAAGACTGCCTGATCATGACGCTGGCCTGCGGCAAATACCGTTTCAACAAGCTGGACTTCGGCACGCTGGAAGGGCTGCCGCGCCTGCTGGACGTCGGCCAGTGCAACGACGCTTACTCCGCCATCATGCTGGCGGTCAAGCTGGCGGATACGCTCGGCTGCAGCGTCAACGAGCTGCCGCTCAGCCTGGTGCTGTCGTGGTTTGAACAGAAGGCGATCGTCATTCTGCTGACGCTGCTGTCGCTGGGGGTGAAAAACATCGTCACCGGCCCGACCGCACCCGGCTTCCTGACCGACAACCTGATGGCGATCCTCAACGAGAAATTCGGCCTGCGTCCGATCACCACCGTCGAGCAGGATATCGCAGCGCTGCTCGCCTGATGCCGTTACGTTATGGGGCCGCCTGCGCCGGCCCCTTTGCTTTTTGAGGTGCCCGATGACTCAACCCACTCCGCTTTGCCCGAACCGCATGCAGGTGCATTCCATCCGGCGTGAAACCGCCGACGTCTGGACGCTGAACCTGATCTGCGACGTTTTCTATCCTTATCAGGCCGGCCAGTTCGCGCTGGTCAGCATTCGCAACAGCGAGGAGACGCTGCGCGCCTATACGCTCTCCTCCTCGCCTGGCCAGAGCCGCTTTCTCAGCATCAGCGTGCGCTGCCTGCCGGACGGCGTCGGATCGCGCTGGCTGACGCAAGAGGTCAAGCCCGGCAACACGCTGTGGCTGTCCGACGCGCAGGGCGAATTCTGCTGCGAGCGCCACCCGGCCGATCGTTATCTGATGCTGGCGGCCGGCTGCGGCGTGACGCCGATCGTCTCGATGTGCCGCTGGCTGACCGCCAACCGTCCAACCTGCGATATCGCCGCGATCGTTAACGTGCGCACGCCCGCCGACACGATTTTCGCCGATCAGTGGCGCGCGCTGTGCGCCGCCCATCCGCAGCTGCGCCTGACGCTGATGGCCGAGCAGGATCTGCAGCCCGGCTACCTCAGCGGCCGCATCGATGAACAGACGCTGCGGCAGGCGGCGCCGGATATCGCCGAACGCACGGTGTTGACCTGCGGCCCCGCGCCCTACATGGATCAGGTGGAGCAACTTTGTCGCCGGCTCGGCGTGCCGGCCGAGCGTTTCCATAAGGAGCAGTTCCACACGCCGACGGCGCAGGCCGATGCCACCGAAGGGCTGACGCTGCGCGCCGCCCGCCCGCTGCGCGAATTCCGCGTGCCGGTCGGCAGCACCCTGCTGGCAGCGATGGAGGCCAATGCCCTGCCGGTCAACGCCGCCTGCCGCGCCGGAGTATGCGGTTCGTGCAAAACCCGCATCCTCGAGGGCGACTACACCACCACCAGCACCATGACGTTGAGCGAGGAAGAGGTAGCGCAGGGCTACGTGCTGGCCTGCAGTTGCCAGCTGCAGGGCGATGTCACCCTGGCGTGATCCCTGGCCCCATCGCCGCGATGGGGCATTTATCGGCAAGTTCCCCGTGGCCAGCCCGGTTACACTTTTCCCCGTCCTACGCTCTTTACTCTTCCTGACCGCATCTCGTCCACAGCCGGTAAGCTATGCTTGCAGTTGTTCTGCTGCCACTCACCGGATCGAGTCCACATCGTTTTTCAAACCATGTTTGGGGGAACCATGAAGCAAACCGTAGCCACACTGATCGCCAAAACGCTGGATCAAGCCGGCGTAAAACGCATTTGGGGCGTGACCGGCGATTCGCTCAACGGCCTGAGCGACAGCCTGCACCGCATGGGCACCATCGAATGGCTGGGCACCCGCCATGAAGAGGTGGCCGCCTTCGCCGCCGGCGCCGAAGCCCAGCTCACCGGCCAGCTGGCGGTGTGCGCCGGTTCCTGCGGCCCCGGCAACCTGCACCTGATCAACGGGCTGTTCGACTGCCATCGCAACCATGTGCCGGTGCTGGCGATCGCCGCACACATTCCTTCCAGCGAAATCGGCAGCGGCTACTTCCAGGAAACGCATCCGCAGGAGCTGTTCCGCGAATGCAGCCACTATTGCGAGCTGGTTTCCAACCCGGAACAGCTGCCGCGCGTGCTGGAGATCGCCATGCGCAAGGCGATCCTCAACCGCGGCGTGTCGGTGGTGGTCTTGCCGGGCGACGTGGCGCTGCGCATGGCGCCGGAAGACGCGACCCTGACCTGGCATACCCCGGCGCTGCCGCTGGTGCAGCCGCCGATGAGCGAGCTGAACAAGCTGGCGGAGACGCTGAACAAGGCGAAGAACATCACCCTGATGTGCGGCAGCGGCTGCGCTGGCGCGCACGATGAAGTGGTCAAGCTGGCCGAACTGCTGCAGGCGCCGGTGGTCCACGCGCTGCGCGGCAAGGAGCATATCGAATGGGATAACCCCTACAGCGTCGGCATGACCGGGCTGATCGGCTTCTCCTCCGGCTATCACGCGATGATGAACGCCGACACGCTGGTGCTGCTCGGCACCCAGTTCCCCTACCGCGCGTTCTACCCCACCAACGCCAACATCATTCAAATCGACATCAACCCCGGCAGCATCGGCGCGCACTGCCCGGTCAACATGGCGCTGGTGGGCGATATCCACACCACCCTCACCGCCCTGCTACCGCAGCTGGAGCCGAAGCGCGATCGGGCGTTCCTCGACAAGGCGCTGGAGCATTACCGCAACGCGCGCAAGGATCTCGACGGGCTGGCGACCGCTGGCGACGACCAACCGATCCACCCGCAGTATCTGGCGCAGCAGCTCAGCCACTATGCCAGCGACGACGCCATCTTCACCTGCGACGTCGGCACGCCGACGGTGTGGGCCGCCCGCTACGTGAAAATGAACGGCAAGCGCCGCCTGCTCGGTTCGTTCAACCACGGTTCGATGGCCAACGCCATGCCGCAGGCGATCGGCGCTCAGGCCACCGCGCCGGATAAACAGGTGATCGCCATGTGCGGCGACGGCGGCTTCACCATGCTGATGGGGGATTTCCTGTCGCTGGCGCAGCTCAAGCTGCCGGTGAAAATCGTGGTGTTCAACAACAGCGTGCTGGGGTTCGTGGCGATGGAGATGAAGGCCGGCGGCTACCTGACCGACGGCACCGATCTGCATAATCCGGACTTCGCGGCGATCGCCAACGCCGCCGGCATCAAGGGCATCCGCGTGGAAAAAGCCTCCGATCTGGACGGCGCGCTGCAGGAGATGTTGGCGCACCCCGGCCCGGCGCTGCTGGACGTGGTCACCGCCAAGCAAGAACTGGCGATGCCGCCGCAGATCAAGTTCGAACAGGCGAAAGGCTTCAGCCTGTATATGCTGCGCGCCATCATCAACGGCCGCGGCGACGAAGTAGTCGAGCTGGCAAAAACCAACTGGCTGCGCTAAGCAAGCTGCCCCGGCGAAATAAAGGGTATATGATGCCATGTACCCTTTTCCTCTCCCTTATATTCCAGGAACCCTATGCTTATCGATCTACGCAGCGACACCGTCACCCGCCCCAGCGCCGCCATGCGCCAGGCGATGGCTCAGGCAGAAGTCGGCGACGACGTCTACGGCGATGATCCGACGGTCAACGCGCTGGAGGCGGAAGCGGTGCGTCTGTCGGGCAAAGAAGCGGCGCTGTTTCTGCCCAGCGGTACCCAGGCCAACCTGGTGGCGCTGCTGAGCCACTGCCAGCGCGGCGATGAATATCTGGTCGGCCAGCAGGCGCACAACTACAAATACGAAGCCGGCGGCGCAGCGGTGCTGGGCAGCATCCAGCCGCAGCCGATCGAGGCCGACGCCGACGGCACGCTGCCGCTGGACAAGCTCGCCGCCGCCATCAAACCCGACGATATCCACTTCGCCCGCACCCGGCTGTTGAGCCTGGAAAACACCATCAGCGGCAGAGTCTTGCCGCAGGACTACCTGCAGCAGGCGTGGCAGTTTACCCGCGAGCGGCAGTTGGCGCTGCATATCGACGGCGCGCGCATCTTCAACGCCGTCGTGGCGCTGAACCTGCCGCTAAAAGAGATCGTGCAATACTGCGACACCTTCACCATTTGCCTGTCGAAAGGGTTGGGCGCGCCGGTCGGCTCGCTGCTGTGCGGCAGCGAGGCTTTCATCCAACGCGCGCTGCGCTGGCGCAAGATGACCGGCGGGGGGCTGCGCCAGGCCGGCATTTTGGCGGCGGCCGGCCTCTACGCGCTGGAGCATAACGTCGCGCGGCTGCGCGAAGACCATGACAACGCGGTCTGGCTGGAGCAACAGCTGCGGCAGATCGGCGTAGAGATCGCCGATCCCGGCGCGCAGACCAACGTGCTGTACCTGCGCCAAACGCCGGCGCTGGCGGCCAAACTCGGCCCGTGGATGCGCGAACGCGGCGTGCTAATCAGCAGCGGCCCGCTGACGCGCATTCTGACCCACCTCGACGTCAGCCGTCAGGATCTGCAGCGGGTGGTCGAACTGTGGCGGGAGTTTCTTCAGCAGCACGCCTGATCGCTCGGGGCGCAGACCGCGCACCGCACTCAGAAGATCCAGCGGCCGTAAACCCAGTACCACAGCCCCAGCACCGCCGCCAGATTGAGCGCCACGCTGAGGATGAACCAGGTTTTAAACGGCTGCTTCTGGGTTTTGTGGCGAAACAGCTGCTGCGCCGCCAGTGCGCCCAACCACCCGCCCAGCGCGCCGAACAGCAACAGCGTCGTCTCCGGCACCCGTCGCCATCCCTTGCGCGCCGCCAGCTTATCGCCGCCGTAGATCAGAAACGTCAGCAGGTTGGCCGACAGCAGCCACATCCACACCGGATGCGGCGAGAACAGGCTGGCGATCAGCGCCAGGCCCAGCAGGGCGTAACAAATCACATTGAGTTTCATGGCATTCGGTTTTTCGTGCGATAAGGGGCGCGTAGTGTGAACTCGCGCCGCGGCGGATGCAACCGGCTTATACCCATACAAAAAGTGCATTTAAACCCTGAATTTGGCATCCTGTCGTTCTGCCAATCCTCTACCGCACAAGGCGGCCCGATGATACCCCAACGCGTACTGGTTCTTGGAGCCAGCGGCTATATAGGCCAGAACCTGATCCCGCACCTGATCGAACAGGGGCACCAGATTACCGCCGCCGCGCGGCGCATCGAGTGGCTGCAGGAGCAGAACTGGCCGCAGGTCAACTGCCTGTATGTCGATCTGTACCGCCCGGAAACCCTGAGCGCGGCGCTGTGGGAAATCGATACACTTTACTATCTGGTGCACGCAATGGGCGACGGCGACGACTTTATCGAGAAGGAACGCCAGGCGGCGGAAAACCTGCGCGACGCGCTGCGCAATGCCGGCGTCAAGCAGGTGATCTTTCTCGGCGCGCTGCAGCCGAACGACGACAGTTCGCCACACCTGGCGGCGCGCCGCCTGACCGGCGAGATCTTGCGCCAGAGCGGCGTGCCGGTGACCGAGCTGCGCGCCGGCATCATCGTCGGCCCCGGATCGGCGGCGTTCGAAGTGATGCGCGACATGGTCTATAACCTGCCGGTGCTGACGCCGCCGCGCTGGGTGCGCTCGAAGTCCTCGCCGGTGGCGCTGGAGAACCTGCTGGTTTATCTGGCCGATCTGCTGGCGCACCCTGCGGAGGAACACCGCATCTTTGACGTCGCCGGGCCGGAATACCTCAGCTATCAGGACATGTTCCAACGCTTTATCGCCATCAGCGGCAAGCGGCGCTGGCTGATCCCGATCCCCTTACCGACACGGCTGATTTCAGTGTGGTTCATCAGCCTTATCACCTCGGTGCCGACGCCGATCGCGCGCGCGCTGATCCAGGGCCTGAAACACGATCTGCCCGCCGACGGCAAACCGTTGCAGGCCCTGATCCCGCAACGTCTGCACACCTTTGATCAAGCGGTCACCGCCACGCTGCAGCGCGAACTGGAAGTTGTCGACTCCGCCGACTGGGGCTACGATCCGGCGGCGCGGGCCCGCTGGCGCCCCGGCTACGGCTATTACCCGAAACAGGCGGGGTGTTCGCTCGACACCGCCGCTTCCAGCCAGGCGCTGTGGCAAACGGTGCAGCAGTTGGGGGGCGAGGAAGGCTATTTCTACGCCAATATCCTGTGGCGGATCCGCGCCCGCATGGACGACATGATCGGCAACGGCGTGGTCTATGGCCGCCCGGCGCGCGTGGCCCTGTCGCTGGGCGACGAGATCGACGGCTGGAAAGTCATCACGCTGAAGCCGCTGCGGCAGCTGGCGCTGCTGTTCGGCATGAAGGCGCCGGGGCTGGGGCGGCTGAGCTTCACCATTACCGATCGCGGCGATCGCCGCACGCTGGACGTGCGCGCCTGGTGGCATCCGGCCGGCTTCAGCGGGCTGCTGTATTGGTTCGCCATGATGCCCGCGCATCTGTTCATTTTTCGCGGCATGGCGAAGCGCATCGCGACGCTGGCCGAGAACCTGGACCGCCAACAGCGCTGAATGCCGTTCATTTGTCGATCAACCGCACAGTTTGCCGCTGTGCTTCGGGGCTTTCCGATTGCATAGCGCACGAAATCACGGAAGAATGGCATCTTATTTGCTGGGAGCGCCGCAAGCGCCCGCCGGTATTCCGATTTTGGGTGAGAATAGAGTCCGTTATGAAGGTATTGGTCACCGGTGCAACCAGTGGGTTAGGCCGTAACGCCGTTGAATATCTGCGCCGCCAGGGCATCAAAGTGCGCGCCACCGGTCGTAACCAGGCGATGGGCTGCCTGCTGGAAAAAATGGGCGCGGAGTTCATTCATGCCGATCTCACCAACCTGATCTCTTCGCAGGCCAAAGCGATGCTGGCGGACGTCGATGTGCTGTGGCACTGCTCCAGCTTTACCTCGCCCTGGGGCACCGAAGAAGCCTTCGAACTGGCCAACGTCCGCGCCACCCGCCGCCTCGGCGAATGGGCGGCGGCCTATGGCGTGGCGCAGTTCATTCACATCTCTTCCCCGGCGATCTATTTCGACTACCACCATCACCGCAACGTAACCGAAGACTTTCGCCCGCAGCGTTACGCCAACGAGTTCGCGCGCAGCAAGGCCGCCGGCGAGCAGGTGATCCAGCAATTGGCGCTGTCCAATCCGCAGACCCATTTCACCATTTTGCGCCCGCAGGGCCTGTTCGGGCCGCACGACAAGGTGATGCTGCCGCGGTTGCTGCAGATGATCAAACGCTACGGCAACCTGCTGCTGCCCCGCGGCGGCGCGGCGATGGTGGACATGACCTATCTGGAGAATGCGGTGCACGCCATGTGGCTGGCGACGCTAAAAGAAGACACGCCGTCCGGCCGCGCCTACAGCATCACCAACCAGCAGCCGCGCCCGCTTCGCACCGTGGTGCAGCAGCTGATCGACGATTTGGGCATGAAGTGCCGCATCCGCTCCGTCCCCTATCCGATGCTCGACATGATGGCGCGCGGCATGGAGCGCCTGGGCAGCAAAAGCGAAAAGGAGCCGGTGCTGACCCATTACGGCGTCGCCAAACTCAACTTCGATCTCACGCTCGATACCACCCGCGCGCAGCAAGAGCTGGGCTATCAGCCGATCGTCTCGCTGGAAGAAGGTATCGCGCGCACCGCCCGCTGGCTGAAAGATCACGGCAAACTGCACGGCCTGTAATCAACGCCACGCGCCGTACTTCAACAGCAGCGCATCGATAATCGCCTCACTCTCTGCATCCGGCTCGCCGCGAACATCGTCGGGCCGGAAATGCATCTGAAACGCCGCCAGCACATTGCGCTGCTGCCGCGCATCCCACGACGGGTCGATCGCGTAGCCGTAACGCGCCAGCTTTTCGAGCAGCGGCGCCAGCGGCACCGGCGCCTGTCTGTCTCGCCCCGCCAGCAGCCGCTGCACGTCTGCCTCGTCCGGCCATGCGCCGATGCCGGCCTGCGCCAGTTGCCGCCAGGGGAACAGCGGGCCGGGATCCTGTTTGCGCTGCGGCGCGATGTCGCTGTGCCCCACCACGTCCTGCGGCTGAATGCCATAGCGTTGGATAATGTCGCGGCTCAGC
Organism: Serratia sp. CY74737; assembly: GCF_052166775.1. NCBI lineage: Bacteria > Pseudomonadati > Pseudomonadota > Gammaproteobacteria > Enterobacterales > Yersiniaceae > Serratia > Serratia sp. CY74737. Next base: position 11,247 of record NZ_JBJNOF010000011.1, read on the forward strand.
GGAATCAACACGGCGATCTGTTCCGCCGTGTAGGGCTGCCAGTGGGTGAACAGCATGTTACGGGTGAAACCCTTGTTGACGATTTCAATGCCGATCGAAGTGTCGTTGAGATTGCTGCGCCCGCGCCAGCCGCTGGCGCCGGCATGCCAGGCGCGCATCGCCTCCGGCACCAACCGGTACACCGTCGGTTTGCCGTGTTCGCGCTGCGGGTGCGCCGGCAACAGGTAGTGTGCGCTGACATGTTCATCGGTCAGCGTTTTCAGTGATGAATGAAAGTCTTCCGCCGTGTAGTGCATCACCAGAAACCGAATGCGCTGATCGGCGCCCTGCGCCTGATGCAAGGTTTCGAGCTGGTAAGCGCCACGATCGACGAGCGTGTCCTGCTGCGGATTTTGGCATCCCGCCAACAGCGCGGCGGCGATGATCCCTGGCCAAATTTTCACTTATCCTCCTGATTGACGTCCGTGAAAGATGTAACGCGACGCGATTGACCTGTATCCAATCATCACGCTCATCGAGAAATAATGACAGATAGCGCCGATGTGCAAGCGAGTGTTGCTCCCGGCTGGCGGCCTTTCCCGCCCATGATAGTCTCAAAGTATCATCTGCGCTGAAAGAGCGGAGTCGAACATGTTAACGCCACGCTATCTGTCCTGGTTGCTCTGTGCCGCCATGCTGCCGCTCAGCGGCTGCGATCGGCAAAAAGTCGCCGATGCGATGGGCGGGAGCGCCCCGCCCTCGGCCGCGCCCGTCACGAGTGACAGCGCGCCGGCCTATACGCCGCTGAGCGCCGATCAACTGTACCAGTTGGTCAGCCCGGTGGCGCTGTTCCCCGACAAGCTGCTGGCGCAGGTGTTGGCCGGCGCGGGCTATCCTGACCAAATCAGCGCCGCGGATGCCTGGCTGGCGCAAAACCGCGGCTTGCAACCGGCGGCGCTCAGCTCAGCGGCCGACGCTCAGCCCTGGGATCCCAGCGTGCGCGGCCTGGTGCATTTCCCCGACGTGCTCGATCAAATGGCGAAAAACATCCCCTGGACCACCGCCCTGGGCAGCGCCTACCTGAACGATCCCACCGACGTGATGAACGCCATTCAGGTGATGCGTCAACGGGCGGCCAGCCAAGGCACGCTGAAAAACACCCCGCAGCAGCGCATCGTCGTGGCGCCGACGACGCGTTATGTCGAACAGCAGCCCAATCGCCAGCGCGTGGTGGCGGCGCCGGGCGAGACCATCGTTATCGAACCCAGCCAGCCGGATACGGTTTACGTCCCGCATTACGATCCCTGGCAAGCCTACGGCACGCCGGTCCCGGCCTATCCGAGCTATCAGTATCAGCCCTCGGGCTACAGCGGCGGCGACATGCTGGCGGCCGGCGTGATCAGCTTCGGCGTCGGCATCGCGGTGGCTACCTTGCTTAACCAGCACGACAGCGGCTGGCACAACTGGGATATGCGCTGGGACGATCGCCGCCAGCCGGTGGTCTACCGCAATGCGCCCTATGTCTCACACTCCACCACCGTGGTGAATCGCGTCACCAACATCAACCAATATAACAACGTGAACACTGTGAATCGCAGCAGCACCAGCACGGTGAACAACTACAATACCGCCGCCGCGCCGTCGCCCCGCGTCACTCAACCGACGTCCATCGGCGCGCCGCAACAGCCGCACGTCGCGCCTGCGGCCCACGCACCGATGACGTTGCCGAACTTTGCGCATACCCAGCCGGTGGCGCCTCACGTACAGCAGCCGGTAGCGGCCGTCCCGCACGTGCGACAGCCGGTCATCGCGCCTCATGCACAGCAGCCGATGAGCACGCCGACGTTCACGCATGCCGTTCCGACGGCACCTCACCCGCAGCAGCCGACAGCCGTACATTCAGCGCCGCTACAGACGCATCCGATGCCGGCCGCTGCGCCGGTGCATCCAGCCGTCGCGCGCCCGCAGGTTCTGCAGGCCCCGCACGTCGCTCAGCCGGTGATCCGCGAACCGGCAGCGCCGCAGCATCCGGCGGCGATAAGCCCGATGCCGGCGCCGCAACAGCGCATCATGCCGCATGCGGCCCCGGCCCCGGCGCCGGCGCCGCAGCGCCATCAGACGTCCGTTCAGCCGATGCCGCATCGCCAGGAGCCGGTGCCCACGAAGCCGCAGGAACACCGCCCAATCGTCGAGCAGCACAAGGTGGGATAAATCAAGAGGATGTCGCCCCGGCGGAATGGCCGGGGCGAAAAGAAAGCATGGCGTTAGCGGCTCACTTTCACCGCGGTGCCGCTGACGGTCACCATCAGCATGCTGCCGTCTTTGCCAACGGTTTCATAATCGATATCAATGCCGACCACCGCGTTGGCGCCCAGCTCTTTCGCCTGGTCTTCCAGCTCTTCGAATGCGATCAGGCGCGCCTTGCGCAGCTCTTTCTCATAAGCGCCCGAGCGGCCGCCGACGATATCGCGCACGCCGGCGAAGAAATCACGAAAAATGTTGGCGCCGAGGATCGCTTCGCCGGTGACGACGCCGCAGTATTCGGTGATGGTAAACCCTTCCAGGGTCGGGGTAGTTGAAAGCTGCATCAGAACTCCTTGCTTGATTAATTCAACGTATCTATGACCAGAAGATTGGCATTATGTTCGCTTAATCAATGGCACGCAGTACGAATGCAAGGCCAAAAAACGCATTTATACTGTAAGCTATCGGTCTTCATGGTAGAGACTTTCACATAAGGTAATAAGATGAAAACAAAAACGATTGCGGCTGTTTTACCCTTAGCGCTGTTGCTGAGTGCCTGTACCACGGTGGAACCGGCATACAAGGATATCGGCACCCGCAGCGGCAGCTGTGTGGAAGGCGGCCCGGATACGGTCGCGCAAAAGTTCTATGACCTGCGCATCCAGCAAGGTTCCAGCCTGCCGGACAGCAACCGCCTGGCGCAGCTGCAGCCTTATCTGAGCAAAGTGCTGTATCAGGATCTGGTCAGCGCCGCTCAAAATCCGGGCAAGCATCAGATAACCGGCGATCTGTTCTCCGGCAACGCGCAAGGGCCAAGCAGCGCGTCCGTCGCCAGCGCCTCGACCATTCCCAACACCGATGCGAAGAACATCCCGCTGCGCGTTGACTTGAGCTACCAGAAAGACGCCAACAGTACCGTGAACTGGCAAGACGAAGTGCTGATGGTGCGCGAAGGCACCTGCTGGGTGGTTGATGATATTCGCTACCTGAATGTTCCAGCGCACGCCACCAACGGCAGCGTGCGTCAGGTGCTGGAAAACCGATAACCCGCACTCCCCGGCCGACGCGGGCCCGCCGCGTCGGTCGTTCCCGTCTCCCCTTGCGCCGCTCAGATTTCGTCCGATAGAAAAAATTTCGCTACCGATCTCACAGCCTGCACCACAAATCCCCTCCCTCGGCCTGAGTCGCGGTATCTTGTGCTAATCTTTTACTGTCCCGCCGCACACTCATAAATTTTAACGCACAAAGATTGCATAAGTATTCTGTGGAAGTTAACATTTGCGGCATCAATGTCTATTCAATTCTGGCGCATGAGTATTCAACTTAACGGTATCAATTGCTATTACGGCGCTCACCAGGCGCTGTTTGACATCACGCTGGAATGTCCAGCCGGGGAAACCCTGGTGCTGCTTGGCCCAAGCGGCGCCGGGAAAAGTTCATTGCTGCGGGTGCTGAACCTGCTGGAAATGCCGCGTTCGGGTCAGCTAAAGATCGCCGGCAACCAATTCGATTTCAAGCAGGCGCCGGGCGAAAAAGCCATTCGCGAACTGCGGCAAAATGTCGGCATGGTCTTCCAGCAATACAACCTGTGGCCTCACCTCACCGTGGTCCAGAACCTGATCGAAGCGCCTTGCCGCGTACTGGGTCTGACCAAGGCTCAGGCGATGGAGCGCGCCGACAAGCTGCTCAAGCGTCTGCGCCTGACCGACTTCGCCGATCGCTTTCCGCTGCACCTTTCCGGCGGCCAGCAGCAGCGCGTAGCGATCGCTCGCGCCCTGATGATGGAGCCGCAGGTGCTGCTGTTCGATGAACCGACCGCGGCGCTGGATCCGGAAATCACCGCCCAGATCGTCAGCATCATTCGCGAACTGGCCGGCACCGGCATCACTCAGGTGATCGTCACCCACGAAGTGGAAGTGGCGCGCAAGACCGCCAGCCGCGTGGTGTACATGGAAAACGGCCATGTGGTGGAGCAAGGCGACAGCAGCCACTTCACGCAGCCGCGGACCACCGAGTTTGCCAACTACTTATCACACTAACAATTAACTTGCTGTAATTTGGGGAGTTTGCGATGAAAAAACTAATAATCGCCGCCGTTCTGGCCGGCATCAGCGTTTCCGCCTCCGCAGCCGAAACCATCCGTTTCGCTACCGAAGCCTCCTATCCTCCATTTGAATTTATTGACGCCGGCAACAAAATTCAGGGTTTTGATGTCGATCTGGCCAACGCGCTGTGCAAAGAGATGCAGGCCGAGTGCACCTTCACCAATCAGGCGTTCGACAGCCTGATCCCAAGCCTGAAGTTCAAGCGTTTCGATGCGGTCATGGCCGGTATGGACATTACGCCGGAACGTGAAAAGCAGGTGTTGTTCACCAAGCCGTACTACGATAACTCGGCGCTGTTCATCGCGCAGAAAGGCAAAATCGCCGACGTGGCGGCGCTGAAAGGCAAGAAAGTCGGCGTGCAAAACGGCACCACTCACCAAAAATACCTGACCGACAAGCACCCGGAAATCACCACCGTGCCTTACGACAGCTACCAAAACGCCATTTTGGATCTGAAGAACGGCCGCGTTGATGCGGTGTTCGGCGATACCGCGGTGGTCAACGAGTGGCTGAAGCAGAATGACGCGCTGGCGACAGTGGGCGCCAAAGTAACGGATAAAGACTACTTCGGCACCGGCCTCGGCATCGCGGTACGCCAGAAAAATACCGATCTGCAGGGCAAATTCAACGCCGCCCTGGACAAGATCAAGCAGGATGGGACCTATGAAACCATCTACAAAAAATGGTTCCAGCAGTAATACGCCCCGATGAATGAATTACAACCTTTAGCAAGCGCCGCCGGCATGACCGTCGGCCTTGCCGTTTGCGCCCTGATCCTCGGGCTGATTCTGGCGATGCTGTTCGCCGTATGGGAATCGTCCCGCTGGAAAGCCGTCAGCTGGCTCGGCACCGCCTGGGTGACCGTGCTGCGCGGCCTGCCGGAAATCCTGGTGGTGCTGTTTATCTATTTCGGCTCGTCGCAGCTGCTGCTGATGCTCTCCGACGGCTTTACCCTTAACCTCGGTCTGTTTCAGTTGCCGATTCAGCTGGCGATCGACAATTTCGAAGTCAGCCCGTTCCTGTGCGGGGTGATCGCCCTGGCCTTGCTCTATTCCGCCTACGCCTCGCAGACGCTGCGCGGCGCGCTCAAAGCGGTGCCGCAGGGGCAGTGGGAATCCGGCCAGGCGCTGGGTCTCGGCAAAGCGGCGATCTTCTTTCGCCTGATTATGCCGCAGATGTGGCGCCATGCCCTGCCCGGCCTCGGCAATCAGTGGCTGGTGCTGCTGAAAGACACCGCGCTGGTGTCGCTGATCAGCGTGAACGATCTGATGTTGCAAACCAAAAGCATCGCCACCCGCACCCAGGAACCCTTTACCTGGTACGTGATCGCGGCGGCCATCTATCTGCTGGTGACGCTGTTCAGCCAATACGTCATCAAGCGCATTGAACTGCGCGCCACGCGGTTTGAGCGGGGGCCGGTCTGATGATTGAATATTTACCGGAAATCCTCAAAGGGCTGCATACCAGCCTGACGCTAACCGTCGCCGCGCTGCTGGTCGCGCTGCTGCTGTCGCTGCTGCTGACGGTGATCCTGACGCTGAAAACGCCGGTTCTGACGCCGCTGGTCAAGGCCTATGTGACGCTGTTCACCGGCACGCCGCTGCTGGTGCAGATCTTCCTGATCTACTACGGCCCCGGTCAGTTTCCGGCGATCCGCGACTACCCGTGGCTGTGGAACCTGCTGTCGCAGCCCTGGCTGTGCGCGATGATTGCGCTGGCGCTGAATAGCGCGGCCTATACCACGCAGCTGTTCTACGGCGCGGTGCGCGCCATCCCCGCCGGACAATGGCAGTCGTGCGAAGCGCTGGGCATGTCGCGCCGGCAGACGCTGCGCATTCTGCTGCCGTTCGCCTTCAAGCGCGCGCTGTCATCTTACTCCAACGAAGTGGTGCTGGTGTTCAAAAGCACGTCGCTGGCCTACACCATCACGCTGATGGAAGTGATGGGTTATAGCCAGCTGATGTACGGCCGCACCTACGACGTGATGGTGTTCGGCGCCGCAGGTCTGGTGTACCTGTGCGTCAACGGCCTGCTGACGCTGCTGATGCGGCTGGTGGAGCGCCGCGCGTTGGCGTTTGAGCGCCGCAACTGAAGCCATCCCCCTCTCCAGCCCCGCCATTGCGCGGGGCTTTTTTTATCCCCATTGCAATATTTAATCATTTATATTGCATTTTAATTCACTCAGTGGCAGGGTTATCAGCAGGTGTCCTCGTAAAAACCTCTGGCGATTACCAGTAAAAACAAACGATAGCGAAATAATCACTTTCAGGATCCAGACAGGAGCTCTACGCATGAAAAAACTGTTGCTTGCCGCGACGATGTTGGCCGGAATGACCTTTAACGCCACCGCGGCCGAGACTATCCGCTTCGCCGCCTCCGCCACCTATCCGCCGTTCGAATCGCTGGACGCCAACAATCAGATCGTCGGCTTCGATATCGACTTGGCCAACGCGTTGTGCAAACAGATGCAGGCGCAGTGCACTTTCACCAACCAGGCGTTCGACAGCCTGATCGCCGCGCTGAAATTCAAAAAATACGATGCGGTGATTTCCGGTATGGATATCACGCCGGAGCGCAGCAAACAGGTCGCCTTCACCCAACCTTACTATGCCAACTCGGCGATTGTGATCGCGCAAAAAGGCAAGTTCAGCTCGCTGGCGGATCTGAAAGGCAAAAAGCTCGGCATGGAAAACGGCACCACCCACCAGAAATATATGCAGGACAAGCACCCGGAGATTAACACCGTCTCTTACGACAGCTACCAGAACGCTATTCTGGAGCTGAAAAACGGCCGTATCGACGGCGTGTTCGGCGATACCGCCGTAGTGAACGAGTGGCTCAAAACCAACCCGCAGCTGGCGCCGGTCGGCGAACATATCACCGATGCGCAATACTTCGGCACCGGCCTCGGCATCGCGGTGCGTCCGGACAATCAGGCGCTGCTGGCCAAGCTGAACGCCGCGCTGGACGCCATCAAGGCCGACGGCACCTACAAGGCCATCAACGACAAATGGTTCCCGCAGTAAGTCCGCATGTGGAGTCGCCATCCTTCGGCGGCTCCATCCGATTGCCACCCCATTCGGTTAGTGCTAAATTTGATACTGAATTTAGCATCAAGGATAACATCATGACGGTTCAACCCATTCTTGCCGACTCGGCTGTCAGCATCAGCGATTTTAAGAAATCGCCCAACGCCGCCCTTAAAGAGGCACAAGGGCAACCGGTCGCCGTCCTGACCAACGGTAAGATTTCGGGATATTACGTCTCTCCGGAAACCTGGGAGGCGATCGCGGAATACCTGGAAGATATCGAACTCGCTGAAATCGTTCGTTCACGGATGAACGGCAAACGCATTAAGGTCAATTTGGATGACTTATAAGCTTGAATTCGAAGAACATGCGCTGAAGGAATTTAAAAAACTGTCCCCGGTGATCCGGGAACAGTTCAAAAAAAAGCTGGCATCGGTGCTGGTTAATCCCCACGTCCCCGCCAACAAACTCGCCGGTTTGCCCGATTGCTACAAAATCAAACTCAGAGCCTCAGGCTTTCGTTTGGTATATCGCGTCATGGAAACGGAGATCGTGATTCTGGTCCTGTCTGTGGGCAAACGCGAACGTTCAGCGGCTTACACCGCTGCCAAAAAGCGCCTTTAACGCCGCACCAACAGCGTCAACACTTCGTAGTGCGCGGTATGCGGGAACATGTCGAACAGCTGCACCCGTGCGATGCGGTATCCCGGCAACATCTCGATATCTTTCGCCATGCTCTCGGCGTTGCAGCTGGAATACAGAATGTAATCCGGCGCCATCCGGCTCAAATAATCGCACAGCGCCTGGCCGATGCCGCGGCGCGGCGGGTTGACCAACACCAGCTGCGGCACCTGCCCTTCGGCGGTGGCGAAGCGGGTGGAATCGAGCGCCTGAAAATCGACCTGCAGCAACCCCAATCGCTGCGCCGACTGGCGCGCGCAGGCGATCGCTTCCGCACTGATTTCGATGCCGGTCAGGCGAGTTTGCGGCTGCGCGCAGTGCAGGCCGAAACCGCCGACGCCGCAAAACAGATCCCACATGCTGTCGATACCCAGCGCGCGCACCCAGTCGCGGGCGGTGGCATACAGATCGGCGGCCACCTGCGGGTTGGTTTGGAAGAAGCTTTGCGGGCGGATGAACAGCGGCACCTGATTGAACTGTTCCTCGAGCGCCTGCTGATCGGTCAGCGCGATCTCGCGCTCCCCTTCCATGATCGCCATATGCACCGGCTGAATATTGGCGGAGATCACCTTGAGCTGCGGCAGCTGCTGCTGCAGCCACGGCAGCGCGGCGCGCAGCTGCGCCAGCTTGGTTTCCGAGCGCAGCACGAAGCGCAGCATCACGCCGCCGTCGAGCGTGCTTTCGGTCAGCAGCAGGTATTTCAGCTCGCCGCGTTTGCGCGCCACGTTATACGGCGTCAGGCCGGCGCGGGCGATGAAGCTTTTCAGCACCGCAAACATCGGCGCAAAGCCGGCGGGATACAGCGGGCAGTCGCTCAGATCGACCGGCGTGCCGTCGCGGTGCAGCATGCCGAGCAGCGGGCGCTCCACGCTGCCGCTGACCACCATCTTGGCTTTATTGCGAAATGCGCTCAGCTCCCCCGCCGCCGGCTGCAGCCACTGCGCGACGTCGCGCCCGGCCAGCAGCGATTGCAGGTGATGCTGTTTGTCGGCCAGCTGCTGCGGATAGGGCTTTTCCAGCCACTGACAGGAACGGCAGGTGCCCGCCGTATACAAAGCGCAATGCATGAAGATACCGTGAAGTTCAGGATGACGAATTAAGGGCGCAGAGTTTACCACTCCGCGCGCCTAAAATCTCACTTGCGCGCGGTGAAGAAGCGGCGGCTGGCGGTGGGGACGAACAGCAGCGCCAGGATCACCGCGTCGGGGATCTTTTGCAGGATCAGAACGTGCAGGATTTGGCCGCTGGTTTCCCCTTCCACGGTGAATACCTCGGGGAAGACGCTGCCGATGGTGGCCAGCAGCAGGTAAAGCACCACGATGCACTGACAGGCCACGTAGCCCCAGCGCCCCCAGTTGCGGCCGCGCATCACCGCAAAACCGCAGCTGATTTGCAGGCACAGCAGCATCAGCCCGGCCAGAAAGATAAAGGTGGAATCCCACGCCTGCGCGCTGGTGCTGACAAACTCCTTCGCGCCGTCGACGCCCAGCTCGCCCAGCAGCAGCACCACGCTGATACACTTGATCGCCACCATGGCGGTGCCCGCCACCATCACCGGTACCGGCGCATCCGAAGTCGATCTTATTCCCTGCCCGCTTTTCAGCATGTCTGACATATCCGTGTTCCGCTACGACGCGCCACTGCCCCTACGCCTTTCACATTGCCGCGTTGTTGGCGGCAGTGTGAAATTCATTGGAGCCATTCAAATGGCGCATGTAAAGTCAGGTAGTTAGTTGCAATACTTATTGATTGCAAAAATAGCAGGTTTGTTACGATTCAGCTACGGGCCGCCCGCTGCAATTCACGCGATCGTTGTTTTTCCGAGCGCGCCATAAACCACCAGGCGATCAGGCCGAGAATGCCCACCACCAGCAGGATCAGGCTGGCCAGCGCGTTAATTTCCGGATTCACCCCCATGCGCACGCTGGAGAACACCAGCATCGGCAATGTGGTGGCGCCTGGGCCGGAGACGAAACTGGCGATCACCAGATCGTCCAGCGACAGGGTAAACGCCAGCATCCAGCCGGAGATCAGCGCCGGCGCAATCATCGGCAAGGTGATGACGAAAAACACCTTCAGCGGCGGCGCCCCCAGGTCCATCGCCGCCTCTTCAATTGAGCGATCCACCTCGCGCAGGCGCGAACTGATCACCACCGCCACATAAGCGGTACAGAAGGTGACATGCGCCAGCCAAATGGTGAACATGCCGCGTTCCGACGGCCAACCGAAGGCGTGCCCCATCGCCACGAACAGCAGCAGCAACGACAGGCCGGTGATCACGTCCGGCATCACCAGCGGCGCGGTCAGCATAAACGCGAAACCGGTCGAGCCGCGAAAACGGCCGAAACGCACCATCACCACCGCCGCGATGGCGCCCAGCACCACCGCGGCGGTGGCGGCGGCGGCGGCGATGGTCAGGCTGAGCCCCACCGCGCTAATCATCGCCGAATCGTGGAACAGTTCGCTATACCAGCGCGTGGACCAGCCGGCCCACACCGTCACCAGCTTGGAGCTGTTGAAGGAGTAAATCACCAGCATCAACATCGGCGCATACAGGAAGGTAAAGCCGACAGTCAGGATGGCGATGCGCCACGGTGAACGCACTACCGGCAAGTTGTTCATGCCTGGCCTCCCATTTCCTTGTTCTGGTGCTTGTGGAACCACAATATTGGCACGATCAGCAACAGCAGCATGATGGTGGCAACCGCCGAGGCCACCGGCCAGTCGCGGTTATTGAAGAACTCCTGCCACAGCACGCGGCCGATCATGATGCTGTCCGGCCCGCCGAGCAGCTCCGGGATCACGAACTCCCCCACCGCCGGAATGAACACCAGCATCGAGCCGGCGATGATGCCGCCGCGCGTCAGCGGCACGATCACGCTGAAAAAGGTTTTCAGCGGCCGGGCGCCCAGATCCAGCGACGCCTCCACCAGCGAGTAATCCAGCCGGATCAGCGCCGTGTAGATCGGCAACACCATAAACGGCAGATAGGAATAGACGATGCCGATATACACCGCCAGGTTGGTGTGCAGGATCACCAGCGGCTGGTCGATCACCCCTAACCACATCAGAAAGTTGTTCAGCGTGCCGTTGTTTTTCAGAATGCCCATCCAGGCATAGACGCGGATCAGGAACGAGGTCCAGGAAGGCAGGATCACCAACAACAGCAGGATGTTGCGGGTCGACGCCTTGCTGTGGGCCACCGCCCAGGCCAGCGGATAGCCGATGATCAGGCAACACAGCGTCGAAATCGCCGCCACGCGCAGCGACTGCAGATAGGCGTCGATATACAGCGGATCGTCGGTCAGCTGCAGGTAGTTGGCGAAGTTGAGCGCGATGTTCAGTTTGCCGTCCACCCAGCTCATCAGCTCGGTGTAGGGCGGCACCGCCATCGCCAACTCCGCCAGGCTGATCTTGAACACGATCAGGAAAGGCAGCATAAACAGCAGCGTCAGCCATAAATACGGCAGCGCGATCACCAGCTTGCGGCCATGGGCCATCAGCAGGCGATGGAACAGCGCCCTGAGGGCGCCGGGCGCTTTGGCCGGCGGTTCCGGCGCGCGTTCAGAAAGCAGGGTCATACGGGTTACTCCTCACCGGATCCACTACACCGTCAACACGACGCAGCTGTCGGTTTCCCAACATAGACGCACTTCATCGCCCCAGGTGGGCATCCCCTTGCGGAAACGATGGCCGTTTTGCAGCTGGGCGCTGATGATCTGCCCGCTGTGCAGCTTCACGTGGTAGATGGACAGATCGCCCAGATAGGAAATGTGCGCCACTTCCCCCACCGCGAAGTTGCAGCCGTCTTCCGGCACTTGTTCGCACAGCAGGATCTTTTCCGGCCGCAGCGCAACCTGGATCGGCACGCCGTCCACCACCGAGGCGTCCGGATCCACTTTGATCGCATGGCGCAGCCCCGGACTTTGCAGGATCAGCGCATCGTCGTGGCGCTCTTGCAGCACGCAGTCGAAGACGTTGACCGAACCGATAAATTCGGCGCTGAAGCGGCTGTTCGGATGCTCGTAGATCTCTTCCGGCTCGCCGATCTGCACGAACTTGCCGCGGTTCATGATGGCGATGCGCCCCGCCATGGTCATCGCTTCTTCCTGATCGTGCGTCACCATCACGCAGGTCACGCCGACGCGCTCGAGAATGTCGGTCACTTCCAGCTGCATGCGGTCGCGCAACTTCTTGTCCAGCGCGCCCATGGGTTCATCCAGCAGCAGCAGCTTCGGCCGCTTGGCCAGGCTGCGCGCCAGCGCCACCCGCTGCCGTTGGCCGCCGGAAAGCTGGTGCGGTTTGCGCTTGGCGTACTCCTGCATGTGCACCAGCGCCAGCATTTCCTCCACCCGTTCGGCGATCTCCGCCCGCGGCATTTTGTCCTGCTTAAGGCCAAACGCGATGTTCTGCTCCACGGTCATGTGCGGGAACAGCGCGTACGACTGAAACATCATATTGATCGGCCGCTGGTACGGCGGCACATGCGACATATCCTGCCCGTCGAGCACGATCTGCCCTTCCGTCGGCGGTTCAAAACCGGCCAGCATGCGCAGCAAGGTGGACTTGCCGCAGCCGGACGGGCCAAGCAGCGCAAAGATCTCCCCCTTATAGATGGTGAGGCTGACGTCTTCGACCGCATTCTGCCCGTCGAAGGTTTTGGTGAGGTTACGGATTTCCAGCAGAGGGGTGAAAACCTTCTGCGACTTGGCTTGAGGACGAGGAATAGCGTCGTTCAATCGGGGTGCTCTCCGGCGTAAAGCGGCACAAAACCACGGCGAGCGCCGTGGCCCAAAACGGCAATGCAGGCGGGGAACACCCGCCTGCCGGTTTACCGACGATGGGGGGCTCCCCCATCATCACTTCCCGCTTTTAACTTTAGTCCATGCGCGGGTAATGACACGGTCCAGCTTCGGCGACTGCACGTTGAGCGTGAACAGCTTGGCGCGCAAATCGGCCGGCGGATAGACGTTCGGGTTATCGCGCACTTCGGCGTTCACCAGCGGCGTGGAGTCTTTCACCGCATTGGCGTAGTAAATGTGGTTACTGATGTCCGCCATCACGTCCGGCTTCAGCAGGAAGTTCAGGAACTGGTAGGCGGCGTCCTTGCTTTTGGCGTCCGCCGGCATGGCGAACATGTCAAAGTAGGTCAGCGCCCCCTCTTTCGGGATCGCATAGGCCACATTCACGCCGTTCTTCGCCTCTTTGGCGCGGTTGGCCGCCTGCATCACGTCGCCGGACCAGCCGATCGCCACGCAGATGTCACCGTTCGCCAGATCGTTGATGTACTGAGAAGAGTGGAAATAGCGGATGTTCGGCCGCAGCTTCAGCAGCAGATCGTTGGCCGCGCCGGTGTAGTCCGCCGCGTTGGTGCTGTTGGGATCTTTACCCAGATAATGCAGCACGGTAGCGTAGACCTCGCTCGGCGCATCGAGGAAGGAGACGCCGCAGCTCTTGAGCTTCTCCAGGTTTTCCGGCTTGAAGATCAGATCCCAGCTGTTGACCGGCGCGTCTTTGCCCAGCACCGCCTTCACCTTGTCGACGTTATAGCCGATGCCGGTGGTCACCATCATGTAAGGGATGCCGTATTTGTTGTCTTTGTCGTTATGCGCCACCAGCTTCAGCATCTCGGGATCGAGATTTTTGTAGTTGGGGATCTTGCTCTTGTCGAGCGGCTCGAAAATGCCGGCCTGCGACTGACGCTCGAGGAAGTTGGATGAAGGGACTACCAAATCGTAACCGGTGCTGCCCGCCATCAGTTTGCCTTCCAACACTTCGTTGGAGTCAAAGACGTCGTACACCACTTTGATACCGGTTTCTTTCTGGAATTTGGCCAGGGTATCCGGCGCGATATAGTCGGACCAGTTATACACGTGCAGCGTTTTCTCTTCGGCTGACGCCGTGACGGACGCGGCCATCAACAGACCGGCAACCACACCCGATAACCACTTTTTACGTTGGGTGACCATCCGTAACTTCCTCCAAAACAGGGTAAATCATAGAATTGAACTTGTATCTGCAGCGATACAAAACCTTTCCTGATTGAGCGCAATCGTTGCAACCGCGAAATGAATGGCTATGCATATGATTGCATGCGCCTTTTTGCACTGCCCTGCTCGCGTGGTTACAAGGGAAATCGCAAGCCCTTTGCAGAATCAGCAGCATAGCCGCTGCCATCGCAACCCGCCAGCCCCCAGGGTAAAAAACGCCATTTATCGATTTTTTATGCAATTTTTCTCTATGTGATACGGCATTAACGGCTTAAAAGCCGAGAAAGATCGGGCGACAGAGGCCAAAGTGCAGAATATTTAATTGCGGAGGGGAATCACGGCAGCATGCCGCCGGAGCGACGGCATGCTTAAGGTACAGCGAGGATCAGTGCAGCATCGGCTGACGCACGGCGCCAGCGGGGATCTCTTCTTCGTCCCCCATAAACAGCAGATCGTTCGCCCGCGCCTCGAGGATCACCATCGAGACCTGCTCTTCGCCCTGCTGCATGAAGTGGGTGAACTGCTCGTAGGTGATGCCGACCGCCACGCTCAGCGACTGGCAGACGATCAGCTTCGGCAGGTTGTCGTCCTGAATGTCGACAAAGGCCTTGATGGTCAGCGAGCTGGCGTTGATCTGGCTCAGATCCGCCACCAGCGGGATCAGCGCGGTCGGCTTCACCTCGGCCAGCGCGGAGAACAGAATGACGTTGTCCACCAGATCTATCTTGGCGTCGAACACGCCGTCGAAGTTCTGCATGTGCGGCAGGTGCAGCGCCTGGCAAGAATCGCACTCAAAGAAAGAAATGCCCGACTGATCCAGCCAACGCCGCAACAGCGCCAAATCGGGGACAATGAGTGAATCCATAATAACCAGCCTCACAATATTCAAAACGCGAAAAGGCGCATAGCTTACGGAATATTCACCCGATACGCCACGATCAATGCGGCTTAATTCACTAATTAAGATATTGCTCGGCGGGAAAAGCGCAACGCGCGTACCGTCAGCCGCCCGATTTCAGGCGGAACCCCGGCCGGCCGCGCTGCTCGATGTATTCGATCATCATGCCGGCAATGTCCAGCCCGGTAGTGGTTTCCACCCCTTCCAGCCCCGGTGAGGCGTTGACCTCCATCACCAGCGGGCCGCGCTCGGCGCGCAGGATATCCACCCCGGCGACGTCCAGCCCCAGCGTGTTCGCCGCTTTGACCGCAATCGCCCGCTCCCTGGCGGTGATGGTCACTTTGCGGGCGCTGCCGCCACGGTGCAGGTTGGAACGAAACTCGCCGGGCTTCGCCTGCCGCTCGATGGCGGCAACCACCCGGCCGCCCACCACCAGGCAGCGCACGTCGCGGCCCTGCGCTTCACGCACGTACTCCTGCACCAGAATATGGGCGTTCAGGCCGCGAAAGGCGTCGATCACGCTTTCCGCCGCCTGGCGAGTTTCCGCCAGCACCACCCCGATGCCCTGCGTGCCTTCCACCAGCTTGACCACCAGCGGCGCGCCGCCGACCAGTTCGATCAGATCGCCGGTATCGTCCGGTGAATGGGCGAAACCGGTGATCGGCAGATCGATACCCTGCCGGGCCAGCAGTTGCAGCGAACGCAGCTTGTCGCGGGCGCGGGTAATGGCCACGGATTCGTTGAGCGGGTAGCTGCCGAGCAGCTCGAATTGGCGCAGCACCGCAGTGCCGTAAAAGGTGATGGCGGAACCGATGCGCGGGATCACCGCGTCATAACGCTCCAACTGACGGCCGCGATAGTGAATGGGCGCCGCCGGGTTGATGTTCATATAACAGGAAAGCGGATCGATGATATCGATGCTGTGCCCGCGATCTTCCGCCGCTTCACGCAGCCGCTTGCACGAATAGAGCGATCCGTCGCGAGAAAGAATGGCAATTTTCACTCGTCACCCCAAAAAGGCCAACGCCTGCCCCGCAGGCGGGTTAGCGGCCGCGGCGCTCAGGCGCGCGGATCGCTGTCCTGATGATTTTTCGATGCGTCCGCATCTTGCGGCTTGCGGCGATCGTTTTCCGGCGGCAGGCCGCCGCGCATCAGCGGCCCGAACCCCTGCACCACGCGCCATACCAGAAACGCCGCCGCCGGCACCATCAGCGCCACGCCGAGGAAAATCATGCCGACCGCCGCCTGCTGCGACGCCAGCCAGCCCGGCAGTTGCAGGTGGCCGTGAATACTGAGGTAGGCCAATACCAGCATCACGATGCCCAGCCCTTCCAACACCAGCACCGGGCGCGGTAAGTCACCGAATGAACGCATATTTTTCTTCTCCAGAAGGTCTGCACCCAGTGTAGTGAATTCCCGTCGACGGTGACAGCCCCGGCAGACTAATTGGTTACATGAATCAGATTAACAGGTAATTCCTGCTTTTTTTTCACCGCCTCAACGGGCATAGTAGGCGCCATCTGACGCAGGTAATGACTTTTTCGGTGACGGGATGTCGTTGCGGTAGCGAACAATTTTTTGAAAATCCAATTAAGGAGCGTTGCATGTTTGCAGTAATCTTCGGGCGTCCTGGCTGTCCTTATTGTGTCCGCGCTAAAGAACTGGCGGAAAAACTGACTGAAGAACGCGACGATTTCAACTTCCGTTACGTTGACATCCACGCGGAAGGCATCACCAAGGCCGATCTGGAAAAAACCGTCGGTAAACCGGTTGAAACCGTGCCGCAGATCTTCCTGGACGAGAAGCACATCGGCGGTTGCACCGATTTCGAAGCTTACGCTAAAGAACACCTGAACCTGTTCCAGTAAGTTTTTGAACGACAAAAAAGGCGCTTAACGCGCCTTTTTTTATTGCCGCTGCCGCCGATGCAGCTGCTGGAGCGTGTGCAACAGACCGAGGGCGAACAGCATCAGCATCGCGCCGAACACGCACCAGAACACCGCGCTGGTGGCGTAAGCCAGCTCCTGCCAGAACGAATAGGACGGCGTCAGCCAGAAGTGACGGATCAGCAGGCAGAGCGGCAAGGCATAAAGCGCCCCCAGCAGCGGACACAGCAGCCGCTTGCGGCTCGACAGATAGCTGGCGATCGCCCCGGGGATCACAAACAGCAGCAGGCCGGTTTCCCCGTGGTGCTCATGATCCGTGCTGCCGAACAGGCCGGTTTGCTGGCCGAGAAACACCAGGTTGAACAACAGAAAACAGCTGAGAATGCCCAGCCAATATCGATAACTCGTCATGCGAATTCTCCCCCGCCCAATTACCGCATCAATAGAAATCAGCCCGGCCACCCGTGAGGTGACGCTGAACCGAATTTTTTCCTTGGTCAAAAGAGAGTTAAATGCGCACGGCGGCGCAGGAAATCAGCTTTCTGTGCTGGCTGTCATCGGTCATAGCGTCTAGAATGAACGCCGCCGAACGATGGTTCGCTTCGCTTTCTGCTGGTGGTGATTTATGACGTCGTTTTAAGGCTGAATTTATCTCTTATAGTTATCTATATCAAGCACTTACTGGTAAACAATAAGTTATCCTCCGTGAACATAAACGTCGCTAGTTTGTTAAACGGTAACTACATTCTGTTACTGTTCGTGGTACTCGCGCTGGGGCTGTGCCTCGGTAAACTCCGTCTGGGCTCCGTCCAACTCGGTAATTCCATTGGCGTTTTAGTGGTTTCCCTGTTGCTCGGCCAGCAACACTTCGCCATTAACACCGAGGCGCTGAATCTCGGCTTCATGTTGTTTATTTTCTGCGTCGGGGTGGAAGCCGGGCCTAACTTTTTCTCGATTTTCTTCCGCGACGGCAAAAATTACCTGATGCTGGCGCTGGTGATGGTCGGTTCGGCGATGGTGATCGCCATCGGTCTCGGCAAGCTGTTCCACTGGGACATCGGCCTGACCGCCGGCATGCTGGCCGGCTCGATGACCTCCACGCCGGTGCTGGTGGGTGCCGGCGATACGCTGCGCAACACCATCGTCAACGGCCCGGCGCTGCTGGCGGCGCAGGATCATCTGAGCCTCGGCTATGCCCTCACCTACCTGATCGGTCTGGTCAGCCTGATTTTTGGCGCGCGCTACCTGCCGAAGCTGCAGCACCAGGATCTGTCCACCTCCGCCCAGCAAATCGCTCGTGAACGCGGCCTGGACACCGACAGCCAGCGCAAGGTCTACCTGCCGGTGATCCGCGCCTACCGCGTCGGCCCCGAGCTGGTGGCCTGGGCCGACGGCAAGAACCTGCGCGAGCTGGGCATCTACCGCCAGACCGGCTGCTACATCGAACGCATCCGCCGCAACGGCATTCTGGCCAACCCGGACGGTGACGCGGTGCTGCAGGTGGGCGATGAGATTTCGCTGGTCGGCTACCCGGACGCCCACGCGCGGCTGGATCCGAGCTTCCGCAACGGTAAGGAAGTGTTTGACCGCGATCTGCTCGACATGCGCATCGTGACCGAAGAGATCGTGGTGAAGAACAGCAACGCGGTGAACAAACGCCTGAGCCAGCTGAAGCTGACCGACCACGGCTGCTTCCTCAACCGCGTGATCCGCAGCCAGATCGAAATGCCGATCGACGACAGCATCGTGCTCAACAAAGGCGACGTGCTGCAGGTGAGCGGCGACGCGCGCCGGGTGAAGAGCGTGGCGGAGAAAATTGGCTTTATCTCGATTCACAGCCAGGTGACCGATCTGCTGGCGTTCTGCGCCTTCTTCATCATCGGCCTTTTGATCGGCCAGATCACCATACAGTTCAGCAACTTCTCGTTCGGCATCGGCAACGCCGCCGGCCTGCTGATGTCCGGCATTATGCTCGGCTTCCTGCGCGCCAACCACCCGACCTTCGGCTACATTCCGCAGGGGGCGCTGAACATGGTGAAAGAGTTCGGCTTGATGGTGTTTATGGCGGGCGTAGGCCTGAGCGCCGGCGCCGGCATCGGCCACAGTCTGGGCGCGGTCGGCGGCCAGATGCTGATCGCCGGGCTGATCGTCAGCCTGGTGCCGGTGATTATCTGCTTCCTGTTCGGCGCCTACGTGCTGCGCATGAACCGCGCCCTGCTGTTCGGCGCGATTATGGGCGCCCGCACCTGCGCGCCGGCGATGGAGATCATCAGCGATACCGCGCGCAGCAACATCCCGGCGCTGGGTTACGCCGGCACCTACGCCATCGCTAACGTGCTGTTAACGCTGGCGGGTTCACTCATCGTGGTGCTATGGCCGGGCATACTCGGCTGATCGATTAGCGGGAGAGATGGATCGGCGATAAAAATATTTTGATTTTTTTGTCGCCGGCCAGAACTTTCGTTGGGGGCCGCAGTCTGAATTAGTGCCACTGCTTTTCTTTGATGTCCCCATTTTGTGGAGCCCGATAATCCCGCCTTTTAGGTTCAAGATTATCGGGTTTTTTGTTGCCTGAAAAATTAATCAATATAAATCAGTGACTTACAGACAACAACACCAAGGATTGGCGATAAAATGGCGGCATAGATAAAGATAGCGACTTCTACTTGAGCCCTTTCAAAAGTCGTTTATTTAGCAACTTTTTAGCAGCATCTGTTTGCATCTCTTTCCAACTCGCATAGTGCGTATTCGTAACAATAAAATGCTCCCACTCATCATCAGGTATCGCCTTAAAATCATCTGCATTTTCGACTTTAAAACCTGATTTTTCGAACATATCTTCAAGTGATGTAAAGGATGAACATTGAGAGAGGAACTCAGTATTGAACAGCTCATCAAAACGCAACTGATTAGTTTGTTCAATTTCCTTTAAGTTCTGCTGAATTTTTTCAATGTTATTAACAAATTTCTGTGACATAGAATTTTCCTTATGAAAATGCCGTGTGTTAAAAAAGTGACCACTCTTTAATCAGAAAAACATATATATCGATTACAGAGCTTTTCAGTTCCAACTCTCATAGAAACTTCAGTAACTTATTAAATACAAAGCCTTTACCTCCATTCTTATAGCCAACTATCACACTATAGCCTGATCCAAGCGCCACGAGTAATTTTATATTTATATTATATTTTTCAATCAGTTAAATAAAAGACCCATAACACCGCGCGATCCAAAAACTGAAAAACACTGAAATTCTTTTCAATCTTTTCAGTTTGGGAGTGCTCGCAAAGCCCCAGGCGTGGCGCGGCTCGGCGGGGTATTTTGTAGAAAATCAGAACTGAAAAAATTTCCTGATCCAAATTGCGCAGGCGGGTGCGGTGTAGTGCCGTTTTCGTGGGCAAGATGTTTATTTCGTGGGGTTTCTGCCGCGCTGGCGGCACGCTGCTGCGGTGATCGGATTTATTCGCGTGGGATTGTCGCCGGGCTGGAAAGCGGCTCAGAATGGCGCACAGGCGGCCAGATTGCGGGCATGAAAAAGCCCGCGCGGGGCGGGCTGGTGCTTCCTGGTGTTGGCTTTCTTGTTTGTTCAATTTCTACACGGTTACGCGCTCAAAAGATAATTGGTTGTGTAGATCAATTACTCATTATTGATCGGTGCGGGCGATCAATATTTAGCCCTACCCAATCACGGGCGCGTATTTGTCTTTCAGCTGGCTGGACTTCGTGCCGGCGGCGCTGATTGCCTGCGCGTTCTGCGGTGTGCCGGTGTTGCTGTGGGTGTGGGCGGCAGTCTGCTGCGCCAGCTCCTGCACCACCTCCAGCGTTTCCAGCATCAAGGCCATCACGTTGATTTGCTGGCTCCCCACCCACACCACCGGGGCGATCACGTCTTGGCGCGCTGCCGCTATGCTGCTGCGGATTTTGCCGATCTTCTCCATCAGGCTGCCGGCCACCGCCGTGGTGGCATCGCCGCCCACGCTGGCCACTGCGTTGGCCTGCGTCGCTACGCTGTAATCGCCCTCTGCGATGTGCTGCACCGCACCGGCCAACAAGGTGGATGTGCCCAGCACCGTGGTTTTATCGTTAGCCTGCACGGTTGTGCCCCTGGCCACCACGGTGCGCGTTTCCTCATCGGCCTGGATTTCCCTGGTCATGGAGTTTTCACGGATCGCCTGGTCGGTTTTCCGCTCCCAATCCCCTGCCTGCGTCACCCGCTGGGAAACTTCCTCCCGCTGCTGCTGTAGCTGCTCGCCGGGCTTCACATCCGGCAGCGTGTTGCCCTGGGCCAGCGTCTGCCGGATAAACGGCTTATCAGGCCGCCCATCAGTAAAAGCCACCTCAACCAGCGTTCCCACCGGCGGAAACTGGAACATGCCCGAATCCTGGCCCGCCATTGGCACCGGCAGCGGCACCGCTGGATAAATCGGCGTGTTTTTTGCCGGCTGGCCGTCTGCGTCCAACAGCTGCAAATCAACGGCGTAGCGTGGCCGGAACGGATCGGCCAGGTCACCACTGGTCACCGCCTCCGCGTGGGCCTCTACCCTGGCGAATTTTGGCAGATGCAGCCCCGCCGATAACTCCGGGTAAGCCGCATCAATCTGGCGCTGCGCCGGCGTCATGGCCACGGCCTTGCCCGTCAGCGGGTTTACCGCCAGCCAGGTGATCGTGGTGTCGTCGTTTTCCAGGCGAACACTCGACAGCCGGCGGCCATTGACCACCACACCAGGGCGCAGCGCCTGCACCATTGGCAATGTCATACTGTTGCCGCCGGCGCGCGCCTGGCTAAACTCGGCGGGAATATCCACCGGCTTGCCGGCAAACATGGAATGCGCCCAGCTCCCCAGGAACACGCCGCCATCCGGCAGCGGTTGCCAAACGTAATCAGGCACGCCAAACGCGGCCCCCAGGTTGGCCAACAGCTGATAACCCGTCCCGCTATGGGTGAAGTGGGGGATCGGCTTGTCCAGGTAATCCGCCTGCGCCGGCAGCGCGATCGTTATTCCGCTGTTTTCCTCCAGCCAGCTGGCCACCTGGCGCAGCGTCGGGTGTTGGAACGAACACGGCCACAACCTTTCAAACACGCCGGCCAGCTCTCGCACAAACAACCGCTGAAAACCGTTCTCTGCCGGCTGCGCGCGCTCCACATACCCGGTGAACCAACGCAAAAGGCTATCCGTATAGCCGGCATCCAGGCGCACCAGCTTGCCGGTGTAGTCCGTTTCGGTCTGCGCGGTGATAAACCCGCGCCCGCAGCCGTTCAACTCCAGCACCAGGTTAAGATCAACCAGCGGCACCGCATCCCCGGACAACATCAGACGCTTAATCGGTTTCATTCGCCCCCCACCACGCCGGCCAACGCATCATCCGCCGGCTTCAAAACGCGGCGCTCAAACCAACTCAATTTCTGTTCGTCCTCTGCCGCTGCGCCCTTCCCGTTTACCTGGCCATTCGCGCCTGGCGTCTGTTTCTTGGCGGCAGTTTTGCTGCCCTCCCGCGCGTCTTTCTTTTCCGGTACGCTCAAATGTTCGCGCATCGTGAACGTCACCAGCCAGGCTTGCTTGCCGTCCTGTTTCGGCGCGTCAATCGAACCGGTGAACGTCGCCAGCCTAAAGTTAATGGCCTGGGCGGTATGGTTGGCCACACGGTAGCGTTTCAACTTGCCGCCCTCCGTGGCCTCCGCCAGGGCAAACAGACGCGTTAACACCTTGGCTTCGCTAAACGGAATCATGCCGGAAATGCGCAATTCCTTGGGCTTGATGCCCTGTTCGGCGTTCGCCGTGCTCGAGGTCTGCCCGGATTGGTCTTTATCCTGAAACTGCATCATCGGCGTCACCATGATCCCTTTAAGCGGGATTGCTTCACCATTAAGCGCCAGCGTGACTATCGTCATGGATCATCGCCTCCAACTGTCCTAAATCCTTGCCTACGAACAACACCGCCAGGGTAAAAACCGCATCCTGGTGGGGAACATCCTTTTTCATCGCCGCGCCAACGCTGGCGGCGGCCCCCTTCGCCGTGAACACCCACGCCGGCGCGCTTTTTCCCTGTAACGCCGTCATGGCCTCGCTCACCATCGCCAGGGCGGATTGGCGAGCCTCGGCAAAGCCGGCCAAAGCCGACTGCAAGCCGCCAATACTCGCCCCAAGCGCCGCGCCCGCCTTGGCTTCTGCGATACGCTGCGCATTCAGCGCCAGGCGCTGCGCACTGGTCGAAAGCACCGCCGCCGCCGGCAAGCCGCCGCCCATCTTCCCAGGCAGTTGCATCCGGGTAACGGCCTGCGTGGCCGCCGTCTGTGCCATGCGCTGCACCTGGTTTAACGCCGGCAGCGGCAGCACCCCCGACAGCGACGCCACCAACGGCATAAACTCGGCGTGTGAGTTGGCGCAGATCATAAACACGGTGGCGGTGATTTCGGCCCCCTGGCCGGCCAACTTGCCCGCCAGGTAATCCACGGCGTTGGTCGGGCTGAGGTAACAACCAGATGCCTCTTGCCGCCCTACGCCATAAACCCACGGATGCGCCGGCACCATCGAGCACGTCAGCGCCTGCATATCACCAGGCATCCGCAAAACAGCCTTACGCCACACTCGGCACCTCCGGCCAGGTGATTTTGTCCGCGTGTTCCACCTCGATGCGATTGAGCAAAACCCGATATTTCTTCCAGGTCAGCAACGCCGCTTTCTCTGCTTCTGACGCAATCCCCAAATCATCCGCATCCTGTAAGGGGGCGATCGCCTTGCCTGCCTTTTCCAGTAGCAGCCCTTTTTGCCAGGTGGCTGCGGCGGTCTGCGTTTCCTTGGCTGGAGCGGGAATATCAACCCAGCACGGCAAGCCGCGCTTATTTGCGCCGCGCTCTTTTCCTTCCGGGCCTTGCATACAATATTTTTCCCACACCTGATCGCTAACGGGCTTTACATCCTCCGGCCAATTACCGTTTGCCTCATAGCTTTCTTTATCTTCGTAAACATAGAAAGCCTTGGTCGTTGCGCTAAATCCATAGCTCATCGTTACACCCCCACCGATTGCCAAAACACGACCTGTTCTTGACCATCCATCATTGCATTAAACCCGTTGTTATCCAGATCCCGCGCCTGGATATTGACCCGGCTATCGCCGAACCAATTCCCGTTGGAACTGGCCAACGTCAGTTGCACACCGAAGCACTCCCGCGCATAAGCGCGTGGGAAACCGACACGGTTTACATAGTCCACTCGGTTAACCACCCCGCCTTGGATAATGAACCCCGTCACCTCGTCCTTGTACCACCAGGCATTGCGGCCGCCGGCAACAGCTGAACGGCTGTTTACATAGTCAATAGTTGCCCTGGCCCCAACATCACGATTGTATGACCCCCAATCAACGCGACCGTTAATCTGGTTGCTTAGCCAGTTGCTGAGATAACCGCCCCAGATAGAGCCGTTAATATTGCCGTCGTTCTGATACACCGCGCCGCCGGCAACCAGATTACCGGGGGCAACAAACTGCTTAGTGTTCGGATCAAACCGCCAGATAGCCTCTGCGTTATTATCCCCCCGCACATGAATGCAGGGCTTAGCAAAGCTGCCTGCCCCATCCATCAGATAGCCAAAACTTACAGCTGTTGGGTAACCCTGCCCTTTTCGGGTGCTTTTGCCTTTGACCAACGGGACATAGCGGCCACCCTCGACAACATCCCAATTGTAATTTTCCTGATAGAAAGGGGCTTTGGTGTCGAGTTGCGAGGAAAACGCGCCGCTCCCTTCTGGAGGTGCGCCCGTTGGCGTTGACAGATATTTCGCCGTAATTTCGGCACTGCTCGTCAACGTTCCCGAAAGCTGGCCGCCTTTCCTGGTTAGATAGCTTTCCCAGCCGGTGAATCCGCCGTTCACATCCGTTGCAACATAGAACTTGTTCGCGGTGCCGTGGGCGATAAACAGATAGTGGATAAATTTCCCGTTACCGGAGGCCGTGCTTAAATTGGTGCCGTTGGTAGTCACATACAGCGTTCCCCACGCAACAGGCGTCCAAGAGCTATTTTCCACGCTCCATACGCCTGGAGACGTCGGTTTTTCTGCCCCGGTAAGCACACGGGCAACCCCCATCCGCGCAGCAAAGTTATTGCTGTGGTCGGCGGCCTTCACATCGCTAATTGTCGGTTTGTAGTCCGTGGTGTACACCCGCGCCCACTCAGTAGAGCCAGGGCTATCTTTCCGCATGGATCGCAGGTAGAAAGAGCGGTCACCCGACCCCACCAAAAATTGCACGTTGCGAAACTCGTTTGCCTTACCGGTAAACAAAACCCCCATGCCACCCGGCACCGGATACCCCTTATGGGTGACCTCCGCCAACGATTCAACGGTAAATCCGTTGGGGCGGTTCACATCGCTATCCGCGTTCCCCGTAGCCCCATCAGGAAATACAATGCGCGGCACCGTCAGCGGCCCGATCATGGTGTCGCCGGCCTGTTTAACAAAACGCCCGTCTGCCTCGGTCTTGTTCCAGGCGTTCACATCCGACGCCAACAAGTTAACGTCACCGGTCAGCGGCTTACCGTTCACGCGGATAGAGCGCAGGGCATATTTCTGCGCCGCCTGGGCATCAGTCAGCGCACCCACATCCGCCGCCGTGGGCTTATTCGCCGGCGAGTAAACGCGGGCGTTACCATCCCACACAGATGCGCCAGTGATCCGCCCCTTGGCCGAGAATGACCCGGTGCGCACGTTCAAAAACGCCGTGCGCCCCTGGATCCCTTCCCCTTTGCAGGTGTTGAAAAAGCCCAGGCCATACCAACTTTTCACATCCACATTGCAGGTTTCATAGCTGGCCCCATCCCCGTTCCCTGGGAAAAGCCCGCCCGGCTTAGAACTCCAGCTATTTGCCACCGTCACGCCGCCGGATGCCTGGATTTCCTTCTTGAACTCGCCGCCCATCGTGGCCGATACCGCGTCTACGTCTTGCGCTTTCGGCTTAAATCGCGTGGTGTAAACCTGGAACCAGGTCACCCCGTTATCAGGAATATTCGACCGACCGATAAAAGCATCAGCGTTATTCTGCACCGCCAGATACCCCCCTGACGGGCCACCGTCGCACGGCAGACTTAAGACGCCATAAACCTGATTGCCGGGGGCATTTTTCGAGGTGTTGTTTAACCGGTAGATTTCGCCCTGGTTACAGTAAGCATCATCACGATGCCGGGCACCCATGCCCAGGCCAAACGCCCCGACCTCCATCACATTGCCATCTTCCACGCCCACGTTGCGCGTGGCGGCGGTGCCCAGGCCCAAACTCCCCCGGCTTTTCGCCTTATCCTTGAGGGAGGCCAAGTTATCATCCTTGCGCAAGTAGGCATCATTGCCGGCCTGGTCGGACAGGGAACCTTGCGGGCGCAGGTCGGTAATGTTGCCGGCGGTGTCAATACTGGCCACCGCAAACACATAGTGCTTAAAGCCGGCGTTATCCGTGTAATCCGCTGCGGTCGCCGCAACGGTGAATTTCACCGCCGCCGCCCACTGGCTTACCACGTTGCCCTGTAAACTCACATCGGCCCACACCTTGATAGGCTTGGCCGTCACGGTAATGTTTTGGTTGGCCGCCAGCACCGCGCGCAGCCCGCCCACATAGCCGGTGCCCGCATTCACGAAATACTGCGCGCCGGCCTTGGCCACCAGGAACCCATTGCCAAAGAACGCGCCGGCACCGTAGTGATCGCGGTTAATCAGGCGCTGCATCTCATCGATACCGCCCAGGCGCGCGGTAAAGTCGATCTGCCAGGTTTCCGCCGGCGTGGTGATCGCCGTCTCGCTGGCCGCGCCGTCATACTCCATCACAAAGGAGCGGGTGATCGCGTTGCCCTGCTGGCCGGCATGGTTGGCCACCTTGCGTTGCGTCGGCGCATGAACAATCATCGCTACCGTGTTGCTGGCCTTGTTCACCAGGCCGATCCAGTTGAAGTCAAAATCGCCCACCTCGGTGCCCAGGGTGACCGAATACACCACGGCGTTGTTGTTCACGACGCCGGTTTTGTTCACTGCCTGGCGGTGCACAATCTGGCCCGCCGGCGGCATCCCCTCTTTGCGGTCAATCGGCTTGCCGGCATCGAGGCCCGGCACGTTGGCGAAAACGAACTCATCCAGCACCACGCGGGAACCGTTCACGGCTTCTTTTGCTTTCCATTGCTCAAAGGCAAAGGTGATCGCGGTTTGTGACATGTTGATTATCCTTTCAGTGTTGCGCTCGCCACGGTGGCGGAATGTTGGTTATTGATACTGGCCACCGCGCTGGCGGCGCTGTAAGTCACGTATTCACATCCCGCCCAGCCAGCGCGTAATTGCAGGACAGAATTGTTAATCACTTCAAATCGATAGCGGCGACAGGTGCGGCCATACTGCCGGATAACCTGCATCAGCAGATCGGGATTACTGGCCACCTGGCCATCGGTCACACGGACGCTGATCACGTCCCAATCTATGCCCGGCTGGCGCTCCAGGATTTCCACATAGCCCACGCCCAGGCGCTCAAAAATGGCGATAAAGCCGGCCACCGATCCCGCATCGCGGGCGTTGATAAAAGCGTACTGCACGCGCTTGCGGAACAGCTCCAGCGGCTCCCCGTTGAAGCGGGTAATATCGCGCTGGTACGCCAGCACCTGGAGCAACGGCACCGCACAGGTGGCCGCATCCAGCTGTTTCAGCGGCCAGGTCAGCCAGCCATACACCCACAACCAGAAATTGCGGCAGGCGCGCAGCAGCTTGGCCGGCTCCCCGCGATTCATCCAGGACGGCAACAGCATCCCCGCCAGGCGTTCTTTAAAATCAGGCATCGGCAACCTCCAGTTTCAAGGTTTTCAAACGCGGCACGTTCAGCTCGCTAACAATATCGCCCAGGGAAAACGCGATAGACTCCAGCTCGGGAAAAGCGCGGTGTAACTCCCTGGCCAGGTTCGAAAACGAGAAGCGCGCATAAGGCCAGGTTTTCTTTACGTCGTACTCGGCGTTTTGCCGGAACGCGCAGCGGATCAGGGTTTCGCTGTTTCGCGTCAGCGCGGCCAGCGCATCCGCCGTAAAGTTGGCTTTGTTCTCCACAAACAGCGTCACGGCCAGGTTGTGTTGGGTTTCCGGCATGGCGAAACACTGCATATCATCGCCGTGGCCGTGGTTCCCCTTGTTCGTGATGTAATCATTGACCGCGTTAATAAACGGCTGCGAGGCAACGCCGGAATCCAGCAGCAGATAGGCATTTGCCGTTCCTGGCCCGCGCGGGGCGTCGTGCTGGAAAAAAATTCGGTCGATACTCAGCCCGGCGACACTGGCGATCATGCTGCGGTAAACCGCATCCGTGTGATAGTTGCCCGCCAGGTTGTATTGGTTGCGCGCCCTGTCCCGTAAATCGTCGTCGGATTCCTGGTCAGCGCCGGGGGCCAGTAACCAGCCCTCCTCGTTTTCCACCCGCACAATGCCCGGCACCGCCTGGGGTAAAATCCGGTAGTAACCGGGGGCCAGGTTATGCGCGCCGCCTGGCTCGGTCGCTTTCACCGGCACCAGCCCGCCGGCGGTGCCGGCGGCCAGCGTGGTTTCCTTCACCACCGCCACGCTGTAAACATGGCCGTTAAGCCGCTCGGTTTGCACCACCGTGCCGGCGGGGATCGTGACCATGACACTGGCGTTTTCCTTGTCGAACCGAAAAACGCCCTCGGCTGCCGTCGCCGGCTTGCGCTTCACGTTGACGCCCCAGGCGAACATTTCCAGCCAGGTGCCGCCGGCGGTGGCCAAATACATGTTGGCCATGACGACCGACACCAGAACATCCTTTAACCACATCACCGGGGCGGTAATAATCGCCTGGATAAGTCGCCAAAACGGCGACATTTTGGACGTATTGGTAATTAACCCTTCGGCGGTCACCAGCTCGTTAAATTTGGAATTAACTTGCTCCGTGGTAATGGGCATTCCGCTTTCTGTTAAGGCTTTCTCGTAATCAACCTGCGGTTTCATTGTCATAATTAACGCTGGCCTCCACTTTGCCGAAATCATAAGTTTCTGCGGTCACCCAAAGCCGTTTTAACGTTTCCTCGCTAATCACGACCGTGCCCGGAATAATTCGCGTATCATCTTCCAGCAACAACACCATTTGCATAATGACGTCAGCGCGAAGCGTTGGGCTTCTTTCCGCCACTAATTGCGTGACCAATCCACTTTCTAAAATGGCATGGACACAATCTTGCCCAATGCTTACCCGGTTATGACATAACACCGGCTCCCGGCCTGTATTTAGCGATAAATCGCCATTTTCAATTAGCAGGTCAATATAAAGGGGTTCACTCATTAACTTAATTCCTGCCATTCCATTAGCTGCTCGGGCGTCATACCCTGCTTAACGTTAATATGGACGTTCTCAATATTTTTGCGGTTGTCGGTAATGGTTCGGGAATTATTGTTAATTTCCTTATTAATCCCACCGGGGCCAATTCCTTTTAACCTGCCGCCGCTTAGCAACTTATCCGGCGCGGGCGGTGGCGGCGTGCTTTTCTCGGTCTGCACCTGGGCCAGCACCTGCACCTGTTGCGCCGGGGGCTGCGGCACCTTCACCACCGGCACCGCCGGCGCGGGCGTCGCCGCCGTCCCCTGCATCGCTTTGGGCACCACGATAGGATCGCGCACATCCTCAATCAGCGTTTTGCGCACCCCCGCCGCCGGCATCAGCGCCGGCGCAGGTTGTGGCACCGCCACCGGGGCCACTGCCGCAGCCTGGGCCGCTGCCGGCAATGCGCTGCTACCCTCCAACGTGGCCAGGCCCGTGGGCAACGCGCCCGCATCAATAGCCGGCACCGTCACCGGCGGCACGTTTACCATTCCCTGGGGTTCGGTCACCGTCGGCACCACATCCACATGCATGGGGTCAATACTGACGCCCGGCAGCATGTTGATTTTGTCGATGATCCAGTTGTAGGTGTCGGCAAACGCAGACCGGAACACGCCCCACAGCTTGGTAAATACGCCCGATACCACACGACCAATCGTCATAAATGATTCAATCGGCGAGGACGGATCAAACGCGGCCACCACGTCCAGCCAGCCTTGCTTAACGATGCCGAATGCATCGAACAAGTGGCCGACAGTCTTGATCACCAGCTCAATCGGCGACAGCAACAAGCCGATCGCGCCGGCAACGATCTGGCCACACAGCTGGCCGGCAGTGGTAACGGCTTGCAGCTCCGCCGCCGTGCTCTGGACAGGGGTTAGCAGGTTAACGAACCAGCCAAACAGCGTCTTAATCGCGTCCCATACCCCAGCCGCCGCCCGCTTCACCAGGTCAAACGCGCCGGCAAAGGGTGACAGCGCGCCGGCGGCCTCTTTAAAGCCGGCAATAAACCCGGACACAAACGCCTTAATCGGCTTCCAGAACATCCACACCGCCGCCACCACGGCACCGATAGCGGCCACCAACAGCGCGATCGGCCAGCTCATCAGCAGGAACGACACCGCACCGGTGCGGGCGGCAATCGACGCCGCCAGCAGGCCCGCGCGCAGCATCACCAGGCCACGGTTAAACACCGCCGTGGCCGCGCCACCGGCCAGCATGGCCAGGCGATTGAGGCCCAGCAATTTGGCCACCGGCCCCAGCAGGTTGCGTAACCCCAGCATCAGGAACATGTGGACGCCGATCGCCAGGTTAGCTATCGCCCCCGCCGCCGCCAGGCTCAGGAACGCCAGAACCGCCAGGCCAATGGCCCGCGCCAGGTTGGGGAACAGCTTCAACCAGCGCACCAGGGTTTGCCCCGCGTCCGCCATTTTGTTAATCATCGGATAGAGCACCGGCAACAGCGTTAACCCCATCGCCGCCCGGATGGAATACCAGATCGCGGTAAGCCGTTCCCACGGGTTGGCCATGCGCTCCGCCATTTCCGTGGCGCGCTTCATCCCGTCATTGCTGCCCAGCTCGGTAATGTGCCGTTTCAGCAAATCCACATTGCCGTAAAGCTGTTTAATCAGTACCGACGAATCGCCAAAAGCATCATCCAGCGCGGCTTGCGCCTTGAGGTTCCCCTCGATGCTCTTGCCGTAGCGCGCCTGTAATTTCTCCAGCATTTCCGGCAAGCTGACCATGCCGCCCGCCGCGTTAACAAAGCTCATCCCCAGCTTTTTGGCCCCGTCCTGGGCCGTTTGGTAAAACGACTCGTAAACGCTGCTCGCTTCCGATCCTAACGTGCGCTCAAGTTGCCCCATCACGGCTAACTGCTCATCAATGCCGACGCCATAGTTTGCCCCCACGCCCCTGGCGCCCTCCATCAGGTCAGAGATCGCCCCCATGTTGGTGCCAAAGGCTTTGACCATGTAGGCCGTTTTGCCGGCGAGTTGCTCGGCGAAGTTCACGCGGCCCATCTTCTCGGCGTAGCTGCTGAATTTGTTGTACATGCTGCCCATGTACTCCGCCGCCTCTGCGCCGCTGGCTTTCGTGGCCGCTGCCAGGGTATTGGTCGCCACGGCAAACGCCGGCAACTCCTGGTTGGTCAGCAATCCCACCTGGCTGCGGATCGCTTCGGTAGACGTGATAAAGTCCACCGACGACTTGCCATATTTGGCGGCAAAGGCCAGCGCATCGCCCGCCACCTTCTGCAAGGTGCTGTCATCAATCCCTTTCGTGGCCGCCGCGTTCAGCGCGTCGGTGATCTCGATAGCTGGGCCTAACGCGCCCTTAATCGACAACCCAACGCCGACCAACCCGGCTCCACCCACGGCAATCTTGCCAAAGGCCGCTTGCGATTTTTCCGCGAAACCGGTAACCGATGCCTGGGCCTGTTTCAGGGGCCGCGTCAGTTTGTCGATCAGGCTCAGGGTAAAATCTAGCTGTTTCATTATTCGCCTTTAAATGCCAAAGAAATGCCGTTTGCGGTGGCCACGCGCATATTTTCCCAATGCCGGTTATCCAGCCAAATGGCGCGGGCTAAGTTCTCAGAACTATCATTTTCAGCCGGCAAGTAATAACGCCGCAGCGTTAGCGCTTGCTCAATGAAATTGTTATCAATAGCCCGCAGCCGGTTGGTTAGTTTTTTACTTCAATTTCCAGTTTCGGCGCATATTTCGCGTTTACCGCTTCCGCGATTTGCAATGCAGCGCCAGGCAGTTTAAGCAGCTCATCCAGATCGGTTTTACTTTCCGCCGAAACGATACGGCGCAAATAGGTCACATGCGGGGCGACTTTATTATCCATTGCCATATCGTTAATCAGGCTGTTATAGGCCGTGGTGTTTGGCTCAAAAGCCACGTCTTTTCCCTGGATAGTCAAAGTGATTTTATTTTCTGCTTTGCTCATTGCTGTAATTCCTTACGTTGATTTATTTCGTCTACTAATTGGTTATGCCGCGCGGCGCACAGCGGATAAATATCTAAATAGGTTAATAACGGCTCGCTAACGTCTTTACCGGTTACCCCGTTTATCCTGGGTAATTGCTCCGGGCATTTAACGAGCAAACTTTCCTGAAATGGCACGTTCGGCTTTATCTGCGGCCTCGTTGTACATCCTGACAAGCTCATCAGACACACAAACGCGGGTAAATACCGGCTTAACCACTTCGGTGCGGATCTCTTTCGGTTGAGCATCGCGCAACGCCTCCAGCTTGCTTTCCAACTGCCGGGCCGAACGGCTGGCCACGTTCTCCGATGCCTGGCGGGATTCCTCCCCGGCACGCTGCGCGGCCCGGTCTACGGCCAACTCCAGGCTATCCCGATGCCAGCCATTGGCCTGCCAGCCGCCGGCAAAGCTGGCCACCAGGGCCAGCAGGCCCAACCATGCCCCCTTGGCCATCAGCGCCGCCCATCGTGCGCCAGGCTAAAATGGTTGCCGTCCGGGCGGTCTTTGAAGCGGCCACCCCAGGCACCGCCCAGGCTTTCCCAATATTCGCCGAGCGGTGTATATGCCTCGGTTTGGGTCTGGTACACGCCGTTAATAAACAGGTTGAAATCCACCGCCAGGCGCTGCGTGTGCAGGCTATTGGCGATGCCTGCGCCGGTCTTGGCATTGCGCGCGGCCTGCTCAGGCGTGCGGTAGGCTTCGCCGAACGTCAGCCGGTAGCCATGATCGCCGGCCCAGGTGATCAGCTGGCCGATCAAGGCGGTAAACAGCTGCTGCTTTTCACTTAACGTCATCTTTCATCTTCCCCGCTAACAGATTGCTGCCCTTACGTTTAAGCCACAGCTCAACGGCCTGGTGGCCGGCGATGCCCAGGGCCGCCCCTACCCCCACCACCCCGAGGGTGGGCAGACCTGGCACCCAAATCAGCGCCGCGCCTGCCACCATTGCCGTGCCCGTTCCCAGGATCACCCGACCGATAAACAATCGCGGGGTGATCGGCTCATCGCTACTTAACACCTTGCCGATAGCAATCAGCACGCCCAATAACAGCAGGCTCCAGAACGTTTTTTCATGCTCTTGCATCTGTCACCCTTACCCGATCAGGTTCTGCGTCACTTCCGCTTCCAGGTAAGGAATGCCGCCCAGGCGCACAAAATCCGCGTCCGTCACCACAAACTTAATCTTGTGCGTCATAATGCTGCCGCCCTTCGGATCAACGTCCAGAATGTCACTCAAAATCAGCTTGCAGCCGAACGCCTCCACTTTCAGCTCCTCCCCGCCGGCCTTGGCGTACCACATCAGATCAATCGGCGGGATGCCGCGCCAGCTGCCGGCGGCCCGCGCCTTGGCGGTCACCTGCGCCAGGGATTTGGTGCTTAGCTCCATTTCCCCCTCGGCGGCCACGTCGCCGGAAACCCAGCCATCGGGCACGCCGCCCGTTTGGGCTGCGGCGGTGTTGTCGGTAATGCTCAGGCTCACTTTTTCCGCATGGACTAAATCACCGTCCATATTGAAATCAACCGACTGGCCAGAAATTCGTTTTGTCATGCCGCGCCCTCCAGCGAGTTATCCAACATCAGACTTACCGTGATGCCTTTCGGGCATTCGTAGGTACGGATCACCAGGTAAATTTCCACCTTGGTGGAGGTGCGCCAGGTAATTTGCACATCCCCTTCCAGCGGCGCTTTGACTTCGCCGGGGAACGTCACGCCGTTAATCTGCGTACTGCGCGCCATTTCTCGCAGCGTCTTGGCAAAATACTGTTGGTGCGCCGCAATGCTGGTTGGTGTGCTGTTCAGTGAACGATCGGCAATCTTGGGAATTGCCAGCAGTCGCACACGGCGCGCCGCCTTATCCACTACGCGCAGGCTTTCAATCGCCTGGAAATCGCCGCCCTCCACATCCAGGGTGCGCCCGTCAGACCAGTAAAGGCCGTCGTAATCGGGATACCACATCGGCACGCTAAAGCGGTTTGCCTCCAGCGCCTGGAGCGTCGCCAGCTCCAACACTTCCCCGGAACCGTCCACCGGTGTGGACGTGCTGCCCATTTCGACCAGCGCCCCGGTAGCCACACGGGCCGGGCTATCGGCGATCGTCACAGCGCGGTTACACAGGCGGCCCGCCAAAACCCCCGGCTCATTGCCCCACAGACGCGGCACCAACTGGATCGCCGGCTCGGCAACGCCTTTTTGCAGATCGTTGATGCGGCCCACATACTCGGCCCAACCTTCGCCCTTTTGCAGCGATTCCACCGACAGAATGAACCACTGCCAGCGGCCAGACTTGGCGATAATCTCCGCCCGCAGGCTCTGCGCCTGCTTCACTACATCGAGCGTTGCCGGCACCAGGTTAACGATGCCCTCCACACTCGCCACTCGCTGCGCGGCCAGTACCGCCGCCGGCCAGTTCTTGGCGGCGTCTGCTTCCGCCAGCACATGCACATACGCGAACCAGTTTTGTCCGGCGTTCAACTTGGCGGCCTGAAGGTTGCTTTTCAGCACCGAATCCCCCACGCCCAACAGCACATCCAGATCGGTTTGCGTGTTCACCGGCAGCGTTTTGCCGATATTGGTTTTACCGGCCCCGACAAACAGCAATACCCGCTCGATCTCTTTGGTTTCGCCCTGGTGCCGGTTTACCTGGTTAACCTGAATCGTTGGCCAACTCATTGTTTCCCCTTAATGTCTTGCGCTTTCACATTCCAGCCAAACCCTATTGCCTGGAGTTGACGCGCCAACGCTTTGTTAAAATCCGCGTCACTCATGCCCAGGAACGGGCGGGACGGTAAATCGACCGTCCAGGCCGTTTTGGCCGCCTTGCCGCTCAACCTGCGGATCAGCAAGCCGGCCTGCGCGAATGACATATTTCCCACAATTTCCTTGAGCGGCGGCTTTCGCCAGCGCTTCCCGCGCCTCACCTGATAACCCAGCTGGCGCAGCTTCTTAGCCTGGCGCAGCGTGGCTTGCCGCTCGGTGTCGGCTTTCCTGCCGGCCACCTGTTCCCGCTTGATGGAAACCCGCATACCTGCCGATTGCGAAAACCCCACCACGCCCGCCGGCACGGCCTTATTGCCGTTGCGGTATCCACCGCCCTGGAGGTAAAGCCTTACGGCCTCCCGCTCTGGCATGTCGCGGATATGCAGCAAATTGGGCATGTTGCGCAGCATCTTGCCGCGTCGCCGGGTATTCCTCCCTTCCCAGGGCGTGCCGTCCGGTTGCTGCTGGTTGCGCACGTTGCGCTTAGCCGCGGCTATCACCCCGTATTTGGCCATGCGCCATAGCAGACGCTGGCGTTTGGCCTGGGGCATTTCCAGCTTGGCCAACTCCTTGCGCAGCGCCCGCAGCTGCGGGCGGCTCAACTCGCCGTTGATAATCACGGTGTTTCACCGATCGGCGCGCCGGTGCTATCTACGCCATAAATCCGCCCTTCCAGGGCCCACCAAATTTCCGGATCGGCCAATCGCCATCGCTTGCCGTCGAAAGGGATTAGCCCTTCTTCGTCCTGGGTCAGCGTGAGCGGCTCCGCCATCTTGAGCGCGATTTCCACCAACGCGGTTTTATCGTCCGTGACCACGATCGCCAGCTCCGGCAAAGTCGGTTCGAACCCCTGTTCAATTAGCCCTTGGTCGGCGTTCTCAATCAGCCAGGCCAGCAACAGCGCGCACAGGTTGCGCGGGTCAAATTGGCGATACGGGAAGCGCCCCCAGGACAAAACCGCCTCGTACTCCATCACCGCCATTTGGTATTGGTTCAGCCCCAAATCCTTCTGCGCGTTGATAAAGCTCACTTCTTCCATGTCGCTGTTAAATTCCAGGTTGGCCACGCGCGCCGGCAAATTGGCCTGGAGGAACGCGGTTAGCGTCTCTAACTTGCTCATACCAGCCGCGCCGACGATCGCCGCGCCCCCTTCATGTTGCGCAGCACCGTGGCGGCTTCCGCTAACAGCCGGCTGCGGGTTTCTGGGTTTTCCTGGCCGGCGTTCGGCGCCCGGCTAAATTGCGTCGAGTATTCGCCCAGCAAATCCGCTTTTGCCCTGGCAAAAACGGCTTTTTCGTACTGCGCGATCAGCGCGCTTTTCTCACCGATCGCCACGCCTGGCACATCCTTGGCCGTGGTGTATCCCTTCGCCTGGTGCTGGGCCGCCAGCTTTTCCAGGTCTAAATTAATCTCGGCCACGCTGGCCACCAGGGCCGCCCCCAGGGTTTCCGCGTCAATATCAGGCGGAATGTTGCGCCGCTTCTGGAACGCCGCCAGGCTCAAATCTGGCCAAAACCCGTTGTTGGTAAGCGTCTCATCCTGGTAATCCGTCGCCTTGCCGTTAAACATCGTTGCTACTCCGAAAAAAAGCGGGCAGACCGGTTTCCATAGCACATCGCACCGAAGTGCCTTGCCTCCACCGCGCCCGCTTTGGCTTGCGGTAGTCTTTTATTCTTTTTCCAGCGCCCGCAGCCTGGCCGCAATTCGCTGCCGCTGCGTCTTAACGCCGGCCCCTCTGGGGTTAAATGCCTGCGCCTGGGCCAACAATGCATCCGCCTGCTTCAGCGTCGCCACATCCTCCACGGCGCTGGCCAGCGGCTGGCCGTTGTCATCACGCAACAGCATCAGCCCGGCAAACTTGAACCACTTGGCGCTGATCTCCTCATGCAGCCGCCAGTTGTCCCGCACATTGGCAAAGGTGCGGGAGAAGTACGGCTCCAGGCTTTCGCCCCGGCTGGCCTCCTCCTCTGCCCAGGTCAACACCGTATCCGCCACAAACGCGGCAAAGCTGCGTTTTAGCCTGTCCGGCGTCTGCTGCCGCTGGGCGATCGCCAGGTCGGCCCAATCCAACGCCTTATCAAAATCCCCCACGTCAAACAGCCAGATCACGCACCAGGCAAAAATGGGGTTGGCGTAAACCTCGCCCTCCGCCAGATAGGTTTCCACGGTCGGCAGCCAGCGCGGCAACAGCTCATCGCGTTTCATGGCGATGCGGTCAGCGGTGCGCGGCAGCTCACGCAGCCGGCGAATATCCCGCTCCATTGCCTGCACCTGGAGGTGCAGACTGTCCCAACCTGCCAGCGCCTGCTGGCGTTCAAGTTTGCGCTCGGCCTGAACCCTGGCCGTGTGGCGCTGCGCGGGGGAAAGTGACATTGCGCTTACTCCCCTTTCGGCGCTTCCACCTTGCCAATGGTCACGGCGGATTCATCAAAGGCGGCGTACATTTCCGGGTATTCCACGGCGTAACCTTCATTGCGCAGATACTTGTTCTCGTACTGCTTACGATCTTCCACAAACTCCGCCTTGCGCTGGCGGGTGCCGCGCTGGGTGTAGATGTGAAGGTTGCTCAGCGGCGTCACCACCATGCGCTTGCCCGGCATAAACGGCGGCACGATCGCCGGACGGCCAGCGATGGACGTTCCCAGCATTTGGGCCGCGATTTTTTCCGTTGGGCGGTCGGCGGCCTGGTACAAACGATGTTGCTCCGCTGCCACCAGGTCAGCACCAACCAGCACGGTTAAACGCGGGTCGTTGCGGAACTGCGCCGGGATCTTGCTGTTGATAAGGTCAGACGCCATCGCGTCCAGCGACACATAATCACCGCCGGCCCCCAGGCTCACCGCATCGGTGATGATCTGGTTTTCGTCAAAGTTCTTAACGAACTGTTGCCAGCCGATATTGACGTCCTCGCCGTTCGGGTTGTCCTTCGGGTTGGTCGTTTTGGCCACGGATGTGCCGTTAAAGCCAATGCGCAACATATCCAGGGCAAAGGATTGGTTGGTGAATTCCTGCATACGCTGGAAAAATTCGTTTTCGTCGCCGGCGTTCGCCCAAACGGACAACATGGCCCAGGTCAGCGCCGCGCCGGAGTCGGTTTCCGAGAGCTTGTATTCCAGGCCATCGATGCCGGTATTACGGATAAAGCGGCCGCCCTCTTTACGCCCGGTGAAGATGCCCGGATTGCCCACGTTCACCACCTGA
Organism: Serratia sp. CY74737; assembly: GCF_052166775.1. Lineage (NCBI taxonomy): Bacteria > Pseudomonadati > Pseudomonadota > Gammaproteobacteria > Enterobacterales > Yersiniaceae > Serratia > Serratia sp. CY74737. The sequence goes on from NZ_JBJNOF010000011.1 coordinate 49,344, forward strand.
CCGGAAAGCTGGTCAACATCGGCAACGGTGATCATGGACAGGAAATCCACGGACTCCAGCAGCGCGGCGCGTAATTGAGTCTCTTTTGGATCGGTCAGAGAAAAATATCGCTCGGTATTTTCCTGGCCGTAGGCTTCCGCCAAACCTGCGCTATATTGATGCAGTAATTCACGCGCACGTTGATTTAAAAACATAGATACCCCTCACCCATCGGATGAATAAACACTAATCTTTCCCCAAGGGAATAACGCAAATCGAATTACAGATAGGTAAACGGTTTGCGACCTTTACCCGGATTGCGGCTCGGCAATTGGGTAATTTGTTTGTCCAGCTTGCTGAAGTTTTTCACGATACCGCCGATATTATCGCGCAGGGTTTTAAATTCCTGGGTATCCACAACTTCTTTTACGGTGTCCACATCTTCCTGGACTTCTTCAACGGCGGTTGCAGTTTCTGCGGCTTTACCTTCCAGCGCAGAAAGGCGCGTTTCAATCTCGGCCAAGGCTTCCGCCAGCGCCTGCAATTTATCGCCATCTTCGGGGGTTTCTGGCTGCTGCGGTTCTTCCTCAATGGAGAACATGCTACGCCAGCCTTTCTTTTTATTTCCTGACATCTTCACTTCCTCTTTAATTTCTTTGACCTCATCAAAAGCCAGCGGCTTTAATGCGCCATACCGTTTATTTTTGTGGCGTTTGCTAAAACGCATTCGCTCCGTGTAAACGCTAGCCGGTTCATCGGTAACGCCCAGCCCTTCCAGGTAGCTCTTACCCGTTCCACGAAAATTGCCATCAGGCGTGAATTCTGCGGAGCAAAAGAGTAGCTGCCCGTCTGCATTTGCCTGCATGAGTGATAGATTCGGGCACAGCCTCGCATAAAGCCGCATAACCCCATCATCACCTTCCTGGCTCATTAGCTCTAACACCCGCCCCCGATTACCGTAATTTCGGGAGTGTTCCGGCCATAAAAGCGCGGTATACAAATTAGGGTCGTATAGCTCGGCGGCATCCGTTATCCATTGCCTTTTAATATAACGGCCATCAACCGTCTCACCTTCGGCGCAAACACAAATCCAGTTCGTCATTAATTGCGAATCTGACATAACCCCTACTTTCAATTTCGTGTTTGTTTCGACAGATGCAGTATCGCCAATTAATTCACATCCCGCACGGCCTTAATATCTTATGAATTCGGATAAGCACTATTAACCGAACCATACCGATCAACACCCGAAGTTAACCGAAAATAAAGCCTGCATAATTGGCACATGGCTAAATATTCAGATGAACTAATCGGCGTTGCGCGTTCGCTGTACTTAAAACATTGGACGCCTAAAGAGATCGCCAACGAACTTAATTTGCCGAATGCGCGAATTATTTACTATTGGGCTACAAAATGGAGCTGGGCGGATATGCTCAGCCATGAAAGCATTGAGGAGACAATCAACCGCCGCATTCAGGTATTAACCCACCGCGACGGTAAAACAGAACTGGAGCACAAAGAACTTGATAGCCTGATCGCGCACCATTGCAAACTGCGTATTCAGCAAGCCAAACATGCAGAGAAACTTGCCGCCGCCGCTTCCCAGGGAAATGGCGACTATTCCGCTGCCGGCGACGGTGACCAGGACACAGGCAAGAAAAAGCGCAAATACCGCAAAAATGATATTTCCGCGCTGACTCAGGAGGATTTCGACGCGTTCGCCGACGAGCACCTTTTCGGCTACCAAAAACACCTGCGCCTAAACATCACCCAGCAAATCCGCAACATCCTGAAAAGCCGGCAGATCGGCGCAACCTGGTATTTCGCGTTTGAGGCATTGGAAAACGCCGTAATGACCGGCGATCCGCAAATTTTCCTTTCGGCTTCACGCCCGCAGGCCGAGGTGTTCCGCTCGTACATCGTCAACATCGCGGAGCAGTATTTCGGCGTGACGCTGACCGGCAACCCGATCCGTTTGAGCAACGGCGCGGAGCTACGTTTTCTTTCCACCAACTCCAACACGGCGCAATCCTACAGCGGCCACCTGTATGTGGATGAGTATTTTTGGATACAGAACTTTGCGCGCCTTAACGAGGTGGCCAGCGCAATGGCCACGCATGACCGGTGGCGCACAACCTACTTTTCCACGCCCAGCAGTAAGACACACCAGGCTTACCCGTTTTGGACGGGTGAGGATTGGAAGCGCGGCGACGCCAAGCGCAAAAAGGTGGAGTTTCCAACGTTCAAGGAGCTGCGCGACGGCGGGCGGCTTTGTCCCGATGAGCAATGGCGCTACGTCATCACAATGGAAGATGCGATCGCCGGCGGGTTTAACCTGGCCAGCATCGACAAGCTGCGCAACAAGTACAACCGCGACACGTTCAACATGCTTTACATGTGCGTGTTCGTGGACAGCGGCGACAGCGTTTTCCGCTTCAACGAGCTGGAGCGCTGCGGGGTTGAGGTGTCACTCTGGCAAGACCACGACCCCACCGCCGCGCGCCCGTTCGGCAATCGTGAAGTGTGGGCCGGCTTCGACCCCGCGCGCAGCGGCGACACGTCCACCTTTGTGATCATCGCGCCGCCGCTCTATGAGGGTGAGCGCTTCCGCGTCCTGGCCACGTTCTATTGGCAGGGGATGAACTGGAAGCACCAGGCCAACCAGATAAAGGCGCTGTTTGAGCGCTACAACATGACGCACATCGGGATCGACATTACCGGCATCGGCAGCGGCGTGTTTGAAATGGTGCAGGGCTTCGCCATGCGCCAGGCGGTGGCCATCCATTACGGACTGGAGAGCAAAACGCGCCTGGTGCTGAAAATGGTGGATGTGGTGGAAAGCCAGCGCATCGAATGGGACAGCGAGCAGAAAGAGATCCCGGCCAGCTTCCTGGCCATCCGGCGCACCAGTACGACCAAAGGCAACAGCATGACTTTTGTTGCGGATCGCACCCAGGAAACGGGACACGCGGACGTGTTTTTTGCCATCGCCCATGCCGTGGATAACGAACCGCTCAACTTTGAGAACCAACGCAAATCAACATGGAAAACGAGTAAGGCCGCATGAAAAAGAACAAGCAACGCCAGCGCCGTGTAGCGGCAAACCACCAACGCGCCGCCGAGACGACCCCGGCGCGCAAGATGAGCATCACCACCCTGGGCAAGCCGGAGCCGGTACTCACGACCGGCACCGATTACCGGGAAATCTGGTATGACAATGATTTTGACCATTACACGCTGCCGATTGACCGCCTGGCGCTGGCGCAGCTGGTTAACCTGAACGGCCAGCACGGCGGCGTGCTGTACGCGCGCCATAACATGGTGGCGGCGGATTACCAGGGCGGCGGCCTGACGCATCAGGCGCTGAAAGGAGGGATTTTTGATTACTTCACCTTCGGCGACCTGGCCATTGCGAAAGTGCGCAACGGCTGGGGCGACGTGTGCGCCCTGGCCCCGCTGCCGTCGCTCTATACCCGCCGCCGCAAGGACGGCTCTTTTGTTGTTCTGCAAAAGGGGGAGCCGCTGCCGTTCCTGGAGGAGGATGTGATTTTTTTACGCCAGTACGATCCGCAGCAACAGGTTTACGGCCTACCGGACTACATCGGCGGCATCCATTCCGCACTGCTAAACAGTGAAGCCACTATCTTTCGCCGTCGCTACTACCACAACGGCGCACACACCGGCGGCATCATCTACACCAACGACCCCAATTTAAGCACCGAGGTTGAAGATGAAATCGTGCAGAGCCTGGAGCAAAGCAAGGGGATCGGCAATTTCAGCACGCTATTTGTGAATATCCCGAAAGGTGACCCGGAGGGGATTAAATTCATTCCGATCGGCGACATCAGCGCAAAGGATGAGTTTGCCAACGTGAAAAACATCAGCGCCCAGGACGTTCTTGCGGCGCATCGCTTCCCGGCGGGCCTGGCCGGCATTATTCCAGGCAACACGGCGGGCCTGGGCGACCCGGAGAAAGCCCGCGAAACCTACCGAAAAGACGAGGTGATCCCCGTACAACGCATGATTACGGATGCCATCAATAGCGATCCGGACGTGCCAGCGCACCTACACCTAAATTTCAGCGTCGAACCGTCACAATCGGGTGCGTTATGAGGAGAAAAACGTTAAAATTCCAGAAGTTTGCCACTTTTGGAGTCAGAAACATGCGCGTGATGAAAGTCTTATGCACGGAATGCGGCGCTAACGCGATTATCAGAAAAACGGCCCGTAAACACCGCCAGATTTCCGATCTGTATTGCGCTTGCACTGACGTGGAATGTGGCCACACTTTTGTGATGAATGTGACCTTTTCTCATACGCTTAGCCCCAGCGCCAAGACCGGGGATAAGCTGCTGAAAACCGTTGTTGACAGTATGAACCCGCAACAACGGCAAATGATGCTCGATTTATTGCAGGGTGCCGCCTCCGCCGCCTGAATTAACGCCTCCGTCCTGGGGGCGTTTTTGTAACTGCCGGTCAACGTCTGCGGCCAGTGTAGTCGTCATTTCAGAAATCCATGATAAAGCCAACTCCCGATCGTCGCTGCTGCAACGACCGTTAGCGACTAAGCGCGCCACAAGTTCAATGCGCTGTATAGCCAGTGATTCAAAGAAAAAATCCCTCACGGCTCCCTCCATCTTATTCTAGGTTTAGCAATTTTATACTGTATATTCGTACAGTATACATAATATTTAGCAAAATGAATAATTAAGACATCACCCATTCCAGCCTGGCCACAACTCACACGCCGGATCGCTGGCCATTTCCTCCAGTCGTCCATTGCGCATTTTTAACGCCCGGTCGCCATATATCCGCAGGGCGCTGCCCCTGGTGAGTATGTCTATCTCATACTGATCGCCGGCAAAACCACGCCGCTGTAACTCCCTCGATAATCGCCGCCACTCCTCTGGCGTACAGTTATTGACAGAACTCCAAGGGGCGGCGTTGCCGCCAGGTAAACCGGCCTCCGCTTCGCTTTCGGCCAACTTAGGCACGATCGCCCACTTCACCAATCGCGTACAAACCGCCGACTCCTCCCCCAAGCGAGGAGAATAAACACCCGTGACGCGCTGCACGTCTTCCGCATAGACGTTGCCGCGCTCGGTGACCTCATAGGCCAGGCGTACGGTCAAATCTTTGCGGGCGACCAGCGGCCCGCCCTGAAACTCGGTATAGGCCGACCAGTTCCCCACGTCGGCGGCAAAACGCACGTTGTCCATATCCTGATCGGGAATGATATGCCCATCGCCAGGCAGGCGGCGCAGTTCGCGCCAAACGGTCACCGGCGCGCCGCCGATCTGCTGAAACTGGCGGATGCGCCAGCGACTTGCCCAGGCACTTACCGCCTTGGCCATGTCTTTCAGGTTCTCGCCGGTTTCGTCGTCGGACTCACCGTCCAGGGCGTAACCGTCGATGTTTTTGGAAATGTATTTGGCGATGTAGCCCGTAGCGCTCCCCTTTGCCGGGTCGATCGGCTCAACGTGGAAACGTGCTTGCAGCGCCTTGGCGGTCTGTAACTCCTCGGACTCCGCCCGGCGGGCGTGATAGCAAAGAATATCGCGCACCTGGTCAACGTCGCCCGGCAGCATGAATAACAGCATGTGCCAGTGCGGGGTGCCATCGTGGTGCGGCTCCACCACGCGGAAACCGAAAACGTGAATGCCGGCGCGCGCGATCGCCGCGCGGGCTTTCGCCCAAACGCCACACAGGTATTTTTGCGTTTCCCGTGGGCTTGCGCCGTTCCACTGCGACACAAAACCGCCAGTGCTATGCACCGCGTGATACTTTGACGGGGCCGTTATTGTGTAGAACTCGCCCACACACCCCATTTCAGCGGCCAGATCTTCAAAACCGCGCATTCTAACCATAAGTTCACACCTCCGAATTGCAGGGTTGGCATTGCTGCCGTTTACCATGTCGGCCAGCGACACCCGATCGCCGTCCTCGTTTTCCAGCTCAAACGAATTGAAGAATTCGCGGTTGCGTTTCTTCTGCTCTATCCACTCGCTCAGGGTTGAACGGCTGACATAGGCCGACGCGGCTTTTTGCACCTGGCCCACTGCAATGGCCAGGTGTTCACGCATCAGATCGCGACGACGTTTCAACCGCGCTCGCCACCACTCCGGGGCCATCATCCGCAATAAGCCAGATTCCATTTGCGCCAATTTGATGCCGCGCCCAGTTGCCTGCCGCCAGTAAGGCGGCTCAGTGCCCACCTGTCGGCACAGTCCCGCCAGGTTGCGATAGGCGGCCCAGGTGCGGGCACGCATTTCTTTATCCGTGGTGGCCTGGCCGGTAAATTTGCGGTCGATATAGTCGGAAAAGCTGGCCGCCAGAAAATCGGCCACGCGGTGCGCTAGGTTGCGCAGGTCATCGCGGCCCAAGGTCGGCAAGCGGGCCAGATCGTCATTAAAGGGGAAAGGCATAAAACCCGCTGTATGGAAGCGGGTTTCGTATCGCTGGGTAACTTGCTGTAGACGCGGCAATATATTTTCGCCCACCGTGGTGCGCAAAAATGCATTGGCGCGGCGTCGGCCGTCTTCGCCCTTTTTGAAAAGCTGCTCATACCGGCGGCCAAAGTAGCCCGCCAGGTAATCGGGCATTTCGCCCAGGTACTGACTGCGCCACTTGTGATCGGTTTTATCCAGCTGCCACAATTGGCGCTCGGTGATGCTTATATCATCCGGCGCACCAGGCGCGAATTGCTCACGCTGCCAACGGGTGGCAGCGTGGTAATCGCCGTTTCTTTCCTGCTGTAGATGCAGACTCACACTCTTCCCTAATCGTAATTTTGATTTTCAGGACGCTGCGCCGCCTTTTTGTCAGCCGCGCGCCCCATCCACACCCAAACGGCGCAAAAGCCGCCGATCAACAGTACCCAGCACATGAGAGCCCCTCGTTTTTCCATTTCTCAGCGTCCTGGCGCAGCAGTTCCACGATCTCAACGGCGGATAACTCTTGGTTGGCCATCGCGGTGGCCATACGGTCTAAGTGACCGGAAAACTTCACGGCGGCATCCGCCTGGGCCTCGCGGCGCGCCAAGTCGAGCGCATGTTTCATGGAGGCGCGCGCGGCGCGGTTGCTAATGTCTTGGCCGATAGTTGGCATGGTGTTTTCTCCGATTTGGGCAAAAAGAATCCCCCGGCTACCAGGTGGAAGCCGTGGGGCGTTTGTGATTAATGGGTTTTAGTGTCGGCGCTGGCCGGTAGTTGTATCGATAAAGCGTGACGCGCTGCCATCCCGAAAAATCAGCGAGTCAGCAGGGGAAACGTTTGGCGCTGGCAGGCGGTGCAGCTCATAGGTTGCCGACCACCATTGGAGGATCAGCGCGGTAATGCTGCCCTGGCCCAACATCCCCGCCACATAGAACAGGGCGCGGATAGATGCCAGGGTTTCCGCCTGTTCTTCGGCGGTGCCAGCTTCACGGTATGCGCGGCACCAAAACGCCGCATTGGAGGCAAACCACTGGTAAGGGCTGGTCAAATGCATGGAGTCATTGAAAACAAACGGTTCCAGGGCAACAAGGCCATCAACTTCTTGGCATTTGGCCAGGAAAAAGCGGGCATAGTTCGGCGCTACTCCCCAAGCGGCCAAATCGTCCATAAGCCCCTGCTTTTCAACTGCGATCACTTTCATGTTTACATTTCCTCTGCCTGGCCTTGCAGGCTTTCTTGTTGCTCTAAAATCCTGATAATGTGCGGCGCTGCCACCATTTCCACTTGCTTGCGCACCGGGTGATGCTCCTTCATATTTCGGCGCGTTCCCTTCCGCTGAAAGTCCGATTCACGCAGAGATCCAAACCCACCAAACACATTCCGCGCCTTTTGGATGCCGGCACGAATCTGCATGATTGCTTGAGGGGGTAGCCGCTCGAACAGCTCGCGCCAAAGGCAATTGCTCAAACTGGCTTTTAACTCCTCCCTCCCTTCCAGCGCCGCAGCGTGGATCACTACGCCGCGCCACTCTGGTGATAGGCCATTCCAAAAGTCGGCGGCCTCTGAATGTTCGGGGCAAACCTGGGCGCGGATTTTGGCCAACCAATAGTTGTTATCCGCCATCGTTACCCCCTCATACCCATCAAGCGGAACCACCAGGGGCGGCGCTTGGCCTGCTTACCTGGTGCAACGGAATCCCCTGAAAACACCACTCGGCTGGCGCATGGCTGCCAGCGCTGGCCGTTCGGCAGCTCAATCCAACCGTGGCCAAAGCTGGCCAGCTGCGGGGCCGGTGATTGTCTTTTCAGGTATTGCGCAAAAGCTTTCATGTAGTTACCTCAGCTCATGCCGAACGCCGGCGCGCAGGTGTTGAACACATCAACAGCAGCGGCCAGCACTGGCGTAGATTGGAAACGCGCTTCTACCGACACGACGATCAGCGACAGATCACGAATTGCCTGGTTGGCACGGTCGAGAATGGCGTTTTTACGGGATTGCGTCATAGGCGCATTGGATGCGGTTTCGCCGGCGATAGCGCCGATCGCCGCAGTGGCGCTTAACGTGTGAGTAGGCAAGCTGTTGGGCTTTGCCTCGTTGGTTGGCACCGCCGGCAAGCAATTAAGTTGCGCCAGTAGGCCATCAAGGATTGCCGCATCGTCAGTGATCGCGGTGAGCGTCACCAACTGGGAAAGCGTCAGTTCGTGCGGCTGCTCCGGGTTCAGCTTATTGCGTAGCACCTGCGACGAGACATTCAGCGCCGGGGCCAACTCTGCCAGGTTGTGTGCCTGAGCGAATCGGCGGCAAGCGCTGCTTAAGTGTGAGTGTTTAGACGTTTGGTAATCAAACATAGCGGTTTCCCTCCCCCTAACGCAAAATCGAACTATGCAGTAGCAATGTCACAATTTGAGAGAGCATCAACGGTCAACTGCGCAATGTTGATCATGACTTTTTCGCGTTTTTTATCTTTACGCAGGCGATGACGGGGCAAACGCCCATCGGCCAACATGTCATTTATAGTATCTTCAGCCAAACCAGTAAGTTCGCTGTAACGCTCTATCGTGACGTGAGGTGTGATCAGAGTGATTGAAATGTTAGGTCGCATGATGCAACATCCCCTGTTTAACAGTGTTTATCAGTGACGAATAGTGATGGTTCACATTTTGAAATCATGCGAACTATAAGATCACCAAATGAAATCGTCAACACAAAAGTTCACATGGTGAAATCTATGGATTTGGTAAAAGGTGGCCGCGGAGCGATAGAAAGGATGGTTGAGGCTTATGGCTTCAGTACCCGTCAAGCCCTTTGCGAGCAGTTAGGTGTATCAAAAAGCACTCTCGCCACCCGTTATATGCGGGACTCATTCCCATCAGACTGGGTCATTCAATGCGCATTAGAGACGGGGGTTTCTTTGCAATGGTTAGCAACAGGTGAAGGTGTTCAATTCGAAAACCTGCAAACTGATGTAGTAGCATTGCCAAAGAAAAAAATCATCAAAGGGGAATTGTTTGACTCAAGTTTCCTATTGTTTGATAAAGCATTTCTCCCTTCTAATTATGGTGAGGTCTGCATTATTGCAGATGGAGATGTTTTATATTTGTCTGAAAAGAAATTTGAATCCATTCAAGATGGGAAATGGATTATCAGTTTTGATAACAAAGTAAGCGTGAGAGAAATTACTGTTCTACCAAGTGATAGGGTTCGAGTTGAGGCGGGAAAATCTCCTTTCGAATGCTCGAAGAATGAAATTGAATATGTTTACAAAGTGATTGGCACATTCTTATTTAACGGTGGTTCACAATGAACATTACAAGATTAAAGTTGAAGAATTGGAAAAACTTTAGAAACATAGATGTAAATCTTATGGATAGGACTTATATAATTGGTCCAAATGCCGTAGGTAAATCAAATTTTCTTGATGTCTTTCGCTTTATGAAGGATATTGCAAAATCAGGAGGCGGACTACAGAAAGCAGTCGATGATCGAGGTGGTATCACAAAGTTAAGATGCCTACAGGCTCGCTCTGACACTGAAGTTAGTATTACACTATTTTTGGAGGATGATGGTATTAAATGGGTTTATGAATTAGCATTCAAAGCTCAAGGCAAGGGTAAGCAATTAATCACCATAACAAAAGAAAACGTTAAGAGAGATGATGACATAGTCATTACTCGTCCGGATAAAAATGATAAAAAAGATCCATTGCAATTAACTCAAACGCATTTGGAACAAATATTAGCAAACAAAAACTTTAGGGATATCTCGGATTTCTTTTCATCGGTAACATATTTACACTTGGTACCTCAGTTACTTAAGTATGCAAATGAAATAGGTGTTAGTAAAATCGAGGATGACCCATTTGGACAAGGTTTCTTGGATCGATTAGCATCTGTTCAAGCAAAAACGCGTGATGCATGGTTGAGAAAAATTCAATCAAGCTTATCTATAGCAGTGCCTCAGTTTAGTGAGTTGAAATTTGAACGAGATAAACTAGGCATGCCTCATTTAGAGGCTCGTTACAATCACTGGAGACCTAATGCAGGCTGGCAGAGAGAAGACCAATTCTCTGATGGAACATTGCGGTTAATCGGGTTAGTTTGGGCTCTTTTAGAAAAAAGACAACTTCTCTTAATGGAGGAGCCAGAATTATCTCTTAATAATGAAATAGTAAGATATATTCCTGAGATTATGGAGAATACACTCCGTGGTGCAAGAAACCAGAAGCAGGTAATTATAAGTACGCACAGTCCTGCTCTGCTTAACAATAATATAGATGGCAACAGTATCATTCTGCTTTACCCTACTGGTAATGGTACAGAAGCAAGACACCCTAATATCGATGAGCTCAACACTATGTCCGCAGGATTCTCTCCTGCCGAGGTGATGTTACCACTAACTTCACCGGAAAACATTGAAAAAATAGTTAAGGCATGACCTATGGTGGATATTTCTCTTGCTAGTGAAGATATTTTGAGTGAAACAACTCTAACAAAGATTATCTTATCGCTTAATAAGTTCAGGCTAGTAAATAAATTAGGGAGGAGTGACGGCTGCGGAAACATTATCAAAAACATTGAAAAATATAACGCTTTATCTCGAATCCATCACGTCATGATCATGTTGGATTTAGATTTAAAAGCGTCTGAGGACGTTTTCCTGGAAGAGATATATAAGAAAATAAGACACCGCGAGGAAAAATTATTATTTTCTGTTCCTGTCAGGGAAGTTGAAAGCTGGATATTAGCTGATAAGGTAGGCCTAAGTCAGTTCTTACGGATTTCTGAAGATAAGATAGATAATAATCCAGATCAGTTGCTTGACCCAAAAGAGAAAATCGTGAACCTAGCAAAATCGGCTAAAAATGCTGTGGCTAGAGCAGGCATTCCCCCCAAGGCAGGCAGTGCTGCAAAGGTAGGAATATCTTATAATAGTTTACTCAAAGAATTCGTTAATGAATCCTGGTCAATTGAAAGAGCGCGCCAAAACTCACCAAGTCTGAATAAAACAATGTCGATTTTAGAGCAAGTTGTGTAGCAACAAGTATGTATGTTACGGCTACTACAAACATTGACCACTGTTTTTATATACAGTTAAATACCCCTCAATTTTGAAAGGAGGGGCATAATGGCAGTTCGCAAACAATCATCCGGTAAGTGGTTATGTGAGTGCTACCCTGCTGGCCGTGAAGGTCGCAGGGTACGTAAGCAGTTCGCAACCAAAGGTGAAGCCTTAGCGTTTGAACGCTTCACTATGGAGCAGGTAGACAATAAGCCGTGGTTAGGCGAAGCGGTCGATCGCCGCAAGCTCAGTGAGGTTGCCAAACTTTGGTACAACCTGCACGGCCAATCCCTCACCGCTGGTGAACGTACCTACAAAAAACTATGCCTTGTAATTGAAGCTCTGGGCGATCCCCCTGCTACCACCTTCACCGCAAAAGACTTCGCGCATTATCGTGATAAGCGTTTGTCCGGTGAAATCTACTTTTCCGAGAAGTGGAAGAACGGTGCAGAACCCGTAACCGTCAATCTTGAACAAAGCTACCTAAGCGGTATGTTCAGCGAGTTGGCCCGGCTTGGCGAATGGAACCAACCCAATCCGTTAGAGAACATGCGCAAGTTCACCGTCGCAGAAAAGGAAATGGCGTGGCTGACGCACTCACAAATCACTGAGTTGTTAGCAGCCTGCAGTAGAGGCGATTCTGATTTGCCGCTTGTAGTCGAGGTGTGTCTCAGCACCGGCGCTCGTTGGCGAGAAGCGGAAAATCTCACCCGGTCACAGATAACACCGCATAAAATCACGTTCATCCGAACCAAAGGCAAAAAGAACCGCAGCGTTCCGATCAGTAAAGCACTGTACAAGAAGTTGATAACTCGGGGTGATGATCGTCTATTCAGCGAATGCTATTTTCGCTTTATGGCCGCGCTCGAAAACACCAGCATTCAATTGCCCAAAGGCCAGCTAACCCATGTGCTACGCCATACCTTTGCGGCGCACTTTATGATGTCTGGCGGCAACATTCTGGTATTGCAACGCATCCTCGGCCATCATGATATTAAGATGACAATGCGCTATGCTCACCTTGCGCCCGAGCACCTCGAAACCGCCCTACAATTCAATCCGCTGGCGACTATGCCAGGTGGCGACAAAGTGGCGGCATAGGTTGGCAATCCCCGTATTTCCTCCCCCTTCATCGGTATAAAAACTCTTTATAAAACAAATAACTTATTGATTTTATTATTGTAGTTAGGAAATCGGGTTTTTTGTTGCCTGAAACAGACTCCTATGGCCGCTGCCACTTACCTCGCCGTCAGGCATAAAGCATCCTATCTTTGAGCGTGGACGCCAGCATCCATTTCGATGCGCCGGTTTCAACGTAGAAACGCTGCTTGTGGATTCGCCACTGTTCAAAGAGATAGCGTCACAAACGGTACTTAACAACAGCACTCTCGTCGCTGTCGGCTACCTATTAGGTTGATCTTAGCATCCCACCACTTCGGGTTTGCTTATTGACTGACAGGAGCAGGCGGCCATTTCCCGCCACGCATAATCAGCTCGTCTCTGATGCGCTCAAGAGACTCTTTCGCCTCACTGCCGTCCGGACTCCTATTAATCAGTCGTTGCAGTTGATTACCCATCGTCCAACCCGAGTTGCCTCTTATATCGCTATCGGCACCTTTTTCTAAAAGAAGAATGGCGTGGTCATAGGAGTGATAGTCTAAAGCATCGATGAGCAGCGTATCACCCAGTGAATTTCTTATATTTATATCCGCACCATAATCCAACATGACCTCTAATGTCTCTGTATTCTTCGCAAGAATACTTTTAAATATAATTGGCTTATTGTTGATTTTATCTTTTGCATTAGGAGAGAGCCCCCCATCTAACATGGATTTTATCCAGATTCCCTTATTTGCCTTCATAACAAATTCAGCTGGGCTACTCCCCCCCTCAGCTCTTGGCTGCAGTGGGTCTGCTCCCGCCTTGACCAGAGCCGTAATGATCTTGAGCCGCTCTGGCGTGTTCTTGTCAAAGATAGCGTTATTTATCGCCCAGAATAATAACGTCATCTCCGCCTTGGCCGGCCGATTTAACGTTTCTTTGCTTACCGTCGGTAAAACCTTATCCAGCTTTTGCCTGTCACCCTCGTAGATGATCTTGGCGATGTCCAGCTGCTTACCTTCAAAGTAATCCTGTGGTTGTAGATCCCTACCTTGTTCGCATCCCTGCATCATGAGCATCGACAGCAACATGATAATGATAAGAGTGCTGTGCCTCATGCCATCTCCATTTTTAACATAACCACGGCCCAACTTTGCTTTATTACCGTATCAGTATCCCTCTACACCCTTGGGATACTGAGAACAGCTTATTTACTGACAGGAGCAGGCGGCCATTTCCCGCCACGCTTAATTAGCTCGTCTTTGATGCGCTCAAGAGACGCTTTCGCCTCACTGCCGTCCTGACTCCTATTAATCAGCCGTTGCAGTTGATTACCCATCGTCCAACCCGAGTTGCCTCTTATATCGCTATCGGCACCTTTTTCTAAAAGAAGAATGACGTGGTCATAGGAGTGATAGTCTAAAGCATCGATGAGCAGCGTATCACCCAGTGAATTTCTTATATTTATATCAGCACCATGCTCCAACATGACCTCTAATGTTTCTGTGTTTTTTGCAAAGATGCTATTAAATATAATGGGTTGATTATGAACCTTATCCCTAGCATTTGGAGAAAGTCCGCCCTCTAACATAGCCTGTATCCAGATACCTTTATCCGCTTTCATAACAAATTCAGCTGGGCTACCTGGCGTGTTGGGTTGAGGCTGTAAAGGATCTGCGCCGGCTTTTACCAAATCAGTGATAATTTTCAGCCTTTCAGGTGTGGTTTTATCATAGATGGCATTGTTTATTGCCCAGAACAATAAGGTCATTTCTTCCTTAGCTGGACGATTTAAGATCTCTTTGTTTACTGATGATAACTGTTTATCCAACTGCGGCCTGTCACCATCATAAATGGCTTTGGCAATGTCCAATTGCTGACCGTCAAAATAATCCTGCGGTTGTAAATCCATACCTTTTTCGCACCCCTGCATGATGAGCGTAGACACTACCATCGTGATAATGAGAATAAGTTTTTTCATATTCTTCCCTTGATTGTGGCAATGTCATCGTCTTTTTCATTTTCAATGCATTGTATCGCCTGGTCTATACCGTGCTTATCCAGCAGTGAGCCTGTTCCACCGGAAAGCGTGTGTTTTACTCCCACGGCGTCAGGCGCCAACATGGACAACCGTTCTTTCGCCATCACCGCCGGCGGATAAAATTTGAGGTCTTTGGCATCCTCCCACAAATCAACCTCCTGCAGCTTGGTCAACAGCTCCCCTTTCACGCGATACGCCTGAATATTATCGACACTGCCTATTATAGAGCCGCCGTATTTTTCTACGGTTCCCGCATGCAATCCAGCGGCATTAAACGTCCAAGCTGGCTTGCCGCTGGCCATGGAGGCAGCAGACGCCATGCCACCGCCTAATGAGTGACCTGCAACGTCGATATTGGATACCTTTGAAATTTTATCGCCAATACCAACCGCTTTTTTGTAGTATTCAGAATTAAGCCCTATTCCCTGAGCACCGTTGTTTTTCCAGTCACTGAGATTTTTAATGCCTGATAAGTCACCCCTTATTAAGGCTTTTTGGGTTGCGCGGCTTATTCCCTCCGGGAATTCTGGTGCCCGCGATCCGCGGAATACCACCGTCGGGTTCATCGCCTTGCCAAAGACACTTTCGTCTGGCTGATAAACTCGGGCTAAAAAGTCAGGATTCATTGGTTTGTCATAAAGCATGTTACTGCTCAAACCAAGCCGGCCCAGCGCCCCATCATTGTTACTGATGTCCTTCCAGCCCTCAGGGATGTCTATCGTGTCCTTGAGCGGGTTAGTGGTCTTGTAAACATTCTCAGCCAACTTCGCCTTTTCGACCGCGACGTTGTTCTCCGCCAATCGCTGTGCCGCCATGCGCGCATCCGGGTAAATGCTGCGGTTGCCTCGCCCTATCAGGTACTGGCGTTCTTGCCAGCGTTCTGCCTTGGTCATCGGACGAATGGCCTGTACCGTGGCGGCAACGGTTGCCACTGCGGTAGCGATGGCTTGCTGCAGAGGGGGATTCCGGGTCGTATTCTGCCTCGCCGGCAGCACCGTCGGTTTTGCCCGCCGGCCATAGCGGCTGACCATTTCTTCATAGCGGGCGATCACGCGCCCTGTAGGATAAAAGGCAGGAAGAGAGCTGCCGGGATAGCGCTGTAATCGGCCTTCCGCGTCAACGTAAAACGCGTATTTGGTCGGCGTCCAGGCGCCTATTTCCTCATCAATCGCCAGCAAACCGCCCCGGTTGAGATCATCGAACACGCTGCGCTTCACAGCCGCGTCCTCACGATAACCGGTGACGCCAATACCGGATTGAGTATTGCGGGTTATGGAATACCGGCTGCTTATCGATATGCCGGCTGCGCCGCCGAACAGATAATGCCGTTCCAGCTCATGGCGCGCTTGTGTCGGGGTGAGTATCCGGGAGAAACTTTCCGGCGCCGTGTGTTCAGAAAAGAGAGAGAGCAGCTTCATACGGTACCAGCCCGTACGTCGCTTCCCTGGGGCGGCGTTCCGGCCCCTTTCCTTGTCACCTCGCCGAGATTTAGCGAACGATAACGCATTGGATATCCTTATCTTGCAGGTCACTGCATGTCCGTGAATGTTCGAAAAACTAGCACAATTCAGCAAAGATTGCTTTGTTGTCTTGCTGTTCACACCGTAACACCCGGTGGAGGAAATTCATGCAGTGGCGTTTTTCGGCAGCGGCGTCTGGCAAACGCCATAGGAAAATAAATCTCAGATAAAGGTCTGGCGGAGAATCAGAAGGGATATAGAGAAAAAGAAAAATGGCACACCCGACGTTGCTGGGCTGCTTTTGCTGCGCCGGCCCAGGCCGGCGCAGCAACGCCCGTTTAGAACCGCTGTTTGATAGGTTCATCACTGTTCAGATTGCCGTTGGCCTGCGCTTCCCCGCAGGTGGTGGAGCCAAAGGCCACCACTTTGCCGTCGCTGTTTCTGAAGCCGACGTAGAACGGTGTCACGGTGCCGTTCGGCAAGCGGTGGTTATAGTCGTGGCACACGCCCTGGCCGTTCAGCGTCGGCCGGGTGGCGATCGGCGCGCCGAAATCCCGGCTGACCGAGCGCTTGTCGGCGCCGACGTGAAAGGCCTCGGCGATCTTTTGATCGCGCAGCAGGCTGAAGGTATCGCAGCCGGTTAACAACAGGCTCACCGCCACAACGGCACTCCCTAACCCTTTACTCATTTTTCACTCCCTCTATATATATATTGAACCTGGCGGCAATTACGCTGTTTTGCCGGGTAAACGTCGGCGAGCGCCCAAGGGCGTGCCTGCTCGCTAGAGCATTAAAAAGAGAAGCCATACAAATTAATGATTCAACGAATGAGATAACCGCCCCATCGCCGTGGAAAGAACCGGATGGAGAAGCGTTACAGTTTGCGGATCACATTGCCAATCAGGCATTTCACGGCGTTGACTTGCGCCGTCAGCCCCGGCTTGTCGGCGGGAAACACGCCGTCCAGCGCCGCGGTACCGACGGTGAAGCCAACCGCATTGCCCGTCACCACGGCGGCGATGCGATCTTCGCGGTCGATAGACCCGGCGATATAAACCGGTTTGTCGACCGCATCGCACACCCGCCGAATCAACGTCGGCACGTCGCCGGCAAAGCGGTAGGCCAGCAGATCCAGCCCTGTCACGCCCGGTAAAGCGGCGCGCTGGCGGGCGCTGGCGACAATGTCTTCGATGTCACCTTCCAGCACGCTGGGGTGGCCGCTGATGCGGCCGGCAAACGGATAGTAGCGCAGGCCAGACTGACGAATGATCGGCAGCACGCTTTCCGGCCGCGTTCCCCCCATCAATACATCAACGCCCAACGCCAGCGCCGCACGCGCCGAATTCATCTCGCTGTCCTCATCCAGGCTAACCACTTCCAGATAAGCGGTGGCACCACCGGCGTGGATCGCCTGCGCCAACTGTTTGAGTTGATCCAGCGGCAGGCCGATATCCTTAAAGCCGATATGCTTCACGCCGGCAGCCAGCACCTCTGGTAGCCGCGCTTGCGCATCAGGCACCGTTCTGTCGTTGCGCGTCAGCATGAAAATAAACTCGGGTGTGTGCATGGTGTTTCCTTATTGTCTTCAGGTGATATGAGTTATTGGGCGTGCAACATTTTTTCCGCCTGCCGGAAGGCGTACAGCAGGCTGGCGTGTTCCGCCCGTCCGCTGCCCGCGATATCGAACGCCGTACCGTGGTCGACCGAGGTGCGGATAAACGGCAGGCCGACGGTGACGTTAACGCCGTGATCCACCCCGAGATATTTCACCGGGATCAGGCCCTGGTCGTGATATTGGGCGACCACAATGTCGAACTCCCCGCGCCGGGCGCGCATGAAAACGGTATCGCCGGGCCAGGGGCCGCTGACGTCCACCCCCTGTTCCCGCGCCAGGGCGATGGCGGGCACGATGACGTCAAGATCTTCGCGGCCGAACAGGCCGTTCTCCCCGGCGTGCGGATTCAGGCCAGCCACCGCAATGCGCGGTTTCGCTATGCCCAGCGCCCGACAGGCCGTTTGCGCCAGATAAAACGCGCGCAGTTCGTTTTCCACGGTCGCCGCGTCGATGGCGTCCCGCAGCGAAACGTGAATGGAAACCAGGATCACCCGCAGCTCGTCGTTGGCCAGCATCATGGCGAAGTCCTGGGTGCCCGAGCGCGCCGCCAGGATCTCGGTGTGCCCCGGATAATCGATCCCCGCCAGGCGCATCGCCTCCTTGTTCAACGGCGCGGTGACGATGCCGGCGATACGCCCCGCCAACGCCAGATCGATGGCGGCAACCACCCAGGCATAAGACGCCGCGCCCGCGCGCTTATCGAGCCTGCCGAGGGGCAAGTCCGCCGGCAGCGCAACGCCGGCGGAATAGACGGCGGTTTCTCCCCGCATCCAGGCTTCGTCCCATCCCGCCAGCGAGGCGGGCAGCTCGCGGATGTGCAGCGTCAGCCCCAGACTGGCCGCCGCGCGCGCCAGGGCACCGGCATCGCCAATCACTACATAAGGCGTGCTCAACCGCTCTGTGGCCGCCAGTTTGGCGATGATCTCCGGCCCGATGCCGGCGGGATCGCCCATGGTTATCGCCAGCGGCAAGGTGGAAAGGGTCATCGTTCTTCTCCTTCTCGGTCAGCGCGCAACCGGGTTACGCAGTTCAACAACGTGGCAGCCCGGCCAAAACCGCCCGCCTTGGTGGCGAACGGCAGCCTGCGGCCCGGCAGATTTAACAACCCGAAAGGCACGCCGGGTTCCACCTCACCGAACAGCGTCAATGAGCCGGCCGCCATGGCGTCGACGATGCGCCGCGCGGTATCGCCGCCGGTCGCCACCAGCCCGTCGAAGGCGGGCGTGCAACGGCTGACGACCGCGCCCAGCGCAGCGGCATGATCCGCCGCGGCCGCTCGCGACCGGGGCGACATCAGGCAAACCACATCGGCACGCGCAAACGCCGCTCGCACCTCTTGCGCTACCGCCTCGGGATCGGCCGCTTCCGGCAGCGTGACCAGCACCGCGCCCGCCTGCCGCAGGCTTGCCAGCTGGGCGTCATTCGCCGGATGCAGGCTGCCAATCGCCACCAGCACCTTGCGGGCTCGCAGCGGCGGTTGAGCGGGCGGCGCGTTCTCCTCCGAGGACAACGCACGCGACAGCGCCGCCGCCAGGCCCGGCGATCCCACCCACACCACCGGTTCGGCAATGCCGATCCGCCTCACGACCTCATCCAGCTCGCCGTTGTCTGCGGCGTCGAATACCTGAAAGCGCGTCGGCTCCAGCCCCGCCATGCGCTCCATGACGTAGCCGGTGACGATCGGGTTCTTCGGATCGCGCGCAAAGGCGGTCTGCTCCAGCGCGACGCCGTCGACGTATTGCCGGCCGCCCACCGTGGTGCGGCCGGCATCCGGGAAGGCCGGCGCGACGATGGCGAGACGGCGCCCGCTGCCCGTCAGCGCCCCGCGCGTTTCCGGCCCCAGATTGCCGCGCAGCGTGGAATCCACCGTTTTGTAGATGAGGCGCGCCGGTTTCACGCAGGCGGCGGCATGGCGAAAACGCCGCTCCGCCTGCTCCGGCGAAACGAAGCGGGAATCTAAATCGAAGGCGACGATCTCCGCGTCCTGCAACGCGGCATCGGGCAGGCGCAGCATGACGCAGGCGTTCAGTCCGCGTGCGGCGAACGGGGCCGCGCCGTCGAGCGCGCTGGTAAGATCATCGGCGAGAATGGCAATCATCGCAGTTACCCGTAAGTGGAAAGTGATGCACACTTTGGCGGATTTGGCTGGCAATAAAAAACGATTTGCGTAGTATCGATGATTGACAAAAACTCAATCAAAAGGGGGCGCAGTGCGTCAACGAAGATTGCCTAACCTGGCGGTATTGCGGGCTTTCGAAGCTACGGTGCGGTACGGCAGCGTGTCGAAAGCCGCCAAATCTCTCAACGTCACCGACGGCGCCGTCAGCCGCGCGGTGCGCGAATTCGAGCAGACCCTGGGATTCGCGCTGTTTCAACGCACCAGCCGCATGGTGCATCCGACGCCGCAGGCGCAAGAGCTGGCGAGCGAGATCGGCCGGGGGCTGGACAACCTGCAGTCGGCGATCGACCGCGCCTGTCGGCATCATCAGAATCGCCCGTTGGTGATCTCCTGCGAGCCGACCTTTCTGATCCGCTGGCTGATCCCGCGTCTGGCCGGTTTGCAGCAGGCGGTGGGGAAAGAACGCGATCTGCAGCTGGTCTCCGCCGGCGGCGCCGTCGCCTTCTCGCGTGAAGGCATCGATCTGGCGATTCGCCGCAACGATTTCCCGATCGCCGACGACGTGGTCGCCCGCCCGTTCCTCAAAGAACGGGTCGGCCCGGTATGCCGCCGGGAGCATGCCGCGGCGGGGCGTGAACTGCGCGGTACCCTGCTCCACACCGAGACGCGCCCGTATGCCTGGCGCGACTGGTGTGCCCACAGCGGCATCGAGATCCGGCCAGGCAACGAGCTGCGTTTCGAACATTTCTATCTCAGCCTACAGGCAGCGGTCGCCGGTGCCGGTATCGGCATCGGCCCGTTGGCGCTGGTGGCGGATGATATCGTCAACGGCGCACTGGTGGCGCCATATGGCTTTGCGCCTGACGGGACGGATTACGTGCTGATGACCCAGGCCGACGCCCAGGAGGATGCGATCTTCTCAACGGTGTTGGATTGGCTAATCGCCATGGGGGAAGAAACCGAACGGGCGGTGTTGGTGGGCGAAAAAAAAGCGTAACGGGGGAAAGTCTCCGCCTGCCGCGCAGGGCAAGCGGAGTGGCGTCAGACGGCGATTACTTCTGTTCGGCCTGGCTTACGGTGTCTTCGGCTTTCCAGATGCGGTATTTCACTTCCGCGTCTTTCGGCGCGTATACCACGATCGGCAGGCGGCTGTTGTAGCGCTGCATCGCGGCATCACCCAGGTTGGCGGCGATGAATTGCTTGGTCTTGGTGTTGTCCGGGCAGCCCATCAGCGTGGAGGCCGGATCGGACAGCTTCTCCAGCACCAGGTAGTCATAGCCCCAGCCGGAGAGGGTTTTGGTCTCCAGCGTGCCGCCAATCATGTGGCGGTTGCAGTCCACTTCCAGCGTCTTGCCGATCAGCAGCTCCACCTTGTAGTTCTCTTCGTGCTCTTGCTTCGGCAGGTAGATCACCTGGCGGTTCATGCCCTTCTCGGCTTTCGGGTAAGGCGCGATCTTTTCCAGCGGCTGTTTGCTGATATCCGCATCATCGCCAGAGGTCGCCGCCATGGCGCCGGCGGAAACGGCCATCAGCAGGCCAGAAAATACAACGGATGCCTTGTTCATGTTTTATCCCTACACGTTGTCAAATAATCCGCCTATAAACTAATACACTACAGCCAAGCCCGCCACAGGTTTAATCTTCTTTACAATAGGCGATCAATAGTGACAATCGCCTGATATCGCCGATTAACCGGAGCAATGACTCAGCGTTTCTTCAGGTTGGCAACATAGGCCTTCACCACCTGATAGACATAATCCTGGCATGCCAGCCCGGTTTGCGGATCGTACTTGCCCTGATTGGTGATGTTGTTGGACAACACGCGAATGCCGACGAACGGCACCTTGAACTCGGCGGCGATCTGCGCGGCGGAGGCGGTCTCCATCTCTTCGACCGACGTCAGGTAGCTGTCGTGGAAATAGCGAATGCGATCCAGCTCGCTGTTCCATACGTCGGCCGAGCCGATCACCCCTTCCACGACCTTGCCCTGTCGGTAATCGCCCTTAACGCTTTGCGCAATCGCCAGCAGGTTGGGGTCGGCGGGAAACTGACGCAGGCTGTGCGCCTTTTTGTCCTCGCCGGCGCTGCCTTTGGAAGCCAACAGATCCATCGGCTGCCACTGCCGCGAGTCGCTGCCTTCCCCCAACGCCTTGGCCGGCGTTTTGAACGCCCCGAGATTGACCGAATATTTGCCCAACACGATGTCATATACTTTCAGTGCCGGATCATGGCCGCCGGCGGTGCCCTGGTTGATGATCGCCACCGGGTGAAACTGCGTGGCGGCGATCGCCGTGGCCGCCGCGGCGTTGGACATGCCCTTCAGCGTCTCCGACACCACCACCGGGTAGCCGTCTACGGTGCCGTGCCAAAAGCGCCAGCCGCCGATCTGCTCCTCGCGCGGGTTTTCCAACCGCTGGGCAAAACGTTCCGCCTCCACCGGCATGGCGCCCTGCACCACGATCGGCCCGGCGGCCGCAGGTTGGCCAAAGCTCAGCGGAGAAAAGGCCGCACCGGCAGCCGCCAACAGTAAGACACGCGCTTTATTCTGCATCACCACACTCTCATCCCGAAAAAAAGCAAACGATTACCTTAGCCGAAGGCGGTGGTCTCGGATAGGGTTTTCTTGCCGGCGGACTAAGGTTTTCTTAAGACAGAATTATTACAGTGACGTCATTCAATCCTGTCACCGAGCCTGCGCGTGAATCCAGAATCGTCATTAAATCAATCCTCAACGACACCGCAAATTAAGACAACCGCCCTTTACTCCCTGTCGACATCCTTTTACCGTTGGCAGGTTTTTGGCCTGCTGATCAGCGGTCTGGCGTTTCTGTGGCTCTCCCGCAACGAACAGCTGGATTGGGCGATCAGCAACTATTGGTACGATGCCGCCAGCGGGCATTTCCCGTGGCAAAACAATTATTGGCTGGATCTGATCAATCACCGCCTGTTGAAGCAGATAGTGATCGTAGGGGCGGTGCTGACGCTGTTTTGGGGCATCTATCGCCGCAGCGCGCGCCTGATCGTGACCATGCTGCTGATTGGCATCGGCCCGCTGGTGGTGGGCATTCTCAAAGCCACCAGCGCGCACTCCTGCCCGTGGGATCTGATTGAGTACGGCGGCAAGGCGATGTCCTTCCCGCTATTCGGCGCGGTACCGGCGCTGCCGGGCCCCGGCCGCTGTTTCCCCGGCGGGCACGCCTCGAGCGGTTTCGCGGTGATGGCGTTGTTTTTCCTGTTTTATCCGCAGCGTCCACGCCTCGCCTGGTGGTGTTGGTGCGGCGGCATCGCGCTAGGCATGCTGATGGGCTTTGGTCAGATCATGCGCGGCGCACATTTTCTTACCCATAACCTGTGGGCGGGTTGGTGGGTTTGGTTAAGCCAGTTGGCTATTTATTGGACGGTTAGCGGCTATTGGCGCCGCAAGACGAGGTAACGGTTATGGAACAGTTGAACCATTTTCTTTTCGCCTGGATCAATGCGACTCCGGCGTCTCCCGAATGGATGATCGATTTCGCCACCTTTTTGGCGCGCGATCTGATCATCATCGTGCCGCTGCTGATCGTCGGTCTTTGGCTGTGGGGGCCGCAAAGCCAGCTGGTTTCGCAACGCCAGGTGGTAGCAAAAACCACTATCGCGCTGCTGTTCGCCATGCTTGCCGCTTCCGCTATCGGCGCGCTGCTGCCGCATGAGCGCCCGTTCGTCGCCGGCGTCGGTTATACCTTCCTGCCACACGCGCCGGACAGCTCGTTCCCGAGCGATCACGGCACCGCCATCTTTACCTTCGCGCTGGCGTTCCTGTTCTGGCACCGCGTTTGGTCCGGCGTGCTGCTGATGATCGTCGCCGTCGGCATCGCCTGGTCACGCGTTTACCTCGGCGTGCACTGGCCGCTGGATATGGTCGGCGGTTTCCTGCTCGGTCTGGTGGGCTGCCTGTTCGCCCAACTGGTGTGGAATCTGTTCGGCGATGTCATCGCCGACAGGCTGTCGCGCCTGTATCGTTTCCTGTTCGCCTTCGCCATTCGCCGCGGTTGGGTGAAAGAGTAACCGCACAACATGACAGGGGCGTTACCGCCCCTGCTTATTTCACACCACGCCGGTAGTCACGCAGAACGCCCGCGTTTTTCCCGCTCCCAGCATCACTCCCTCACCCTCTGGCGCATTCGGGCGGCAGTTTGCCGGCTGGATAAAGGAAAGCAACTGCCGGTTGCCCTGAACGGCGATGCGCCGGAGACCATAGTTGAATTGCCCGGTGGCGAAACGCGTTACATAGCGCCGGCCTTGCGGCGCCAGCATAAAGAATTCGGCTCGGTCCACGTAGCGAGACAGATCCTCGGAACACAGCAGTTCCTGCCCGAGCGCCTCCCCCAACAGCGCCGGCGTCGGCAAGTTTTGGCGGAATACCGCGTCGGGAATGCAATCGTAGTTGAGGCGGCACACATAGCGCAGCGGCTGCGGCCGATCGGCCAGATTGGTGACTTTCATCTCAATGGCGAACTGCGCGCTCTGCGCCGCCAAACGCAGCGCCGGGCCGATGCGCCATCCCTCGCCCAACCGCTCGCCTTCGCCCTGCAACGTCAGCTCGTCGCCCGCCAGCTGCAGCCACACGCGTTGCATCTGGAGCGATGCGCCGTCGTGACTCGGCCAGGCGGGGCAGAACGCGGCGACATCATCGCGCTTTCTTCCAGCGCCCCGCCCGCTGCGGCGGCCCGATTTCAATGAGTAACCGTCAAATTCAGCATCCCAAATCGCCAGGCCCTGATACGGCAAGACCGTCAGTGCCCCGCGCCGATTCGCCAGCGTCAGCATTGGCCCGCGCTCTGCGCAGCGATGGGCGCTCACCGCGAAATCCGCATTGCGGAACAGCGCCTGCCGATGCGCCCCGAACGCGGCAGGAACCAGATCAATGTTGATTTTCATCGTTTTCCCTCGACATTTCGCCCGCGCAGGCCGCGAGCGGCCGCTGAAAATGTTATTTAAATAACAAATAAACCTCCCCTAAGTTATACATATAACAGTGAGATAACTATGATCTCGTCGACATTTTTCAAATCCCGCTAGGTTTACCCGCATTGTAATGTTATTATTTTCACATCCTCTATCAACGCTCTTTTCTCAACTTCATTAAGGAACCGCGATGACCTCCGAAAACATCGATTACGCCCGCTATGTCGACCACACCCTGCTGGCCATGGACGCCACCGAAATGCAGATCGCCAAACTGTGCGAAGAAGCCCAGCAGCACAACTTCTATGCGGTGTGCGTCAACTCCGGCTACGTGCCGTTGGCAGCCCAGCTGCTGCAGGAAAGCACCGTGAAAGTCTGCTCGGTGATCGGTTTCCCGCTGGGCGCCGGCCTGACCGTCGCCAAAGCCTTTGAAGCCAAAGCGGCGATCGCCGCCGGCGCGCAAGAGATCGATATGGTGATCAACGTCGGCTGGCTGAAAAGCGGCCTGCTGGACGAAGTGAAAGCCGACATCGCCGCCGTGCGCGAGGTTTGCGCGGCGATCCCGTTGAAGGTAATATTGGAAACCTGCCTGCTCAGCGATGCGCAGATCGTCCAGGTTTGTGAAATGTGTCGCGAACTCGATGTCGCCTTCGTTAAAACCTCCACCGGCTTCAGCACCGGCGGCGCTCGGGAAGAGCACGTCAAACTGATGCGCGAGACGGTGGGCAGCGAAATGGGCGTGAAAGCTTCCGGCGCCGTGCGCGATCGCGCCACCGCCGAGAAGATGATCAAAGCCGGCGCCACGCGTATCGGCACCAGCTCCGGCGTTGCCATCGTATCCGGCGCGCAGGCGGCAGCTGGCAGCTACTGATCGTCGGCGCGCCCTAACGGGCGCAGCCAATACACTCCGATGCGGGACAATACGGGCGGCCGATGCGGCCCGATATTGCCCCGCATCGTTGTGTTTAGCGCCGGAAACGGCGGCACGCTTTTTACCTCTACTACCTGTGGGAAGACGGATCTATGGAAACGCGGCGCGAAGAACGTATCAACCGGTTAGTTCAGGCGTTAAAACGCGCTGACAAGATCCACCTGAAAGAAGCCGCCGCGCTGCTGGGGGTCTCGGAGATGACCATTCGCCGCGATCTGAGCGCCGAGCCGGCGGCGGTGGTGCTGCTCGGCGGCTATGTGGTGACCGATCCGCGCAGCAACGGCGTGACCAACTACTTCGTTTCCGATCAAAAAGCCAAACAGGTCACGGAGAAACGGCGCATCGGCCTGCTGGCGGCGCCGTTGATCAATGAAAACGACACGGTATTTTTCGACTGCGGGACCACCACCCCGACGATCATCGACGCCATTGCCGACGAACTGACCTTCACCGCCGTGTGCCATTCGCTGAACACCTTCCTGGCACTGCAAGACAAACCGAATTGCAAGGTGATCCTGTGCGGCGGCGAGTTCAAACCGAACAACTACATCTTTTCCAGCGTCGGCGGCCGTAATGAGCTCGATCACATCTGCCCGAACATCGCCTTTATCTCCGCCGCCGGCCTCAGCCTGAGGCACGGCGCCACCTGCTTCAACTTCGACGAGCTGGAGATGAAGCATCGCGCGATGGCGATGGCGCAGCAAAAGATCCTGGTGGCGGATCACAGCAAGTTCGGCAAAATCAAGCCGGCCTGTATCGGCCCGCTGACGCAGTTCGATCGGGTGATCACCGATCGCCAGCCGGACGCCGACTTCATGGCGTTCTTCAACGATAACGCCATCGCTACCCGCTATTGATCCCCCTTCAGCGCCGTCGGAAACGACGGCGCGCCGCTGAAATCTCTCTTTTCCCACGGCCCGCGATGAACAAATAATGCGCAATCGATACGCATTTTTCGCTTATCCTCACGCAACATCAGGTTAATAAAATGCAACAGGTCACCCGAGTGATTATTATCTCTCCGGTAAAACCCGCTTTCGGCTGGATGAATTAACGACTATTTATGGCTTTTATATGATAAATCGCGCCAAAGACCGGGATGTTTAAATAAACGGCCGGTTAGGCTATTGCAGCAAATCTCGCCAATACCTGTTAGCTATCTGTTATTTATATGATGAATGGTTACGCATTTTTATCCGCTAACCACGTAAGTAATTTCCCTTCGTTACTAGCGGTGTTTTTCAATTAAAATTATTTAAAAACAAACTAATACCGCTCATTTGACTTAAAAATACAATGTGATCTACGTCACTAAAACTGCTTAATCCGGGTTTTTAGCTAGATCCAAAACCACGCATAAAATATATTGCTCGGCTTGCTGCTGAGCACAGCGCTTTATCCGGCTAATTATTGTACAAGCCGCATAATCGCAGAAATTTTTATGAGAGCGTTCTCAGCACAAAATCTTACACAAACGTGCAACAAATGCGCGAAAAATCGATGAAAAAGCAGATAACTGCACATATTACGCATTTGAGAGCAGGATCACGGTTGTTTCTACTGTAAATCGTTATCTTGCCGCCAACAAAAATCGACAGGCAAAGACCTGTCGGCAGCGGTAACGACTTTTATCACCCCGTGGCGGTGAAAAGTCTTTGGTGAATTACCCGGCACTGCGCCTGTGGTAATGAACACAATAAACAACCAGGGGGACGCCAACACATCCCCGCAAGCAACACCTGATTCTTACCGCAAGCGTTGCCTGAATAGGACGTTTGACGGTTTAACCTTAAGTTTTGCCTTTTAATTTTAAATTCGTGTTCACTTCGGAGATATTTATGGACACTACACAGACCGGCACAATTGCCTCTGCGGCTTCGGGTTCCAGCACTACCTGGCGTAAAACGGATACCATGTGGATGTTGGGCCTGTACGGCACCGCCATCGGCGCAGGCGTCCTGTTCTTGCCAATCAACGCCGGCATCGGCGGTTTGATTCCTTTGATCATCATGGCCATCATCGCTTTCCCGATGACCTTCTTTGCCCACCGCGGCCTGTGCCGTTTCGTTCTGTCCGGTAAAAATCCCGGTGAAGACATCACCGCCGTGGTAGAAGAGCACTTCGGCATCACCGCCGGTAAACTGATTACTCTGCTGTACTTCTTCGCCATCTACCCGATTCTGTTGGTTTACAGCGTGGCGATCACCAACACCGTCGACAGCTTCATTACCCACCAGTTGGGCATGACGTCGCCACCGCGCGCCATCCTGTCGCTGATCCTGATCGTCGGCCTGATGACCATCGTGCGCTTCGGTGAGCAGGCCATCGTGAAAACCATGAGCATCCTGGTCTTCCCGTTCGTGGCGGTGCTGATGCTGCTGGCGGTATACCTGATCCCTAACTGGACCGGCGCCATCTTCGAAAACGTGTCGCTGTCCGGCAGCGGTACCGGCATGGGTCACGGCCTGATCATGACCCTGTGGCTGGCAATTCCAGTGATGGTGTTCTCCTTCAACCACTCGCCGATCATCTCCGCCTTCGCCGTCGCCAAACGCGAAGAGTACGGCGCAGACGCCGAGAAGAAATGCTCCCGCATTCTGGCTTATGCACACATCATGATGGTGCTGACCGTGATGTTCTTCGTGTTCAGCTGCGTGCTGAGCCTGACGCCGGAAAACCTGGCGGAAGCCAAGGCGCAGAACATCTCGATTCTGTCTTACCTGGCCAACCACTTTAACAACCCGATGATCGAGTACATCGCGCCGGTTATCGCCTTCGTCGCCATCACCAAATCGTTCCTGGGCCACTACCTGGGCGCCCGTGAAGGCTTCAACGGCCTGGTCGCCAAGTCGATGAAGAGCCGCGGCAAAACCGTCAGCACCGCCAAGTTGAACCGCATGACCGCTATCTTCATGCTGGTGACCACCTGGATCGTCGCCACCCTGAACCCAAGCATCCTGGGCATGATCGAAACCCTGGGTGGCCCAATCATCGCCATGCTGCTGTTCCTGATGCCGATGTACGCCATCCGTAAAGTGCCTGCCATGCGCAAGTACAGCGGCCACATCAGCAACGTGTTCGTGGTTGTGATGGGTCTGATCGCCATCTCTGCCATCGTGTTCAGCCTGCTCGGCTAATCACGCCCGGCCGGCGCCGCTTGCGCGCCGGCCCTCCCGCACTCCCCCATTTCCCGTATTCACCGCCTGAAACCTGAAGAAGGAGGCGAGACCATGGTCAGCGTTTTCGATATTTTCAAAATCGGTATCGGCCCATCCAGCTCCCACACCGTTGGCCCGATGAAGGCCGGCAAACAGTTCGTCGACGAGCTGATCGCGCACCAGCAGTTGCAGGACACCACCCGCGTGGTGGTCGACGTCTACGGTTCGCTGTCATTGACCGGTAAAGGTCACCACACCGACATCGCCATCATCATGGGCCTGGCCGGCAACCTGCCGCACGATGTGGACATCGACAGCATTCCGGGCTTTATTCGCGACGTTGAGCAACGCGGCCGCCTGCCGCTGGCCAACGGCCACCACGAGGTGGATTTCCCGCTGCACGGCGGCATGAACTTCCACAGCGACAACCTGCCGCTGCATGAAAACGGCATGCGCATCCGCGCCTTCGCCGGTGAACGCCTGCTGCATAGCAAAACTTATTACTCGATCGGCGGCGGTTTTATCGTCGACGAAGAGCACTTCGGCCAGTCCGCCGAGGGCGCCACGCCGGTGCCCTATCCGTTCAAATCAGCGCACGATCTGCAGCAGCATTGCAAGGAAACCGGGCTGTCCTTGTCCGGCCTGGTGATGCAAAACGAGCTGGCGCTGCGCAGCAAGGCGGATATCGACGCGCATTTCGCCGATGTCTGGCAGGTGATGAGCGCCGGTATCGAGCGCGGCATCAACACCGAAGGGCTGCTGCCCGGCCCGATGAAAGTGCCGCGCCGCGCCGCCGCGCTGCGCCGCATTCTGGTGACCGGAGACAAGAACAATATCGATCCGATGAACGTGGTCGATTGGATCAACATGTTCGCGTTGGCGGTCAACGAAGAGAACGCGGCCGGCGGCCGCGTGGTCACCGCGCCGACCAACGGCGCGTGTGGCATCATCCCTGCGGTGCTGGCCTACTACGACAAGTTCATCCGCCCGGTGAACGCCAACTCTTACACCCGCTATTTCCTGGCGTCCGGCGTGATTGGCGCGCTGTACAAGATGAACGCCTCGATCTCCGGCGCCGAAGTCGGTTGTCAGGGGGAAGTAGGCGTGGCCTGTTCAATGGCGGCGGCCGGGTTGACCGAGCTGCTCGGCGGCAGCCCGGCGCAGGTGTGCATCGCGGCGGAGATCGCCATGGAGCACCATTTGGGGCTGACCTGCGATCCGCTCGCCGGCCAGGTTCAGGTGCCGTGCATCGAACGCAACGCCATTTCCGCCGTTAAGGCGGTCAACGCCGCACGCATGGCGATGCGCCGGACCAGCGAACCGCGGGTTTGTCTGGATAAGGTGATCGAAACCATGTACGAGACCGGCAAAGACATGAACGCCAAATACCGCGAAACCTCACAGGGCGGGCTGGCGATCAAGGTCGTGGCCTGCAACTGATCGCCACGGCGAGGCACTTAAGGCGCCGGCCGGTGTGACTTGGCCGGCGCCGTTTCAATAGCGATCCTTTCCTGCCGCAACGCCGGGCTGAATGCCCGCGCGAAGCCCCACAGCCCCGGGACGAGCGCTGTGCCGCAGCCAGCCGTAAAGTTCGGCATTACGCCGGAATCCCATTTTGCGCATGACGCTCATCTTGTGATTGCTGACCGTCTTCACGCTAATATCCAGCATCCGGGCGATTTGCGTGACTCCCATCTCCCGCGTCATGCAGCGCATGATCTCTTGTTCGCGCAACGTCAAGCCCCGGTGTTGGCATGCGCAGTTCCTGCCACAGCTCAGTCGGCCCGGCCATTTGCTGCGCCGCTCCAGCTCGGCGCTCACCTGATACAGCGCCGAAACCAACGGCATATCGTGGTAGATGACGCCGGCCTCCAGCGAGCAGCGGTTACCGACGGTGCGTTTATGCCGTCCCTCCGGCGTTCGCAACGAGAAATACAGCGTTTTACGCCCCACGGGCTGCGCCTCAGAGAGGTGACAAAAACAGCTTTGCACGCCGGGAGGAAAATAGCAGAACACCAGATCGGCTTCATGAGCCTGCCGCGCATCCACTAACAGCGTGCGCTTGCCGTAAGTGCTGAAGTGCAGCGCCAGAGCCTCTTGCCAACCGGCGCTGAAGTATCGATTCTCATCAAATAACGCGATTTTTATCATCGTGTTCATCCCTGCCCTCCCGCCGTGTCGGCTTCCCGTTTAACCGCCTGGACGCCCTTTGCCGGCGCCTGGCTGTTGTCGATGCGCAATTCATAAACCATGGTGGCGTTGGGCGGCACCTTCGGCGGGTAGCCGGTTTCACCGTAGGCCAGCGCCGGCGGCACGACCATCGTCAACGAGCCGTGGTTGTGCAGATGACTTATCGCCTCCCGGAACAGCGGCGGGTATTCGGACAGCGGTTGCGACAGCACCTTGCCGCTCAGATCCATATCCTGGATCACCGTGCCGTCGGTCAGCTTCTCTTTCACCACAACATCGACCACCGCCGTTGGCGCCAGCGCCCCCTCCCCGGCATAATCCACCCGATACCAGAAGCCCATCGCCGACTGCTTTACGCCCTTTTGTTGACTGAACTGCGTCAGGTAATCGTCATCGCGCCGCCGCTGCTGGTTAACGCGTTTCTCACGCGCGGCCACGGCGGCGGCATCCGCCTGCGCCGTCAACGTATTCAGTTCCTGCGGCGACAGCTGCAAACGTCCCGACACGCTGTCGATAACCCCCGCCAACAGGCTGTCGCGATCCACCGGCACGCCCCAGCTTTGACGCTCCGTCATCAACCCCTGAATATCCCGCCCCAGCGCACTGCCCGCCGCATAGGACAAACGCTTGCGTTCATCCTTCAACTGCTCCGGCGTCATCTCCCATTGCAGCCGCTTACGCAACGCCAGCAGGTCTTCGCGCGCCTGCTGAGTCGCCTTCTGCTCACCGGCCCGCTTCTGCTCGCTTTCTTCTAACGCGGCGCGCAGAGCGTGCAACGCCTCCTGGTGCTCGCGTTGGCGTTGTGCAAGCGTTTGTGCCGATGCCTGCGCGGCAGACTCAAGTTCGGTGACGCGCCGTTCGGCCTGCGCCGCCGTCGCTCTGCTTTTGGCGGTTTCCTGCGTCGCCTGACGCAACAGCGCCTCGGCGCGCTGCGCGTCGGGCGAACCACGCCAGGCGGCGCCCAGCCCGGCGATCCACTGTTGAAGCGTTGACGAGTCCGGCAACGCCGCGACCGGTGGCGCCGCTTTCTCCGTCCGCAGCGCAGCAAGTTCCTGGCGCAACATCGTCAGTTCCATTCGCTGGCGCGCCAGCTGTTGGTCACGCGCCAATAATTCCTGGCTCAGCGTAAACGTTTTGGCCGGTGAGGCGGATTGGCTGTTGTCCGACAGGCGCTTCGCCGGCTCACGCTTTTTTTTCCCTGACTCACGGTCGCCCGGCGCCGTTTTTTCGGTCGCCGGACCGATATTCTGCCGTTGATACTGCTCGGCAAACTGCAGCAGCGCCGGCACGCCGTCGTCCGCTTGCGCGACGCCGGTGAACAGCAGAACCGCACAGCCCAGCAGACGCAGCCTCATTTAACCTGCTCCCCGCGATCCGCCAGCCCGGTCAACACCGCCTGATTCACCCCGGCGCACAGATAGTTGACCTTGTAGCGATACAGCGCATCCACCGTCTCCTGCGTGTCACCGTTTACCCGGGCGCGCAGGTTGGCGTACTGGGAAGCGCCGCTCATCAGGCTGTCGAACGCCTGTTTGTAGCGCTGATACTGTTTCTCGTTGATCGTGCGCAACGCGCCCAGTTGCTCCTGACACTGCCGCAGTTGCTCGGCCTCACGCTGCTTGCGCAACACCTCTTCTGACGGAGGTTGCGCAGCCTGATTTTGGGTGTTCACGGCAGGCTTGCCCGGCTTTTGGCTTTGGCAAGCGGCGGCGCTCAACGCCAACAGGCACAGCATCCCCATGCGCAGGGCGTGATTGACGTGCTTTCTCATCATTGCGTTTCTTGTCCTTGTAGACGCTTATTCGTATTCCAACGTAAAGGTGGCCACCGCGCTGAAGGTGCCGCGGCCGATGGACTTCGTCTGGATGGCTTCCGGCTCTCCCTGCACATAGGCTTGCAGCGTGAGTGTGGTGTTGCCGGCGGTCAGACGGAATTTATCGCTGGCGCGATTGAGCGGCAGCGCCTTGCCGCTGCTGTCCTCCAGCCCGATGCCGATCCCCGACGCCAGGCTGCCGCCATCCAACGCCAACAGGCCGGGCAGTTTGGCGTTCTCAGTACCGGTAAACGTAATGGCCACCGTATTGCCCAGGCTGAGATCGCACTCGGTCAGGTGCAACGCGAAGGTTTGGCTGTGGGTCCGGGTGTTCAGGTACAGGTATTTGTCGACGATGGTGCCGAAATCCAGTTGGATGTCCTCATCCCCCGGTTGTATGACACACGGCTCGGCCACCAGCGTACCGTGAAAGCGCATGTTTTCCGCCGCAGCCGCCGGCTGCGCCATCATGCCGGCCAGCATCACCATGCCGGCTCCCAGCAGCGCGCTTCGGCGCCGGTTCGTCTCTGTCGCGCGCATGACGCCACTCCCTTTGGTTATGCTTGCGCCTGCCAGGCGCAAGCGGCGTATTAGTCGTAATAAAGACGGAAATCGATCGCCGCGCGGTAAGCGCCGGCGCTCAGCGTCGCCGGAGTGCGCACCGGCGTCACCGTATACGTCAGGGTGTTTTGTCCCGGCGTCAGCAATACCGATTTGTTGCGCGCGCCGAGGCGGACCGGCAGACCGCGGGCATCCGCCAACTGCAACCCCAAACCGGTGACGCCGGCGACCCTGACCAGACCCGGCGCGTCGTCATCCGTCGGCGCGGAAAACGCGACGGACACCGCAGGCTGGCTGCCGTTCCAGGCCAGAACCCCGGTCCAGGCGTCGCGGTTGCTCGCCGGCGCCCGCAGGCAGTCTTTCAGCGTCAGCTCGAAGGCGACCGGCGTGCCGCGATCGCCCGGGCGCTGGAAGTGCGCCGTTCCCGTCTCGCCCAGCCATACCTCCTGGCGGGCGGTGGTCATTTCCAGGCTGCAGGCGCTTTCCGTTAACGCGCCGTAGACGTGGAGCGTGCCGTTCGCCCCCTCAACGTCCCAGTTATCCACCGCGCGGGCCGGCGGCATCAGCATCAACATCGTGCCCGCCGTCAGCGGCACCATCAGCGCGGCCAACACCGTCAGGCCAATAGTGCGTCGCTGATGACGTTCATAGGCCTTTCCCAACAGCATGGGGTTCTTTCGTTGCATGATTCGTTCACTCCGCTGTGTTCATGACTTGGTCTTCCCTGCTTGCGCGCGGCGCGTCATTTGGCGACCGGCACGACCTGGCAGGCATTGCCGGCGCAGCGGAAGTTCAACTGCGGCCGACCGCCGTAATCGTTGATGTACGCCAGCGACGGGCCGCTGCCGAGGCTCGCGGCGGAGACGTTCAGCGGGGCGCTGGCCTTCGGCGCCACCATCAACGGTTCAAAGCCGGCGGCCCCTTTCCCGCCCTTGCCGGCGCTCGCCTCAACGATCGTCAC
The DNA here is from genome assembly GCF_052166775.1 of Serratia sp. CY74737. Lineage (NCBI taxonomy): Bacteria > Pseudomonadati > Pseudomonadota > Gammaproteobacteria > Enterobacterales > Yersiniaceae > Serratia > Serratia sp. CY74737. The sequence goes on from NZ_JBJNOF010000011.1 coordinate 83,709, forward strand.
GTAATACGGGGTCGGGTTGTTCACCACGTACTTGTCGCCCTGCCGGGTCAGCGTCAGCTGCTCCTGCCACGGTGCGGCGTTCTTTTTCGGGGCGAGCGCCGCCGGGCGATAAAACATTTTGATGCGCGTCTGCAACGCTATCTGCAGCGTGTTCGGCTTATTGCTGCGCGGCGGGATCTCGCGCAGGTTGAAGTAATACAGCGTCTCCCTGTCCTGCGGCAGCTGACGAGCCGCCGGCAGCGACTGGATCTTCACCTGGCTCGGTTTGCCCGGCTCCACCCGCTGCACCGGCGGCAGCACGGTGAAAGGGCTTTGGATCTTGTTGCCGCGATCGTCTTCAATCCACCCCTGGGCCAGATAGGGCAATTGCTTATTCTGATTGCTGATGTTGAGGCTGACCGTTTTCTGGTCGCCGTCGAAAATCACGCGCGTGCGATCCAGCGCGATAGCCGCATGGGCGGGCAGGCCGATCGCGCCGATCGTCAACGCGGCGGCGAGCGAGCTCAAAAGGGAAACGGTCTTTCTGGTCATAGTCAGATTCATCATGTCTTCACGGTTCCAGTCAGCCGAAGGCGGGCGATTCCGCCCCGGCGGTTTAGCGGCGAAGCACGCTCCGCCGGGGGTATCAGTTGGCGTTCTCCGCCGGCTTGTTACCGGTGAGAGGACGGCAAGGCAGCAGCAACGTGTTCATCAGCATTTCAGCCGGCAACGGCGCCGGCAGCTGGATTTCACACTGCGCCGCGCCGTTCCAGTGCACGCTCATGCGCTCGCCGGGGTTGAGGCCGGACAGGTAAACGCTGCCGCCGTCATTGATGATGCCGGTCTCCTGTTTGCGGGCATTCAGCACCGTGGCGCCAAATGGCGGCTCACTGCCGTCCGCCAGCTTGACGATCGCCATCGCCTTCTCGCCGGCAATCACCTCGAACTTGCGGTAGCCGATGGCGCCCTCGGTCAACGTGGCCTGCACCACGGAACGCGTCGCCTCGACGTTGTCGCCCAGGCTGTTGAGATCGATGCTGGCCTTGTTGCGGTAGTAGCTGTTCACATCCGCCACCACCGCCTTGCCGTAACGGTTGGTCAGCACCGTACTGCCGTAGCCACGCACCGGCACGCCGGCGACGCCTTCGGTATCGAGCAGCAAGCGCGTGCCGCCCGGCGTATTGACGCGATGCAGCACCGCCCCTTCCGCCGCCATCGTCAGGCCGCCCTGCGCGCCGATGCCGACGGCGCTGTAGCGGCCGGCCTGGTAGCTGGCGTTGGCGTTGATCTGCGCCATATCGCCCTGATGGCTGTAATACCCGCTGGCGGTCGCCCCACTGCGCGCGGCGCCCGCGCTGATCTGATAGTTGTTGTGTTCATCGACCCGGTTGTAGTAACCGACCCGATGAGCGTTCTCTTCACGATCGAGCGTCATGTTGTAACTGAGCGTCCCGGCGCTGCCCCAGGGCAGCGACAGCGACAGGTACATCCCGTCGTCGTTGCGCTCGTTGTAACGGTTGCGATAGGCCGACAGCGATACGCTGACGTTCTTGAAATCGCCGATATCGAAGTAGCGCGATACCATCAGGTTGTAACGATCGTTCGGCGCCCGATCCCAATAGGTTTGGTGGCTGTAGTTGAGATAGGTGCTGAGCCCCAGATCGCGGAACTGTTTGTTGAAGGTGATGGTGTACATCTCCTTGCTCTTGCCGCTGCGTCCCCCTTCGTAACGCGCATCGAGGTAGTCCCCCATGCTCATGAAGTCCTCCTGGGAGAAGCGGTAACCGGCGAAGGTGACCTGGCTGTCGTATTCATCGAAGTTCTTCGAATAGCTCAACCGATACGAACCGCCGGTAAGCGTGCCCTCCTGCGGCAAACGCGCGCGCGACTGCGTGGCGTCGAACGACAGCGCCCCCAGCGCCATCAGATCGCGCCCGATCCCCAGCGACAGCGCGTTGTAATCGCCGCCGGCGATGCCACCGCCGTACAGCGACCAGCCGTTGCTGATGCCCCAGGAGAACTCGCCGGTGCCGAACATCGGCCCGCGCAGGTGATGCCCCCACTCCGACGGTTTGCCCGTCGCCAGCTTGTAACGCACCGTGCCCGGGCGCGTCAGGTAAGGAATGTTGGCGGTGTTCATCTTGAACTCCTGCACACTGCCATCCTGCTCTTCGACGCGCACGTCCAGCTCGCCGGAAACGGCGTCGTTGATGTCCTGAATGCGGAACGGCCCCGCCGCCACTTGCGTTTCATACAGCACGCGCCCTTGCTGGCTGACCACCACCTTGGCGTTGGTTTTCGCCACGCCGGTCACTTCCGGCGCATAGCCGCGCAGGTTGGGCGGCAACATGCTGTCGTCGGATCGCAGACTGACGCCAGTAAAGCGCAGGCTGTCGAAAATGTCGGAGTTCAGGTAATCCTCCCCCATCGTCAGCCGCGAACGCAGCGCCGGGATCGCCCGATAGGCGTAATAGCGGCTCCAGTCGAACTGTTTGTCAGTCGGCTGAGAAGATCCGGTCTGGTGGTTGAGGTTGGCCTGCCAGTCTGCGCGCAGGCGCCAGGCGCCCAGGTTGGCGCCGCCGGTGCCGTTGCCGCTCAGGCTGTAGCTGCTGCCGCCTTTCTGGTGCTTTTGCGTTTGGGCGTTGACGTTATAGTCAAACAGCAGCCCGGGAATACCGTCATCCCAGCGCGAAGGCGGATCCCAGTTTTCCGAGCTGTACTCCAGATAGGCCTGTGGGATGTTGAGATACAGCGCGGAACTGGCGAGATCGCCGCGCGCTTCCATCCCCGCCAGACTGGAGGCGTCAAGGCAGCGGCCGCCGTGTGTCCAGTTCAGCGTGCTTAACAGCTTTTCTTTCAGCCCCAGTTGGTTGACCAATGCCGGTGAAAGACAGGCTTCGCTGCCTTTAGGATCGTTCTCAGGCGCCAAAAACGTCACCGGCTGTTCCGGCAGGTCGTTCTTATTGACGTGCACCACCATGGTATAAACGCCCGGCATGATGTAGCCGCTGCGCGTAAATTGGCTCAGATCGATATTTTTACGATCGTTGATGTCTAATACGTCAGTATTGAATTGAATAACGTCGGCGGCATAGACCAACGCGATCGGATTTCCCAGAGAAAGGGCAACACAAAGCCCCAAAGCTTGAAGACGAAATAACTTCCCTGCCGGTGAAAGCATAATAAAAGTCCTTTCAATAACGAATTAACCGTCAGTACGAGAAAAAATCAAAAATAATCCAGCTTAAAACGCACTGTGGAAAAATACGCTCCCGCCTTCAACGGCTGATGATTCGGCATCAACGTCATGGAATAATTCAGCACTCTATTTCCCGGTATTATTCCTTCCATCGGTAAGGGTTTCCCTGGAATAACCGGCGTGCCGTTGCTGTCTTTTATCTTCAATGCGACGCCGCGCGCCTCGCCCTGTACGCCAAACAGAGCGCCTTCCGCATAACCATCAAACGTGACCTGAAAGAATTTCCAATCAGGTTTGTTTTCCGGCCGTTCCAAAATGCAGTTGACCAATTCAATACTGAAAGGTTTGGTCATCCCCTGGCCGTCACGAATGATCTGCCCAAGAGGAAGAGTGTCCATATCGATCGTCTGATCGCGGCTGCCGGCGGCAATAGCGCAGGCGGTGTCGATAATGGCGCCGTGCATGCTGACCTTGCCCCACCCCTGCGCGGCGGAAGTTGCATAGCCGGGCGCAAACGCCAACGACGCCAAAAGAACGGCACCCGCTCGATTCCTTGGTAAAAACATCGCGACATTCCTTTGACAGGGAGATTCACCAGGCATGCGGCGAACCCCATGCCTGGTTGATTAAGCCTTCGGACTCACTTACTGATAAGCCAGGGTGAAATCGGCTACGGCGGTGAAGTCGCCCGGAACGATGGCGGCGGAAGCGCCTTCGCCCTGCAGGTAGGCGGCAAAGTTCAGGCTGTTGTTACCAGTATTCAGCGTCTGTGCCGCGGTCGCCTGACCCAGTTTGATCGGCTGGCCGCCATAAGTGATTGCTACGCCGGCGCCGCTGGCGGTGCCCGCGATACCCAACAGATCCTTGTTGGTTGACGAAGCGATGCCGCTGAAGGTGGTTTTAACGGTTTTCAGCGTAGTGGTATCACACTGCTCCAGCTTGATTTCAAACGGACGCGGGTTGGATTTGCCGCCGTTTTTCAACGCCACGTTGGACACCTGGCCCAGATCTACGGTCTGATCGATCGACTCAGGCGCAATAGAGCATGGCGCATCAATAATAGAGCCCGTGAAGGTGACCTTACCGTGTCCCTGATCGGCTGCCTGTGCAAAAGAACTTGCGCCAAATGCAATCACTGCAGCCATCATGATTTTGTTAAGTTTCATAGAACCTATATTCCTTATAAGAAAAAATGCATATTCCAATCAAGAAAAAGAGCAACAGGAAGCCTGCTCGCGCTTATATGTGCGCAGCCCTGATTCTTTAGCATCTTGCTAGTTGGTTAACTGCCAAAACCCAAAGGCACCGACAATAAAAAGTCGATAACGGCAAGTCTGTAGCGGCCCACCCATTAATGAGCTCGTCCTATAAAAATAAACGAAATCACAACGAGCAGGGGCCAATACTTTCTAATCCGCCCTTCTTGTCTGGCGATGAATATTCTGGCAAATGCCTCTCAGCAAAAAAAGGCTTTTTTTGATCAAGGCGAACATTCGCAATTTATTTCCTAATTAAAGTTAATTTACTGTTATTTTTAGGCTCATAGATCGTAAAAAATACTTTTATAGAGCAATATCCTGTTTTTGCGAGATTCACAAGTAATCAGATCGCAAAGTGGCGCTTTGTGAATATAATAAACCAAAATTTTAGGTTTCTGCGTGACGCCACCCCTGCCTGAACATAGGTAAAAACGGGGCGGGCAACGCCTTTTTTTTCAATCCTGATAAATAGATAGGAATTTTCTTTGTTCGCGTTTTACCTCGTTGTTGGTAGACGGCGAATGTTTGTTTTTTCTTAGGAATACGGCAATCGGAATACAGAGGAAGTGCTATGGAAGCGTTATCTCCGAAACAAAAGGAAATACGGCAATTGCAGCACGATCTGCTGCAAACATTATTCGCGCAATCGCCCCGTCAATGTCCCGTCGCCGGGCCGCCGCCACAGCAGCAGTGGCTCTCGACACGGCAACTGGCCAATGCCGTCAACGTCGGTGTTTACCGGGCTCGACGGCTGTTATTGGATCTTGTCGCCCGGCAAAAAGTGATTGTGACGGACGGCTCCATCAACAACTCATTGAGGTGGTATCCCACCGCGTTGCTGAACGGTGATAACGACGGCATCCCCAACAGAGATGCCCTCACTCCCCTTTAACGGAATAAATATGGCCAATCGGCCTAATTAGCTCTATTTCATGGCGGCACCTAGCCAAATGACACTATATATCGGGATATTATTGTGAGAAAAACAGCCATCCTATTTCTACAACACTGCCTGGCATTATCTTTTTTCGTCCTCATTGGTAACGCCAATGCATTTACCTGTAAAACCTCCGACGGCGGGAACATTGGTCAGGGTGGTTCAATGACGCCGGTCGACGTCAGGGTAAAGATAGGCCCTGAATTGTCCATCGGGAAAAATGAAATCGTCAACGTCAGCCAGGTGACCTGTAAAAACGACGTCGCCAACTGGAAAGATATTTTACTCACCGGCAGCCCGGCGTTGGCGATGAACACCGCCATTTTCGGTACGCTTGCCAACGGTATGACAATCAACGGCACCGACTACTTATCCCCGATCCAATCAGGTATCCAGGTGATGACGATTACCGGCCTAAACAGTGCCAGCATTTCCATCAGGGTTTACATCGTGCTCAACCGTTCGCCGACGCAGGATATCAAGGTGAACAAGGGCGACGTCATCGGCCAAATCAATTTTGAACAAAAAAATGACCAGTCGGGTTGCCCAAATTGCGGGCCTTACCGGTGGCGCCTGATCGCCGACAACGACGCCTACTTCGTCACCACCAGTTGCACCATCAACAACGGCCAGCAAATTAATGTCGATTTTGGTCAGATCCGCCAGGACTTCCTGACCCAGAGCGCCAACGACGCCCAGATCAAACAGGACAAAGCGCTCAGCTACCAGTGCGACGATCAGAGTGCGACGCAGGATATTCTGATCCGGATGGTCAGCGACGCCAGCGGCTTCTCCAGCGATTTTATCAAGACCACCAACCCCAACGTCGGCGTGGCCATGGTGCACAACGGCGCGGTGGTAAAACCCAACAATGCCTTCAGAACGCGCATCGTCAACGGTCTGGGCAACGACACCGTCACCTTTGTGCCGGTGAAGAACAATGTCCCTTACACCAGCATCGCCACCGGTCCGCTGTCGGGCTCGGCCACGCTGATCTTCAGCGCACCTTGAGACGGGAGCCAGAATGAACATGACGATAAAAACGGGCAGCGCCCTGCTGTTGGCGCTGGAATTGATTAGCTCGGCCGCTCAGGCCGCCGATCAGGGCACCAAAGTCAACATCACCGCCACCGTGGTGGCGCCTCCGCCTTGCGTGATCAACGACGGGCGCACCATCGATATCGACTTCGGCAAGGTCGGCATCAAACGCATCGACGGCAGCCGCTATATGCAACGCATCGATTACAGCATCAAATGCGAGTTTCTGGATAACAGCCGCCAGTTGAAAATGAAGATCATGGGCAGCGCGGCGGCCTTTGACAACAGCGTGTTGACCAGCAGCGTCACTGGATTGGGCATCAAGCTGTTGGCCAACGGTAAGGCCTTCGCCATCAATACGCCGCTGAACATCGACTACGCCAATCCGCCGACGCTTGATGCAGTGCCGGTGAAAAACAGCGCCGTCACCCTGGCGGAAGGCGACTTCTCCAGCGGCGCCACCATGTTGGTGGACTATTTTTAATAGCGCCGCTTCGGCCGGATACTGAAAATAAAAAAAGCCGCAACGTCTCCGTTGCGGCTTGGTCGAGGATGGTGCGCCCGGAGCGCTCCTTACATCAGGCTATTCAGCCGAAGATCCCGCCGAACCACTGGCTCAGCTTCATCATCACCATATCCCAGATGCGGCTGAAGAAGTTGCCCTCTTTCACCTCTTGCATCACCACCAGCGGGTGCTGCTCGATGGTTTTGCCGTCCAGTTGGAAATCGATGGAGCCGACCACCTGGTTTTTCGCCAGCGGCGCTTCCAGCGTCGGTTGGGTCAGCTTGTAGCTGGCCTTCAGGTTTTTCATCTGCCCTTTCGGAATGGTGACCGAGGCGTCTTTCGCCACGCCGAGCGGCACTTCGCTGACGTCGCCGAACCACACTTTCTGGGTGACGAACGGTTTATCGGCCTTGATCGGCGTCGCGGTTTCATAGAAGCGGAAGCCCCAGGTCAACAGCTTTTCGCTTTCGCTAAAGCGCACGCGATCGCTCGGCGCGCCCAGCACCACCGAGATCAGGCGCATCGGGCCGTCGGTGGCGGACGCCACCAAGTTGTGACCGGCGCCGCTGGTGTAGCCGGTCTTGATGCCGTCGACGTTCAGGTTGCTGCTCCACAGCAGACGGTTGCGGTTAATCTGGCGGATCTTGTTGAAGGTGAACTCTTTCTCTTTATGCAGCGCGTATTCGTCCGGCACGTCGCGGATCAGCGCCTGACTCAACAGCGCCATGTCGCGCGCGGTGCTGTACTGCCCTTCCGCATCCAGGCCGTGCACCGTCAGGAAGTGGGTATTCTGCAGGCCCAGGGATTTGGCGTAGTTGTTCATCAGGCCGACGAACGAATCCTGGCTGCCCGCCACGTAGTCCGCCAGCGCGATGCTGGCGTCGTTGCCGGACTGGATCACGATGCCCTTATTCAGTTCCAGCACCGGCACCTGATCGCCCGGCTTGATGAACATCAGCGAAGAGCCGCGCAGCGCCGGGTTACCGGGCGCCCAGGCGTCTTTGCCGACGGTGACCATGTCTTCCGGCTTGATCTTGCCGGCCTTGATCGCCTGGCCGATCACGTAGCTGGACATGATCTTGGTCAGGCTGGCGGGATCGAGACGGGTGTCGGCATTGCCTTCGGTCAGCACTTTGCCGCTGTTGTAATCCATCAGAATGAAGGCCTTGGCGTCTACCTGCGGCGGCGCCGGCGGCTCGGCCGCGTGTACGGCCGGGGCGGCCAGCAACAGGATGCCTACGCTGAAGGTCAGTTTTTTCAGGGAAGTGGATAAGTTTTTTTTCATCATGACGTCGCCAGAGTGTCCATTCAAAACCATTGAAATAGCGTTAACTTTCAAACATGTTCACGTTTTAAGCCAACCAGCGAGAGTGGCCCGGTGCGCGCGTGCCGGCCGCAACCCCCTGCGGCGCCCGTAGCGGGTAACACAACACACCGAAAATGCCCTTGCTGTGAGTTTATGTGATTTATCTTATTTTTGCAGGGTTTAGCGTGAATTTTCAGCATTTTTACATAACTGTACGCAGGCACGCACTTATCGTTCAAAAAAGCATCGATGCGCGCATTTTTGCACCCACCCACGGCTACACGGCCAAGCATCTGCACCGCTAAACATCTGCGCATCTATACGTCCAAAAAAGATTAATATATTCCATAATGGCATATAGAACCGTTATTTGTTCTTTTTAAAGCGCTTATCCTCAGCGCTATCATCCATATAACGACTTTTATACCGAATAATCCTGGAGATGAGTCATGGCAATCCCCCATTCCGTCATCGAGATGATTGGCAATACCCCGATGTTGGAACTGACCCAGTTTGATACCGGCCCGTGCCGGCTGTTCGTCAAGCTGGAGAACCAAAACCCCGGCGGTTCGATCAAAGACCGCGTGGCGCTGTCGATGATCGAGCAAGCCGAGCGCGACGGCAAACTGCAGCCGGGCGGCACCATCATCGAAGCCACCGCCGGCAATACCGGCCTGGGGTTGGCGCTGGTGGCGGCGCTGAAAGGCTATAAGCTGCTGCTGGTGGTGCCGGACAAGATGAGCCGCGAAAAGATCTTCCACCTGCGCGCGCTGGGGGTAGAGGTGTTGCTGACCCGCTCGGACGTCGGCAAGGGGCACCCGGCTTATTATCAGGATTACGCTAAACGCCTGGCCGGGGAGATCCCCGGTGCCTTTTATATCGATCAGTTCAACAACCCGGCCAACCCGGCGGCCCATACCACCACCACCGCGCCTGAACTGTGGCGGCAGATGGATCATGACGTGGACGCCATCGTGGTCGGTGTCGGTTCCGGCGGCACGCTGGGCGGGTTGAGCCGCTATTTCGCCGAGGTTTCGCCGCAGACGGAATTCGTGCTGGCCGACCCTGCCGGCTCTATCCTGGCGGACTATCTCGACCACGGCCAAATCGACGAAGCGGGCAGTTGGCTGGTGGAAGGCATCGGCGAAGACTTCGTCCCGCCGCTCAGCGACTTTGACCAGGTGCGCCACGCTTACCGCATCGGCGATGAAGAAGCCTTCACCACCGCGCGCGATCTGCTGCGCAAGGAAGGCGTGCTGGCGGGCTCCTCCACCGGCACCCTGCTGGCCGCCGCTCTGCGTTACTGCCGCGCGCAAACCGAACCCAAGCGGGTCGTGACCTTCGTTTGCGACAGCGGCAACAAATACCTGTCTAAAATGTATAACGACCACTGGATGCTGGAGCAGGGCCTGCTGAGCAAACCGCAGCACGGCGATCTGCGCGATCTGATCGCCTATCGCCACGACGAAGGCGCCGCCGTTTCCGCCGCGCCGGACGACACGCTGGCGATCGTGCACGCCCGCATGCGGCTGTACGACATCTCGCAGCTACCGGTGCTGGAAGGCGATCGGGTGGTCGGATTGATCGATGAGTGGGATCTGCTGAACGCCGTCCAGGCCGACGCCGCCCACTTCAGCCTGCCGGCCGGCAGCGCGATGACCAAGCAGGTCCAGACGCTGCAAAAGGAAGCCGGCTACGAGGAATTACAGGCCACCTTCAACCATGGCCACGTCGCGGTGGTGCTCGACGGCGAGCGCTTCCTCGGCCTGATTACCCGCACAGACGTGCTTAACGCCTGGCGCCAAAAATTACGCTAATAAGGATCCATTATGGCCAAGTTTGATACGTTGACCGTTCACGCCGGTTACACCCCGGACGCGACCGGCGCAGTGATGCCGGCGATTTACGCCACCTCCACCTACGCCCAACCGGCGCCGGGCGAACATACCGGCTACGAATACTCCCGCAGCGCCAACCCGACGCGCACCGCGCTGGAAAGCGCCATCGCCGAACTGGAGGGCGGCAGCCGCGGCTACGCTTTCGCCTCCGGTCTGGCGGCCTGCTCCACGGTGCTGGAGCTGCTCGATAAAGACAGCCACCTGATCGCGGTAGACGACCTGTACGGCGGCACCTATCGCCTGCTGGAAAAAGTGCGCAGCCGCACCGCCGGCCTGCGCGTGACTTACGTGTCGCCGGCGGATCTCACCGGGCTGGAACAGGCGATCGAGCCGGATACCAAAATGATCTGGGTCGAAACGCCGACCAACCCGCTGCTCAAGCTGGCGGATCTGAGCGCCATCGCCGCGATCGCCAAAAAGCATCAGCTCATCAGCGTGGCGGACAACACCTTCGCCTCGCCGTATCTGCAACGTCCGCTGGATCTGGGCTTTGACGTGGTGGTGCACTCCGCCACCAAATACCTTAACGGCCACTCCGATGTGGTGGCGGGCGTCGCGGCGGTGGGAAATAACCCGGCGCTGGCGGAACAGCTCGGTTTCCTGCAAAACGCGGTCGGCGGCATTCTCGATCCGTTCAGCAGCTTCCTGACGCTGCGCGGCATTCGCACTCTGGCACTGCGCATGCAGCGCCACAGCGACAGCGCGCTGCGCATCGCCCAGTGGCTGGAGAGCCAGCCGCAGGTGGAAAACGTCTATTACCCCGGCCTGCCGAGCCATCCGCAGCATGAGCTGGCGGCACGCCAGATGACGCGCTTCGGCGGCATGATCTCGGTACGGCTGAAAGGCGACGACGCCTATGCGCGCCGGGTCATCCAGCGTTCGCGCCTGTTCACCCTGGCGGAAAGCCTGGGAGGCGTGGAAAGCCTGATCAGTCAGCCGTTCAGCATGACGCACGCCTCCATTCCGCTGGAACAGCGCCTGGAAACCGGCATCACGCCGCAGTTGGTGCGCCTGTCGGTAGGGATTGAGGATGCGGAAGATCTGATCGCCGATCTGCAGCAGGCGCTGGCCGAATAATCACCGCATCAGCGCACCATCAGCCCGGCCGACGCGCCGGGCTTTTTTACGCCCGGCGTTCAGACGCCGATGACGTCCTGATAAAAACGGTGCGCCACATCGGGGTGAGAGCGGATGCGCCCTTTCAGGTAATTGTCGCCCACGTCGCGAAACAGCGGGTTGAGCGGATCGCTTGCCGGGCCGCGCGCCTGCGCCGCCAGCTGTGGCGGCAGTTGATACAGCGGCACTACCGCGTCCAGCCGCGCGCCGAGGAAGAAAGCGATCGACAACCTGTCGCGCCCCGCCGGCGGCGTTTCCACCCGGTGCACCGTGGCGCGCAGGTAGCCGTTGGTCGCGAGTTCCAGCAGCTCGCCGATGTTCACCACGAAGGTGTCTTCACGCGGCTGCGCGTCTATCCATTGCCCTTCGCTCACCTCTACCTGCAGCCCTTTTTGCGCGTCCTGCAGCAAAAAGCTGAGAAACCCGGAGTCCTTGTGCGCACCGACGCCCTGTGCGCTGCCGGTGGCGTCCCGCCCCGGATAGCGGATAAGTTTGATGTGCTCGTTGGGCTTCTCGCCGTACAAACGATCGAACGCCTGCTCCGGCAGCGACAGCGCCAAAGCGAAAGCGCGCAACAGCCGCAGCGACATGGCGGTCATGGCCTGTTGCCACTGCAGCAGCAGCGGTTTCAGCGTCGGCAGCGCCGCCGGCCACTGGTTTGGCCCCTGCAGGCGCGCCCAGCGCGGCGTGTCATCAGACAGCGTCAGCGCCGGGCGTTCGGCGCCGATATCGAACTGCTCGCGCCAGTCAGGCTGCCCGCGCGTGAGTTCCGCCGCCGCCCGGTTGTAACCGCGAAAGTGCGGCGAATGCACCATCTGCACCGCCAATTTGTCGGCTTCCGGCAGCGCGAAAAATTGCCGCGCGGCGTGCTGCAGCCGCGCATTCAGCGCGCCGTCTACGCCGTGCCCACGCAGATAGAAAAAACCGACGTCGCGGGCCGCCGCGCGCAGATCGTCGAGAAAGGCGCGCCGTTGGCGCGCATCACCGTCAAGCTGCGAAAGATCCAGCAGCGGCAGCGTCTTCTGAGTCGTCAGATGCGTCATCATGCGGTTCCTCTTCTTCCCCGATCGCGATCGGGCTGCCATACAGGCGAATAATCAACATTGTCACTCCCCAGCGGGTAGCTGCATTTGCTTCATAGTTATCACCGCGCTCGCCGGAGCGGCCAATATTGTTGCGTTCTAAGTTATGCAAACGTTCAACAAACTGTCGCAAAACCGTCATCAATGTTTCTTATGCTCTGCGCAATTTCGCCGACGCCACTGGCTGGCGATGTGCGCTATCCGCTATCCTGTAAACGACCTCATACCCTGCCTGCCGGAGAAATACTGATGGATTTAGCCTTATTCGACCTGGATGAAACCCTGATTGACGATGACAGTGCCAGCCTGTGGATCCGCTGGCTGGTCGGCCAGGGGTTCGCGCCGGCGGAGCTGGAACTGCAGGAGCAGCAGCTGATGCAGCTCTATTATCAGGGCAAGCTGTCGATGGAGGACTACATGCAGGCCACGCTGGCGCCGCTGGCCGGCCTGAGCGTGCAAACCGTGGCCGGCTGGGTGCAGCGTTACATCCGCCGCGACATCCTGCCGCGCGTCTATCCCGCCGCCCGCGAGCGCCTGCAGTGGCACCGCGAACGCGGCGACTGCATCCTGGTGATCTCCGCCACCGGCGAGCATCTGGTGGCGCCGATCGCCGAACAGCTCGGCGCCGACGATGCGCTGGCGATCGGCGTGGAAATCAGCGATGGCCGCTTCACCGGCAACACCTACGGCACCATGACCTATCAACAGGGCAAGGTGATCCGCCTGCAGCACTGGCTGGCGCAGCACCCGCACCTGAAGTTCGAGCACAGCCACGGCTACAGCGACTCTCTCAATGACAAGGCGATGCTGCAATTCGTCGACAGCGCCACGGTGATCAATCCCGACAGCGAACTGAGCGCGCTGGCGGCGGAACGCGGCTGGGAAGTGTGCCGCTGGGAACGCTGAGCGGCAGACAAAAAGTGCCCTGCGGTGTGACAAAAAGCGCGTTGTGGCGTAGGTATAGAGGGTCCTTATTATCCGCTAACGGAGTTATCCCATGCTGACCATTTGGGGTCGTGAGAATTCGAACAACGTCAGGAAGGTGCTGTGGTGCGCCGCCGAATTGAGGCTCAACTACACCCACATCAACGCCGGCGGGGCGTTCGGCAAAGTCAACGAAGAGAGTTACCGCGCGTTGAACCCGAACGGCCTGGTGCCGCTGCTGCAGGACGATGACTTCGTGCTGTGGGAGTCCAACACCATCGTGCGCTACCTGGCGGCGAAATTCGGCGACGCGACGTTCTATCCGCAAGATCTACAGGCGCGCGCCGCCGCCGAGAAATGGATGGACTGGACCACCTCGACAATTGTCCCGGCCTTCACCATCGTCTTTTGGGGTCTGATCCGCACCGCGCCGGAGCTGCGCGACATGGCGAAAATCGAAACGGCGATCGCCACGCTGGAAAAACACTTCGACGTCATCGAACAGACGCTGGCGCACCAGCCTTACCTCTCCGGCGGCGCGTTCGGTTTCGGCGATATCCCGCTCGGCAGCTTCGCCTACGCCTGGTTCGAAATGCCGATCGCCCGCCGCCCGCGGCCGAACATGGAGCGCTGGTATCAGCAACTGCGCGCACGCCCGGCCTACCAGCGCGGCGTGATGAGCGCACTCACCTGATGCGTGCGGGGCGTTACGACGCCCCGACCTTCAGCAGCTTGCCGTCCCGTTCGTCCGTCAGCAGATACAGGTAGCCATCCGGCCCGCTGCGCACCTCGCGGATGCGTTCGCCGCGATCGCCCAGCAGCCGCTCTTCCGCCACCACCTTGTCCCCCTTCAGCGTCAGGCGAATCAGTGCCTTTTGCGCCAGCGCGCCGATGAACAGCGAGTGCCGCCAGGCGGGGAAGCGCTGCCCATCATAGAACGCCATGCCGCTGAGGCCGGGCGAAACCCGCCAATAGTGGAGCGGTTGTTCGGTGCCGGGCACCCGCTCCCCCTTCGCCTCGGGGATCGGCTGGCCGGAATAGTTGATGCCGTAGGTGGCCAGCGGCCAGCCGTAGTTTTTACCCGGCAGCGGGATGTTGAGCTCATCGCCGCCGCGCGGACCGTGCTCATGCTCCCAGATTGCGCCGCTCCACGGGTTCAACGCCAGCCCTTGCGGATTGCGATGGCCGTAAGACCAAACCTCCGGGCGTTTACCTGCCTGGCCGACCCAGGGGTTGTCCGGCGGCACGGCGCCCTCAGCGGTCAGCCGCACCAGCTTGCCCTGCAGTTTGTCGGTCTCTTGCGCCGTCGGCCGCTGATTGTTTTCGCCCAGCGTGATAAACAGGTAGCCTTGCCGATCAAACGCCAATTTGCCGCCGAAGTGATTGCCGACCGACAGCTTGGGCTGCTGACGGAAGATCACCTTAAAGTTTTCCAACCGCGCGTCATCGTCGCTCAGGCGGCCATAGCCGACCGCCGTGCCGGCTTTGCCGCCCTCGCCCGGTTCGGCGAAGCTGAGATACACCCGGCGGCTGGCGGCGAAATCGGGCGCCGGCAGCACCTCCAGCAGGCCGCCCTGCCCTTCGGCGTAGACCTGCGGCACTCCGGCGATCGGCGGCGACAGCCCTTTATCCTGCTGCCACAGCCGCAGCCGGCCGGGCCGTTCGGTGATAAGCAGGCCTTGTTCCGCCGGCAAGAAGGCCAGCGACCAAGGGTGTTCCAGGCCGTCCTGCAATTGGCTGACCGTCGGCGCGGCGTGCGCCAGGCCGCTGCATAGCAGCAAACCGGCCAGCAGAGTCAATCGGGGCATGGCGTCCTCCTGAAGATAAAATGACCCGTTTAGTGTAGCCCACTCAGCAGAAGCGGTCGTTTGCATTACATTTCAACGGGTTGCCTTTTTGCCGCCATGTGCTTAAGTTAATCCATTACCCAGGAGGAAAAATGGACATTACCGTTACCGACGCGATCGACGAACAAACCCTCGATGCGATCAGGCAAGGCCTGCGCGCTTACAACCTGCCGCATATCGACGCCAGCCACCGCAAGCCGCTCAGCGTCTATGCGCGCGACGAAGCCGGCGCGGTGATCGGCGGCCTGACCGCCGAAACCTGGGGCAACTGGCTGAGCGTCGAGTGGCTGTGGGTGGCGGATACCCAGCGCGGCAGCGGCCTCGGCGGCCGACTGATGCGCGCCGCCGAACAAGAGGCGCAGGCGCGCGGCTGCCGCTACGCCCGCCTCGACACCTTCAGCTTCCAGGCGCGGCCGTTCTACGAAAAGCTCGGCTATCAGCTGCAAATGACGCTGAAAGAGTATCCGGTGGAACATGAGTGTTATTTACTCACCAAAACTCTGACTGATTAATGGATGGACGGATGGACAGCAAAAGCATGGTGGTGAACTGTGTAGCCTACAAAGCCGGCCAACGGCTGGGCGAAGTGACCATCGACGATATCAGCGAGGTGGTCAAACAGCCCGACACCTTCATCTGGCTGGGATTAAGGCAGCCGGAGCCGGCGTTTATGCGCAAGGTGCAGGAGGAGTTCGGGCTGCACGATTTGGCGATCGAAGACGCGCTGTGCGCGCACCAGCGGCCGAAGCTGGAGACCTACGGCGACTCGCTGTTCATCGTGGTGAAAACCGCGCAGTGGGGCGAGCACGACGAAATCGAATATGGCGAAACCCACTTCTTCGTCGGCAAAAACTTTCTGGTGACGGTGCGCCACGGCGCTTCGCCCAGTTACGCGCCGATCCGCGCCAAGGCGGAAGAGAACCACAAGCAGATGTGCCGCGGGCCGGGCTTCGCCCTCTATTCGGTGTTGGACTTCGTGGTGGATAACTACCGCAGCGTGGTGGCGCGCTTCGAGAGCACCATCGAGAACATTGAAGCCAACATGTTTCAGTCAGAGTTCGATCAGGCGGCGATCGAGAACGTCTATACCCTGCGCCGCCATCTGCTGGCGCTGCGCAACGCCGCGCTGCCGATGGATGAAATTTGCAACCAGCTGATCCGCCTGCACGAAGAGGTGATCCCGAAAGAGCTGCGCGCCTACGTGCGCGACGTGCAGGATCACGCCCATCAGGTGGTCAGCAATATCGACGACATGCGCGAAATGCTGACCAACGCCATGCACGTCAACCTGGCGCTGGTGACGGTCAAACAAAACGAAGTGGTGAAACGGCTGGCGGGTTGGGGGGCAATCTTGGCCATCCCGACGGTGGTCTTCAGCCTGTACGGGATGAACTTCGCCGACATGCCGGAACTGAAGTTCCCGTGGGCCTATCACGCCACGCTGGGAGTGACCGCCGTCGGCTGCATTTTCCTGTATCAGAAACTGAAGAAATCGGGCTGGCTGTAAGCGCCAGAACGGCGCTTTTCCCGCCGACGAAAACGATCGCGGGGCGGCTGGGATCACCGGCCGCCCGGCCGCTTCAATACAGCATCGGCCGCCGATCGCGATGCACGTGATTGTGGCGTCCGATGTGCTTGTCATCGGCCGCGCCGATATCCATCGATGCCAGCACCATGCCTTCGCCTGTCAGGCTCTGCGTCAACGGATAGCCGTCGGCGTCGACGATCACCGAACCGCCGATCCACGCAACGCCGCGCTCCGTTTCGCAACGATCGCACACCGCGATGAATAGCCGATTGACGGCGGCGTTGGCCTGCGCCTTCACCATCTCCGCCGGCCGTTCGCCCTGCGGGCGCGGCGCCAGCGGCCAGTTGACCGGCGCGCACAGCAGCTGAGCGCCGGCCAACGCAGGCAAGCGCACCCACTCCGGAAACTCGAGGTCGTAACAGATCATCACCGCCAACCGGCCAAAACGCGTCTCGACGACCGGCGGCGGCCGATCGCCGGCGGTAAAGATCGAACTCTCTTCATGCCACAGGTGCGCTTTGCGATAAATCGCCCTCACCCCCTGCGCATCGATCAATGCCGCGCTGTTGGCCACCTCGCCATCAGGCAGACGCTCGCAAAAACCGGCGACGATCGCCACATCCAGCTCACTCGCCAGGGCACACCACAGGCTAAGGCTGGGCCCATCTTCGGCCTCGGCCAACGCCCGCGCCTCCGCCTTGTCGCGCAGCACATAGCCGCTGTTCACCAACTCCGGCAACACGATGACGTTGGCGCCGCGCTGCGCCGCTCGGCGGATCGCCTGGGCGGACAGCGCCCGATTATGTTCCGCTTCCCCTACCCGCAGCGCCAACTGGCAGCATGCGACGCTGATCGTACCCATGACTCACCTTCTCCTTACCCTCACCGTTAAACCGACAGGGCGGCGATCCCCCCCTACTCCTCAGTAAATCAGTAAAGGCGCCGTGATAAAAGCCCGGCTCGCCCCTCAGCGTTCAGTTTGAGTCTCCAACTGCGGCGCCGGGCGGCTCAGCAAGCTGCCCAGCACGAAGGCGACGCCGCCGCCCAGCAGACCGCCGTAGATCGGGCTGTTGGCGTCGATGCCGTGCCAGATCATCAGCCCCACCACGCAAAGGCTGCCGGTCAGCATGCTGGCGATGGCGCCGGCGCTGGTGGCGCGCGGCCAGAAGATAGCCCCCACCAACGGGATCAGCATGCCGCCCACCAACAGGTTGTAAGCCAGCGTTAGCGCCGCCAGCACGTCGCGCACCACAAACGCCAGCCCCAGCATGACCGCGCCCATGAAAAGCGTGGTGAAGCGCCCGGCGGCCAACCCGCCAGAAGGTTTGCGCCGGATGGCCGGCAGCACGTCCTCCAGCGCGATGGTCGAAGACGCCAACAGACAGGCGCTGGCGGTGGACATCAGCGCTGCCAGGGCCGCCGCGGCCACCAGCCCGCTGACGCCGACCGGCAACACCGCTTGCGCGATGGCGGCGAAGGCGCCGTCGGTATTACTGAGCGACGGCAGCACGATCTTGCCGGCCATGCCGATCAGCGCACCGGTCACGCCGTACAGCACGCAATAGACGCCCGCCCCCAGTCCGGCGAAGCGCGCCACATTGGCGCTGCGGGCGGTGAACACCCGCTGCCAGATGTCCTGACCGATCAAAATGCCGAAGAAGTAGATCAGGAAGAACACCAGAATGGTATCCAGCCCGATCGACGACAGCTGGTAGTAATCGGCGGGCAGCAGGCTGGTGAACGCCTCCCAGCCGCCGGCCTTGACGATGCTCATCGGCATCAGCACCAGCATCATGCCGACGGTCATGATGATGAACTGAATGATGTCGGTCAGCGTCAGCGACCACATGCCCCCCAGCGTCGAATACAGTACCACCAGCCCGCCGCCGAGCAGGATAGACGCGCTGAACGACAGGCCGAACATCACCTGCATCACGCTGCCGATGGCGATGATCGAGGTCACCGCCACCATCAGGTCATACGCCAGCATGATCGCGCCGCTGGTGACCCGCGCCGCCGGGTGATACCGCCGCGACAGCACCTGGCTGACGGTATACAGCTTCAGTTTGAGCAGCGGTTTGGCCAGCACCAGACTCAGCACCACAATGCCCAGCCCGAGCGCGCCGCACAGCCAGACGCCGGAGATGCCGTAGGTGTAGCCGAGCTTGACGCTGCCGATGGTCGACGCGCCGCCGAGCACCACCGCCGACAGCGTGCCCAGATACAGCCCCGGCCCCAGGTTGCGCCCGGCCACCAGATACGCCTCTTTGGAGTTGGCGCGGCGAATGCCCATCCACCCCACCGCGCCTATCACCAGAAAGTAAATCACCACAACCAGCAGATCGAGATTCATGGGTACCTCCACTCCGTTGTTATTGTTATCAGGGGGCCCGACGCAACCGCTCCGCCGGCAGGGTCAGTACGACGGCCTCAGCGGGCCGGCAGCACGCACAGCATTTCAAACAGCAGATTGGCCGCCAGCAGCGCCGTATTGCCGGAACGATCGTAAGGCGGCGACACCTCCACCACGTCGCCGCCAATCAGGTTCAGCCCACGGCAGCCGCGCACGATCTCCAGCCCTTGCCAAACCGACAGTCCGCCGACCTCCGGCGTGCCGGTGCCCGGCGCGAAGGCCGGATCCAGCCCGTCGATATCGAAACTGAGATAAACCGGCGCATCGCCCATCTGCTCGCGGATCTCCGCCATCAGCGGCGTCAGCGACCGATGCCAGCAGGCTTCGGCCGGTACCACGCGGAAGCCCTGGCGCCGTGACCAATCGAAGTCATCCGCCGCATAGCCGCTGCCGCGCAGACCAATCTGCACCACTTTTTCCGGCGCCAGCAGCCCCTCCTCAAACGCGCGGCGGAAGGTGGTGCCGTGCGCCAGCTGTTCGCCAAACATCTCCTCGTTGGTGTCGGAATGCGCATCGACGTGGATCAGCCCGACCGGGCCATGTCGATGGGCGATGGCGCGCAGCACCGGCAGCGTCAGGGTGTGGTCGCCACCGAGCGTCAACGGCGTACAGCCGTACGCCAGGATCTCGCGGTAAGCCGCCTCGATGCGCCGTACGCTGTCCGCCAGGCTGTAGGGGTTAATGGCGACGTCCCCCAGATCGGCCACCTGCAGCCGTTCGAATGGGGCGGAGCCGGTGCCCATGTTGTAGGGGCGGATCATCACCGACTCCTGGCGGATCTGGCGCGGGCCATAGCGGGTGCCGCTGCGATTGGAGGTGCCGATATCCAGAGGAATGCCGACAAAGGCGGCGTCCAGACCACGCGCCTGATCGGCGGCGGGCAGGCGCATCATGGTGGGGAGACCGGCAAAGCGCGGCATGTCGTTGCCGCTTTGGGGTTGGTTCAGCATGGCGTTTCCTTGTCTTGGGCTTGCGATAAATTGAAACATTTAAGCAACATTCGCAGACTACCCTGTTGACCGCACCGGCTACCATTCCCGCTTTTGCATGTAAACATCGAAAAACACGATGTAACTAACCCATTGAAGCGTTGATTTTTATTTCAATCTCATGCCATAAGAAAGGCCATATCTTCAGCGCCGCGCCTATTTCTTCGATGTTAAAAATGGGTTAAGCGGCCGACGTTCTGCGGAGGGGGCGATGCTCACTAACCTAAGCGATATCGATCTGAAGCTGTTGCGGGTGTTCGTCGCGGTGGCGGAAGCCCAGGGCGTCAGCGCCGCACAGGAAACGCTGCTGATGAACCAATCCACCATCAGCACCCATCTGGCCTCGCTGGAAACGCGACTGGGTTTTCGCCTGTGCCAGCGCGGGCGCTCCGGCTTCCGGCTGACGCCAAAAGGGGAACGCATGCTGATCGCCTGCCGCTCCTTGTTCAACGCCGCCCGCGACTTCACCCGGGTCAGCCAGTCGCTGAACGGCCTGCTGACCGGCGATCTGCAAATCGGTCTGGTGGATAACCTGGTTTCACTGCCGGGCAACCCGTTCAGTCAGGCCATCAAGCACTTTCAGCGGCGCCACCAGGACGTGCAATTGCAGTGCCGCATCTGCTCACCGAACGAGATTGAACAAGGGCTGCTGCACCGGCAGCTCGATCTGGGCATCGGCTACTTTGGCCAGCAGTTGGAGGCGTTGCGTTATCAACCGTGGCTGGAGGAGACGCAGGCTATCTATTGCAGTGAGGATCACCCGCTGTTCGCGGTGGAAGAACCCGAGCGCGAGCAGATTGAAAACGCGCGCTGGGTCAAGCGCGGCTACCTGTTGGCGCAGCAGCTGTGCCCGATAGCCCCGCCGCATCTGGCCGCGGTGGCCCACCACATGGAGAGCGTCGCCCATCTGGTGCTGAGCGGCACCTGTCTCGGTTATCTGCCCACCCACTATGCGGCGCGCTGGGTGGAGCAAGGGCTGCTACGGCAGTTGGGCGGCACGGCGCTCTCTTACCGCGCCACGCTCAGCCTGGTCAGCCGCCCCGTCCAACCCGACGAGGCGTTGAACGCGCTGCTGGAGGATTTGGCGCGCGCCGGCGAAAAAAAGCCCCGCATGCGCGGGGCCTGACGGACGTTAACTGACCGGCATGCGCGCCGGATCGGGATACTGGTATTCAAAACCCAGCTCGTTGCAGATGCGGTTGCCGTCCACCAGCCGCTCATCCTGTTCCGCTTCGTCGGCAAACTGCGGCGGCTCCAGGTGCAGTTGCTCGGCCAGGGCCGGATAGAAATCGCGCTTGGCCGGATGACGCGGCGCGCACAGGTTGTACACGTGGCCGCCCTTCGGCAGCTTGAGCAGCAGTTGGATGGCGGCGATGACGTCGTCCTGGTGCACCAGATTCACCCCCTGCGACCCGCCCTTCACATCGAGCTTTCCCGCCAGGAAGCGGCCTGGGTGGCGATCGGCGCCCACCAGCCCCGCCAGGCGCAGAATGTCCACCGAGGTATTCGGCAGCTCGTGCAGCCAGCGCTCCAGCTCGGCCAATACCCGGCCGGACGGCGAGACCGGCCGCAGCGGCGACTCTTCGCGCAGCGTGCCGGCGGTTTCGCCATACACCGAGGTGGAACTGGTGAAGATCACCCGCGGCACGCCGAAAGCCATTGCGCTGTCCACCAGCATGCGCACCGCATTGAAATAATTCTCGCTGCCTTCGACGGTGCGGCGCGCGGGCAGCGTGACCACCAGCGCATCCACGCGCAGCAACGACGCCAGATCGTCCGGATCGCAGATCAATTCCGGCGTCAGCTCCAACTGATAACATTCGATGCCGCTCATCCGCGCGGCCTCGACGCCGTCCGGCGTGGTTTTGCTGCCGACCACGTCGTACCCGCGGCCCATCAGCGACAACGCCAGCGGCATGCCCAACCAACCCAGACCAATAATGGCTACCTTTTTCATCCTCTTCCTCTCCTGAAGATCGCAGCGCCCTGCCCTTAAGGCTACGCCACTGCGCGCGGCGATACAATCTGACCGGCTTAAGGTTAGGTAAAGCCGTGTGTGGCTAATAACTCAACCTGTTTCAATAAATTAAATTTATGACGATAAAAAAGAGTTGCACGGCGGACAGCGGATAGTTTAGCTTAATTGCCATACGGTTTTTTACCGACTTTTGCTGAGAGAAAACACCATGACACGCGTTCAGTTCAACCACCATCATCACCATCACCCTGACTAGTCTTTCAGGCGATGTGTGCTGGAAGACGGTTTGTTAATCTTCCAGTGGCGCGCAGAACGCAAGAGAGAGCCCTCGGAAGATTTCTTCCGAGGGTTTTTTTTTGGCTCCGGACAGACAGAAAGAATAGTTTTTACAATAAATTCATAAAATTACAGATTAAACAGAGGTTACCATGCTGGACAAGACACGTTTACGGATCGCAATGCAGAAGTCGGGCCGCCTGAGCGATGAATCCCAGGAACTGCTGGCGCGCTGCGGCATCAAGATTAACCTGCAGCAGCAGCGTCTGATCGCCTTCGCCGAAAACATGCCGATCGATATCCTGCGCGTGCGCGACGACGACATTCCGGGTCTGGTGATGGACGGCGTGGTCGATCTCGGCATCATCGGCGAGAACGTGCTGGAAGAAGAGCTGCTCAGCCGCCGCGCCCAGGGTGAAGACCCGCGCTACTTCACCCTGCGCCGCCTCGATTTCGGCGGCTGCCGCCTGTCGCTGGCCACCCCGCTCGACGCCGAATACGCCGGCCCGCAAAGCCTGCAGGACGCCCGCATCGCCACCTCTTATCCGCACCTGCTGAAGCAATACCTCGACAAACAGGGCGTGCGCTTCAAATCTTGCCTGCTGAACGGCTCGGTGGAAGTGGCGCCGCGCGCCGGCCTGGCCGACGCCATCTGCGATCTGGTCTCTACCGGCGCCACGCTGGAGGCCAACGGCCTGCGCGAAGTGGAGGTGATCTACCGCTCCAAAGCTTGCCTGATCCAGCGCGACGGCGAAATGCCTGAAGCCAAACAGCAGCTGATTGACCGCCTGATGACCCGCATTCAGGGCGTGATCCAGGCGCGCGAATCCAAATACATCATGCTGCACGCGCCGAGCGAGAAACTGGACGAGATCGTCGCGCTGCTGCCGGGCGCCGAACGCCCGACCATTCTGCCGCTGGCCGGCGCGCAGAACCGCGTGGCGATGCACATGGTCAGCAGCGAAACCCTGTTCTGGGAAACCATGGAAAAACTGAAAGCGCTCGGCGCCAGCTCGATTCTGGTGCTGCCGATTGAAAAGATGATGGAGTAACGCCATGTCGACCTTCAACACGCCGATCGATTGGGCGACGTGCAGCGCCGAACGCCAGGCCGAGCTGCTGATGCGTCCGGCGATCGCCGCTTCCGACAGCATCACTCGCACGGTGAACGAGATCCTCGACAACGTGAAGGCCAACGGCGATCGGGCGTTGCGCGACTACAGCGCCCGTTTCGACAAGGCGGAAGTCTCGGCGCTGCGCGTTAGCGCCGAGCAGATCGCCGCCGCCGCCGCGCGGTTGGGCGACGACATCAAACAGGCGATGGCGGTGGCCGTCGCCAACGTGGAAACCTTCCACAACGCGCAGCGACTGCCGCCGGTGGACGTCGAAACGCAACCGGGCGTGCGCTGCCAGCAGGTGACCCGCCCAATCGACTCGGTGGGTCTGTATATTCCCGGCGGATCGGCGCCGCTGTTCTCCACCGTGCTGATGCTGGCGACGCCGGCGCGCATCGCCGGCTGCCGCCGGGTAGTGCTGTGCTCGCCGCCGCCGATCGCCGATGAGATCCTGTATGCGGCGCAGCTGTGCGGCGTGCAGGAAGTGTTTCAGGTCGGGGGCGCGCAGGCGATCGCCGCCCTGGCGTTTGGCACCGAAAGCGTGCCGCGCGTGGCGAAGATCTTCGGGCCGGGCAACGCCTTCGTGACCGAAGCCAAGCGGCAGGTCAGCCAGCGCCTTGACGGCGCGGCCATCGACATGCCGGCCGGTCCTTCGGAAGTGCTGGTGATCGCCGACGCCGGCGCCACCCCGGCGTTTGTCGCTTCCGATCTGCTGTCGCAGGCCGAGCACGGCCCGGATTCGCAGGTGATCCTGCTGACGCCGGACGCGGCGATGGCGCAGGCGGTGGCCGACGCGGTGGAAAGCCAGCTGGCCGAACTGCCGCGCGCCGACACCGCCCGCCAGGCGCTGGCGAGCAGCCGCCTGATCGTGGCGCGCGATCTGCCGGAGTGCGTGGCCATCAGCAACCGTTACGGCCCGGAGCACCTGATCATTCAGACCCGCAATGCGCGCGATCTGGTGGACGGCATCACCAGCGCCGGTTCGGTGTTCCTCGGCGACTGGTCGCCGGAGTCCGCCGGCGATTACGCCTCCGGCACCAACCACGTGCTGCCGACCTACGGCTACACCGCCACCTGCTCAAGCCTTGGGCTGGCCGATTTCCAAAAACGCATGACGGTGCAAGAGCTGACGCCGCAGGGCTTCAGCAACCTGGCTGCCACCATCGAGACGCTGGCTGCCGCCGAGCAGCTGATCGCCCACAAGAACGCCGTGACCCTGCGCGTCGCCGCCCTGAAGGAGCAAGCATGAGCATCGAAAAACTGGCGCGCGCCAACGTTCGCGAGCTGACCCCTTACCAATCGGCGCGCCGCCTCGGCGGCAAGGGCGACGTATGGCTGAACGCCAACGAATACCCGATCGCCCCGGAATTCCAGCTGACGGCGCAAACCTTCAACCGCTATCCGGAGTGCCAGCCGGCGCAGGTGATCGAACGCTACGCCGCCTATGCCGGGGTCAAGAAAGAGCAGGTGCTGGTCAGCCGCGGCGCCGATGAAGGCATCGAGCTGCTGATCCGCGCCTTCTGCGAGCCGGGCAAAGACGCCATTCTGTTCTGCCCGCCGACCTACGGCATGTACGCCGTCAGCGCCGAAACCTTTGGCGTGGAGCGCCGCACCGTGGCCGCCAAAGAGGACTGGCAGTTGGATCTGCCGGCCATCGCGGACAGCCTGGACAACGTGAAACTGATCTACGTCTGCAGTCCGAACAACCCGACCGGTAACCTGATTGACCCGGACTCTCTACGCAGCCTGTTGGAGCTGGCCAAAGGCAAAGCGATCGTCGCGGTGGACGAAGCCTATATCGAGTTTTGCCCGCAGGCCTCGGTGGCCGGGTGGCTGAGCGACTACCCGCACCTGGCTATTCTGCGTACGCTGTCGAAGGCCTTTGCGCTGGCCGGCCTGCGCTGCGGCTTTACGCTCGCCAACGAAGATCTGATCGCCCTGCTGCTGAAGGTGATCGCGCCTTACCCGCTCTCGACGCCGGTGGCGGATATCGCCGCGCAGGCGCTGAGCGCCGAAGGCATCCGCACCATGCGCCAGCGCGTCACCGACATCGCCGCCACCCGTAGCTGGCTGCAGCAACAGCTGGAAAAATGCGCCTGCGTCGAGCAGGTTTTCGCCAGCGACAGCAATTACCTGCTGGCCCGCTTCACCGCCTCAAGTAATGTGTTTAAAAGCTTGTGGGATCAGGGCATTATCTTACGAGACCAAAACAAACAGCCCGGGTTGTCCGGCTGCCTGCGCATCACCATAGGCACCCGCGACGAATGTCAACGCGTGGTGGACGCCTTGTCCGCCCTGCCCGGCGCCAACCAGACTCGCCAGGAGCCAATGTGAGCCAAAAAATCCTCTTTATCGATCGTGACGGCACGCTGATCGCCGAGCCACCGGAAGATTTCCAGGTTGACCGCCTGGACAAGCTGGCGCTTGAGCCGGACGTGATCCCTTCCCTGCTGGCGCTGCAACAGGCGGGGTATCAGCTGGTGATGATCACCAATCAGGATGGGCTCGGCACCGCCAGTTTCCCGCAGGAAACCTTCGATCCGCCGCACAACCTGATGATGCAGATCCTTAGTTCGCAGGGCATTCAGTTCGCCGACGTGTTGATCTGCCCGCACCTGCCGGCGGACAACTGCGACTGCCGCAAGCCGAAGACCGCGCTGGTGAAGGGTTACCTCGAACCCGGCGTGCTCGATACCGCCCACAGCTACGTGATCGGCGATCGGCCGACCGACGTGCAGCTGGCGGAAAACATGGGCATTCAGGGGCTGCGCTACCAGCGCGGCGTGCTGGGCTGGAAAGAGATCGTGCGCCAGCTGACCCTGCGCGACCGTCATGCGCGGGTTAACCGCGTGACCAAAGAGACGCAGATCGATGTCAACGTCTGGCTGGATCGCGAAGGCGGCAGCAAAATCAAAACCGGCGTCGGCTTCTTCGACCACATGCTGGATCAGATCGCCACCCACGGCGGCTTCCGCATGGAGATCGACGTCAAAGGCGACCTGTATATCGACGATCACCACACCGTAGAGGACACCGGCCTGGCGCTGGGCGAAGCGTTGAACAAGGCGCTGGGCGACAAGCGCGGCATTGCCCGCTTCGGCTTCGTGCTGCCGATGGACGAGTGTCTGGCGCGCTGCGCGCTGGATATCTCCGGCCGCCCGCACCTGGAGTACAAGGCCGAGTTCAACTATCAGCGCGTCGGCGATCTCAGCACCGAAATGGTCGAGCACTTCTTCCGCTCGCTGTCCTACACCATGGGTTGCACGTTGCACCTGAAGACCAAAGGCAAAAACGACCACCACCGGGTCGAAAGCCTGTTCAAAGTGTTTGGCCGCACGCTGCGCCAGGCGATCCGCGTCGAGGGCAATACCCTGCCGAGCTCGAAAGGAGTGCTGTGATGAACGTGGTGATTTTGGATACCGGCTGCGCCAACCTGGCCTCCGTCACCTATGCGGTCCGCCGCCTGGGCTATCAGCCGGAAGTGAGCCGCGATCCGGAGATCGTGCTGCGCGCCGACAAGCTGTTCCTGCCGGGCGTCGGCACCGCGCAGGCGGCGATGGATCAGCTGCGTGAACGCGATCTGATCGAACTGATCAGGGCCTGCACTCAGCCGGTGCTGGGCATCTGCCTCGGCATGCAGCTGCTGGCGGCCAGCAGCGAAGAGAACGGCGGCATAACGACGCTCGGCCTCATCGATACGCCGGTAAAGCAGATGACCGACTTCGGCCTGCCGCTGCCGCACATGGGTTGGAACCAGGTATCCGCGCAGGCAGGCCACCATCTGTTCCGCGGCATCGATGACGGCGCCTACTTCTATTTCGTTCACAGCTATGCGATGCCGATATGCCCCAGCACCATCGCTCAGGCGAACTACGGCGAGCCCTTCACCGCCGCCGTGCAAAAAGACAACTTCTTCGGCGTGCAGTTTCATCCAGAACGATCTGGAGCGGCCGGCGCGCAACTGTTGAAAAACTTTCTGGAGATGTAGGCAGCATGATTATTCCGGCTTTGGATTTGATCGACGGCAACGTGGTGCGTTTGCATCAGGGCGATTACGACCAACAGCGCGACTACGGCAACGATCCGCTGCTGCGCCTGCAGGACTATCAACAACAGGGCGCCCAGGTGCTGCACCTGGTCGATCTGACCGGCGCCAAAGATCCGGCCGCGCGCCAGATCCCGCTGCTGCGCAAGCTGTTGGCGGGGGTTAACGTGCCGGTGCAGGTCGGCGGCGGCATCCGCAACGAGCAAGACGTCAGCGCCCTGCTGGAGGCCGGCGCCACGCGCGTGGTGATCGGCTCCACCGCGGTGAAACAGCCGCAGTTGGTACAAAGCTGGTTCGAACGCTATGGCGCCGACGCGCTGGTACTGGCGTTGGATGTGCGCATCGACGCGCAGGGCGTGAAGCGCGTGGCCATCAGCGGCTGGCAGGAAGACTCCGACGCCACGCTTGAACAGGTGGTAGAGCAGTTCCTGCCCTACGGGCTGAAACACGTGCTGTGCACCGACATTTCGCGCGACGGCACGCTGGCCGGTTCCAACGTGGCGCTGTATCAGGCGATCAGCCGCCGCTATCCGCAAGTGGCCTTCCAGGCCTCAGGCGGCATCGGCAATCTGGACGACATCGCCCAGTTGCGCGGCAGCGGCGTTGCCGGCGTGATCGTCGGGCGCGCCCTGCTGGAAGGTAAATTTAGCGTTGAGGAGGCGATTGCATGCTGGCAAAACGGATAATCCCGTGTCTGGATGTTAAAGACGGGCAAGTGGTGAAAGGCGTGCAGTTCCGCAACCACGAAATCATCGGCGACATCGTGCCGCTGGCGCAGCGCTATGCGCAAGAAGGCGCGGACGAGCTGGTGTTTTACGATATCACCGCCTCGAGCGACGGCCGAGTGGTGGACAAAAGCTGGGTGTCGCGCGTGGCGGAGGTGATTGATATTCCGTTCTGCGTCGCCGGCGGCATTAAAAGCGCCGAGGATGCCAGCCAGATCCTGTCTTTCGGCGCCGACAAAATCTCCATCAACTCACCGGCGCTGGCCGATCCCGATCTGATTAGCCGCCTGGCGGATCGCTTTGGCGTGCAGTGCATCGTGGTGGGCATTGATACCTGGTTCGACAGTGAAACCGGCAAGTATCACGTCAATCAATATACCGGCGACGAGAGCCGTACCCGCGTCACCCAGTGGGAAACCCTCGACTGGGTGCAGGAAGTGCAGCGCCGCGGCGCCGGTGAGATCGTGCTGAACATGATGAACCAGGACGGCGTGCGCAACGGTTACGATCTGCAGCAGCTGCGTCGGGTGCGCGAGGTCTGCAAAGTGCCGCTGATCGCCTCCGGCGGCGCGGGCACGATGGAGCACTTCCTGGAAGCGTTCCGCGATGCGGACGTCGACGGCGCGCTGGCGGCATCGGTGTTCCACAAACAAATCATCAATATCGGCGACCTGAAAAGGTTCCTGGTCGAACAAGGCGTGGAGATTCGCGTGTGCTGACAGAACAACAGAGAAACCAGATGGACTGGGAGAAAACCGACGGCCTGATGCCGGCCATCGTGCAACACGCCGTTTCCGGCGAAGTGCTGATGCTGGGTTACATGACGCCGGAAGCGCTGGCGACCACTGAGCAGAGCGGCAATGTCACCTTCTTTTCGCGCACCAAGCAGCGCCTGTGGACCAAAGGCGAAAGTTCCGGCCACTTCCTCAAGGTGGTCAGCATCACGCCG
Organism: Serratia sp. CY74737; assembly: GCF_052166775.1. Taxonomy (NCBI): domain Bacteria; kingdom Pseudomonadati; phylum Pseudomonadota; class Gammaproteobacteria; order Enterobacterales; family Yersiniaceae; genus Serratia; species Serratia sp. CY74737. The sequence continues at coordinate 112,817 of NZ_JBJNOF010000011.1, forward strand.
GACTGCGATAACGACACGCTGCTGGTATTAGCCAACCCGATCGGCCCGACCTGCCACCTGGGCAACAGCAGCTGCTTCCATCCGGCCGCCAGCGACTGGACGTTCCTCTATCAGCTGGAACAGCTGTTGGCGGAACGCAAGCATGCCAGCCCGGACAGCTCATACACCGCCAGCCTGTACGCCAGCGGCACCAAACGCATCGCGCAGAAGGTCGGGGAAGAAGGCGTGGAAACCGCGCTGGCCGCCACGGTCAACGATCGCGAAGAGCTGACCAACGAGGCCTCGGATCTGATCTATCACCTGCTGGTGCTGCTGCAGGACCAGGATTTGGATCTGAGCGCGGTGATCGGCCGGCTGCGCGAGCGGCATCAGAAAAAAGCGTGACATTAAATCACGCGCAATAAAAAAGCCGCCGGGCGTTAACCTCGGCGGCTTTTTTTATCGCTCAACGAGTGGGCTTATTCCATCCATTCGGTATGGAACACGCCTTCCTTGTCGATGCGTTTGTAGGTGTGCGCACCGAAATAGTCGCGCTGCGCCTGGATCAGGTTAGCCGGCAGCACCGCTGAACGGTAGCTGTCATAGTAAGCGATCGCGGCGGAGAAGGTTGGCGTAGGGATACCGTTCTGCACGGCATAGGCCACCACGTCACGCAGCGCCTGCTGGTACTCGTCGGCGATTTGCTTGAAGTATGGCGCCAGCAGCAGGTTGGCGATATCGGCATCCGCTGCGTAAGCGTCGGTGATCTTCTGCAGGAACTGGGCACGGATGATACAGCCGGCGCGGAAGATCTTGGCGATTTCGCCGTAGTGCAGATCCCAGTTGTTTTCTTTGGACGCGGCTTTCAGCTGAGAGAAGCCCTGCGCGTAGGATACGATCTTGCCCAGATAAAGCGCACGACGCACTTTCTCGATGAACTCGGCTTTGTCGCCGGTGAACGGTGCCACTTTCGGCCCGGTCAGCACTTTAGACGCGGCAACGCGCTGATCTTTCAGCGAGGACAGGTAGCGCGCGAACACCGATTCGGTGATCAGCGACAGCGGTTCGCCCAGATCCAGCGAGCTCTGACTGGTCCACTTGCCGGTGCCTTTGTTGGCGGCTTCGTCCAGGATCACATCGACCAGGTATTTACCCTCTTCGTCTTTCTTGGTGAAGATGTCTTTGGTGATGTCGATCAGGTAGCTGTTCAGCTCACCCTTGTTCCACTCGGCGAAGGTTTCGGCCAGCTGCTCGTTGCTCAGGTTCAGCGCCTGCTTCAGCAGAGAATAGGCTTCGGCAATCAGCTGCATGTCGCCGTATTCGATACCATTGTGCACCATCTTCACATAGTGGCCGGCACCGTCAGCGCCGATATAAGTCACGCAAGGCTCGCCTTCCGCAACCGCAGCGATTTTCTCCAGGATCGGCGCTACCAGCTCGTAAGCTTCTTTCTGGCCGCCAGGCATGATGGAAGGCCCTTTCAGCGCGCCCTCTTCACCGCCGGAAACGCCGGTGCCGATGAAATTGAAGCCCTGGTCGGACAGTTCGCGGTTACGACGGATGGTGTCCTGATAGTAGGTGTTGCCGCCATCGATCAGGATATCGCCCTTGTCCAGGTGCGGAGTCAGCGAGGCAATGGTTTTATCCGTCGCTTCGCCCGCTTTCACCATCAGCAGGATGCGGCGCGGTTTTTCCAGCGATTCGACAAACTCTTCAACGGTGTAATACGGCGCCAGGTTTTTGCCCGGGTTCTCAGCGATCACTTCGTCAGTCTTGTCGCCAGAACGGTTGAAAATGGAAACGGTGTAACCACGGCTCTCGATGTTCAGCGCGAGGTTGCGGCCCATTACCGCCATGCCGACAACGCCGATTTGTTGCTTGGACATTTAGGAACTCCTGTCTGAGGATGACCCTGCCGGCAACGTCGGCCAGCAGGTTTTGTGATGTGGCACACATGTTAACTCAGGATTGAGCCGCGTGGGTAGTGATTGGTGCGATAGGTCACATAATCAGTTGCACACGATTGAATCATATACAGTTATCAGTCTACCTCAGTAAAAACGGCCAGTTCTTTACGCTGGCCGTTTTGGTTTCAATTCTCAAGCGAGTAGTACGTTATGCCTTACTAGTTTCAGCTTCGCGCGCCTTAAACGCCGCAACTTTTTCAGCTAATAGTCGCTCACTATCGCGAATCATATCGGTATATTGCGTATTTACGAAGCCCCACAGCGTTGAGTGTTGATCTTCTGCATAACCGACCATAAACGGTAATGTCGTTACAACAGTCAATCCTGGTGCAGACTCCAGATAACGATCGATCGTATTGCTTTCAGCGTCAATGTTCTTCTCATTCCACTGGCTGATAAGCTCGATACCGCGGCGAGAATAGATATTCATCACCATACTTGTCATACGATTGATATAAACATACTCGATGCCATCAATTTCTTTTACAGCCAGAATCTCGGTGTCGTTATGCAAGTGTGCAATAATACCTGCAAAAACATGCCAGTCCCATTCAGTATGACGTAAATGGCCAACAACTTTCTCCAGTTGCCTGTCGAAATCGGAGGGGAACAATACGTCATCCTCACAAATCATGGCCATTTCGGTAGAGCGTTCGGCCAACGTTGATAGCATGTACTTATAGCTCATTCCACAGCCAATCCAGCCGATGCGGTGACGAACACCTTCAATGACCTGAAAACCATGCGTAGGTTTGCTGAGAAATGCTTGCTTGCGAATCGGCGTTTCTGTCAATGACAGGCACAGTTTTGGGATATCCGCTTCATTGTGAGGGATAAAGTCGACGCTATTCTTGTAGGTCTGGAAATCAATCAGATCGTTAGCCAGCAAATAACGTTTGAAATAGGCATCAAATTGCGAGTCTGTACGCGTAAACGCCGCTATAGCTTGTCGACGACGTCCATAGAACGCATCATCAGACAACAAACGTTCGATTTTATCCGCCATTGCGTCAATATCGCCTACCGGTGAAAAATCGATGACTTCTGCCAGCATTGCATGATGCTGAATATCCGAACTGGTTTCACTGACGATTGGCGTACCCAAGGACAACGTCTCATACAAGCGAGTGGTTTCCAGCAGTGCATCTTCATAATAATGGATATTAACAATCAGCTTCGCTCGCATAACAAGACGAGTCAGGTCTTGACCAAATACCTCCGAAGCGATATGCACATTAAAGCGCTGAGAGAGTTGACGCAGGTAATTCTGGCGCCGCTCACAGTTTGGATCGCCATAGAACAACACATCAATCGGCTCTTCGCTCTCCAACGGCCGAAGATTATATCCACCGAGCTCCAAATGCTCAGCATAGCTATCGTAAGAAGACACCGGCATGTAGAACAGTTTTTGGTAGGGCACCCCGTGCTGCAGCAAATAATCGATATTGGTTAATGAATAGTCGAAAATGGCCATCGCACGATCCAGAATGGCAAAATACTCTGGCGTGAACCAACGAGGGTTAATCGACTGTTCCATCTGGAATGCGACAAAGTTCTTTGGCAACTCAGGAAATATCTGAGGGCAAATAACAATATGCATTTGACCGCTATCAGCAGCAGCCGAATACGCATGAATAATCGTGACACCCAAGCCGATATCAGTCAAAGACTTCTCAACTCGATGCGCGACATAAAGTGTATGTCTGGAAGCAAGAATTACGATGTGCTGAGTATCGATATGCGTCAACGGCATCGGTGCATCTGCGGTATTTTTTGCCACCCGGCGCAGACTGGATGCCAGTTCGGAGAACTGGCCTTTCATCACCAGAGCAAAAGCCGCTTTAGTCTTGCGCCCCAATGCACGATAGGGTTGAGGATGACTACGAAATGCTCGCCAGCTCTTTGCAACTAACGAATTCTTAGTCATAAAGCGATGTGCCAAGTAATGGCAAGTAAAGTCGCGAATGACCCCAAACTCACCGCGTAGTACGCGGCCAGCCATTCTCACCGGCATGGTCAGTTTCCATGACAAACTATTCCGCATCGAAACCATTGAAGAATGTTGTTGTTCGAGCAAGCCATCCTTTTGGCTCAACACAGAATTTAACGTGTTGATTTCACGCTCAAGCTCGATCTTACTATTATTGTTATTAATCTCTTCACTGGTTTTAATCTGTTGCAAAGCATCTTCATGTTGGCTTTGCTTCTGCTGCAGGAACTCTCTCAACTGCAGATTTTCCTCCTGCTGCAGCTGCAACTGACTCTCCAGCAATGCAATCTGCCGGCACTTGTCATCAATATTCTGTTTTTGCTCTTCAATAACGCGAAAAATTTCGGCTCTAACATTATTGTCTCGTTTAACGCGATCCGTGATCAACTCACCGATGGTTATACCTTTCATACTTGTCAACTCGTCAGCTCCCGCTGAATAATGGTTAAGATGGTACCGAACGATATCGATTTCCGCCGGTTTAGATAGCCGGAAATGCAAGTAGTTCGTATCAAACATCAGTTCGAACGGAACAAGATAAGCGAACAGATAAAAGGCCATTCTGTTCACTCGTTCAGATTCATCAGCAACTTCATCGATAAAGCGATAAGAAGTATCGCCTAATATTTGAACGTCACTTTCGAGCAACAATCCTTCCAAACCCACGCTCGAATTTATGGTCACAATCCTTTGACAACGGAGCAGAAATTCAAGGCTGTTGGGTGAATGATCGATTTCAGATGCTGTATTTTGCAACTGAAAATGACTGCCAGGATGCGGCCGAATCAGTATATTTTCACTAGAGCATTGCGTTCGCGCATATGAAATAAGAGATAAATTATTGAAACCATTACTATACGCAATGATATTCGAATCATCTTCAACCTGCAGAGCTAATCCGAGTTCAAATCCTGCAACCCCTTTCTGCGGCAATATTTCTTGTGCAAAAAATTGGTGTAACTCAGCCATTGATAGTTGGGTTATGCAATCATGCGCAACGGAAAGATAACGCACCTGAGCTTCAGTGTTACCATTTACACCACGAAAATCAACGTAACCGGTTCCCAAATACATCGGTGCACGCAGGGGGCCCATCTCGATGTGAATCACCGGGATGTCCAGCTCTTGCGCCACATGTTCCAGCGATGGGCAATTACAAATACTGAGTATCCCCTCAATGCCGCATTTTATTTGCGGACTTAAGAGAATTCTTAGTTCAGACTCCAATTCGGGAATACGATGCGTAAGAAATACATTGAACGCAGCCATCGGATTTTGATGTGTTTCGCTCAGCAATCGAACAAACAGGTCATTATCCAACAGGCCAAACTCGTGCCGATCGAATATCTCCTGAGTCGGCGGCGAATATCCCAGATTATTCATCGTGGGCACATCAAATTCCCAACGCCCCTGCTCGCGCCATTGTTCAGGATCGCATAAGTAATCGTCGCCGGTGATAAAAAGGCTCTTTTCCTGCAAAGTGCTCAGCAATCGATAGAACACCCACAAGTAGGGCGCTTTTACGCCTCGAAAAGGATAGGGCGGTAAAAAAACAGCAAGCATAACGTTATTCCTCCTCCAGCGAAATTTGTATCGGAGCATGGATAACGCCACCCAACTCACGCGGCGACCAGAACTTCAGCCTCATCATGGGCCGACGCTGGTCAAGCTCTTCCCTTTCCCCCTTGCCAACACGAGCCAAACCACAGTGCACCAAATAATCACCGGAATTGATAGGCAGCTTGACTTTATACACAATGTGCTGCTCACCGGGTTTCAGAACGATAGGAACGCCAGCAGCGATATTGCTGTCGCCCCAAATATCACCGCCCTGAGCTTTGGAAATGGAAACGCCAAGCGCGACGTCTTCGATGACTTCTGAAGACAACACAGTATAGTCAAAGGTTAACTCTTCACCGGAACGCACCAGCGGTTTTTCTGATAACGGCGTACCATCTGATTTATAGATGTGCAAACTTTCAATAATCGCACGCGCGCTGCCAAAGCGTTTTTCCCCTACTTCAGCGTTAATCTGCTCCGTCTGGATAGATTGGAGCGTCGCTACGTCTTTGACGTCAGAGCCTTCCGCATGATGCCTTTTTTCTTTCGGCGTGCCTTGAGTCAATAGCATACCTTTTTCGTAAGCAAGTACTGCAGCTAAAACGTCGTGCGTATCACCAACCAGTTGGCCATCATTCATAACCAAACAACGATCGGCATATTCAAGAATGCTACCAGTGGAATGCGTCACCATAATAATGGTAACCCCCTTGGCACGGAGAGCTTCCATACGCTTATAGCACTTATACTGGAAACCTATATCACCCACCGCCAATGCCTCATCGACGATCAGTATTTCTGGCTCAACACACGCCTGGACAGCAAAGGCCAATCGTACGTACATCCCGCTGGAATAGGTTTTCACCGGCTGATCGATAAACTCGCCAATATCAGCAAAGTCAATGATTTCCTGGAAACGAGCATCGATTTGCTCGCGTGAAAAACCCAAAACAGAACCGTTAAGATAAACATTATCTCGACCGGTAAATTCAGGGTTAAAACCGGCGCCCAACTCCAGCAAAGCGGCAATTCTTCCATTAACTTGGATCTCCCCCGCCGTTGGGGTCAGCGTGCCGCAAATCATTTGCAACAAAGTAGACTTACCGGCACCGTTGCGCCCGATAATACCGACGGTCTCACCTTTTTTTATGCTGAAAGAGACATCTCGCAAAGCCCAAAACTCGCGAAAATAGCGCCGAGACTCACGGCGGGCAACACGCTGCAGTTTAGGAGCGAAGAACTGCTTCAGACGATCGCGAGGGCGATCGTAAATCTGATAACATTTGCTTAATCCTTTGACTTCAATCACTATTTCATTAGAGGACATCAGCAAACCCCTTTCTAGTTTTCTGGAAGAAAACATAACCCAACCACGCCACAGCAGCGGCTGCGATGGTATATATCGCCAATCCCTGCCAATCGGGGATACGTCCCCAAATCAATACATTACGAGCTTGTTCAATAATGAATGTGAGCGGATTAAGCATAATCCAGATACGGTATTTTTCGGGCAGTGCAGTGATCGGGAAAAACACTGGTGATAAAAACATCATTACTGTTGTAATAATCACCGTTGTCTGGCCTACATCACGGATAAATACCCCAAGAGATGCCAGCACCCATCCCAATCCCAGGCAAAAAATCACCAGTGGCAAGAAGACCAAAGGAATAAACACAATTGTCCAATGCAAAAAACCGTTAAAAAGGAAGAACGCGCATAGTAAGACGATCAGACTAATCAGAGAGTGGAACAGTGCCGCACATAAACTAATCACCGGCAACGTCTCCAGAGGAAACACTACTTTTTTTACGTAGTTAGCATTGCCCAAAATGATCTGCGGCGCACGGTTAATCACCTCGGCAAAGAAACCATGCACAATCATGCCTACAAATAAAATAACGGCGAACTGCGTACGGCTCTCATCCCCCCCTACAGACCAACGCGCCTTAAAAACAACAGAAAACACAAACGTGTAGACGGTCAGCATGAACAACGGGTTCAAGAATGACCATGCCAACCCCATCGTAGAGCCTTTATAACGACCAACGACTTCTCTTTTAGTCATTTGAACAATCAACGACTTGAACCCCCACAATGTGCGAAGGAGGGCCAATGGAGTCAATGGCCTATTTTTATGAGGGTTATTCATTATCGACCTCCTCGCCGCCAGCAGCAATGTCGGCCATCATCCCATCATCCGCATACATATGCATAATCAATACCTTAGATACTATTAAACGTTTAGAGCCGGAGGATTAGCGTAAATCACGATAAGTAACCATCGGGATAGAACTCAAGTACCGCTGGTTGTAACGGCAACGTTTCCGGTCAAAAAACCATCCCCACTTATTAAAATAAAGAATCGCTGAGCGTATGTGGTATCCCAATAGGGTCATAGATTTGTATGACCCCTTACCGAATACATGTGTGATTGTTGTTCCTGAATAGTACACAATGTCAGTGAATTCGAGCGCCCGTCGGCACAAATCAACATCTTCGAGATACATGAAGTAACGCTCATCAAACCCCTCCAACTGCGCCAATAACTCTGACCTCAACAACATGAAGCAGCCTGAAACGGTAGGGACAGCAAATATTCTCTCGTAATCAGCCCGTTGTAATTCATAATCAATATCCATCTTCGCTCCCCACTTAGGTAGGAAGCGCCGTAGGAAAAGGTTTGCCGGGGTTGGCAAAAGACGGCAACTATGTTGGAGACGCCCATCACTATAATGTATGCGGGGAGAAACGAACTGATGATTCTCTTCCCGCGCAAAACGATACAGTTCAGATAAGGCGCCTGGTTCAAAAGTGATATCCGGGTTACAGATCAAAAAATAGCCGCAAGAGCCCAGATAGCGCCCCATAGCCAAGTTGTGTCCGTGGCCAAATCCGCCATTTCCCTCAGCAGAGATATAGCTGATACGGTCATTATCCAAAGCATCGGCCCAATCGGCACCGCCGTTATTGACCAGAACAATCTTATCAACGCAGCGCTCGGCCAAAAGAGACGTCAAGGTACCCGCCACCTGCTCATAGCTGTGGTTGAAGAGAACGATAGATGCAACGATCTGAAATTGAGATTTTTCTTGGTCTACAGCCATGCTGTATCTAGTTCCTAAACCCGTAATTTACCGCAGTCACAAAGTCATACCATTAGGGTGGTTAAAAGACTGAACGTCAGGCCCCATAACGATGTTAACGTTTCATCATATGTAAAAACGTCAAAGGGGATAACATTATCCCCTTTAATCTCATCCATTTGAAGGATCATCACTGAGATAATATCTTCTGGAGTACAGTTTTAAGTTGCTGTTCCCATGGACTAGGCTTCAGATCCAGCGCACAAATCTTGCTGGTGCTCAGAATCGAATAAGCAGGCCTGGATGCGGGCGTTGGATATTCATGGGTTGCGATAGGTTTGACACTCACCTTATGCGGATAACGAGCAGATGTTTCCGCCTCCCGGAAGATAGCGCAAGCAAAGTCGAACCATGAAACGGCAGTATCGCCGCAGTAATGATAGATGCCATAAGGCAATTGAGGATGGGACAGCATAGCAATGACCGTTGCCGCAATGTCTCCCGCATAGGTTGGGCAGCCGAACTGGTCGCTCACCACGCCCAACTCCCCTCTCTGCGCGCCGACTCGCAGCATGGTTTTTACGAAGTTGTTACCGTACTCGCTGAAAACCCAGGCCGTTCTGATCACGACGGTTTTCGGATTAGCTTGTAATGCTGCCCGCTCACCCTCGAGTTTCGTCTGCCCGTAAACGCTCTTGGGCGAACAAGGCGTCTCTTCACAATACGGTTCCGATGAAGTTCCGTCAAAGACGTAATCGGTCGAGATGTGTATGAAAGGAATGTCTAACTTCGCCGCCGCAGCAGCGAGGAAGCCGGGGCCGAACGCATTGATTGCCCGAGCCTTTTCAGGTTCCGATTCTGCTTTATCCACCGCAGTATAAGCCGCAGCATTGATAATGGCATCCGGTACTAGCTGCTCAACCGTCGCCGAGACGGCGGCGAAGTCCGCGATATCCAATTGCTGGCTGTCCATCGCCACCAAGGTCCAATTGGCAGGGAAACGATCGATAATACAGCGCCCCAACTGCCCTGCAGCACCGGTCAAAAGTACACGCATTAAAAAAGCTCTCTAAACAGTTTTCCCTGCAGATCCTTTGGCGACAACAGCGGCTCGCTGACTGGCCATTCGACACCTACTTCCGGATCGTTCCACAGCAGGCACCCTTCATTACTTGGATCATAGTAATCAGTGCATTTATATTCAAAATCAGCCGAGTCCGAAACTACGACAAAACCATGGGCGAGACCAGGCGGAACCCAAAGCTGGTTTTTGTTCTCTTCGGACAGGTAGACGCCAACCCACTTTTTGAACGTCGGCGACTCGGGACGAATATCGACGACCACATCGTAGACCTCGCCGCGAACTACTCTCACCAACTTGCCTTGCGGTTTTGCCGTTTGGAAATGCAATCCCCGTAAGACGCCTCGAGCTGAACGGGAGTGATTATCTTGAACAAACTCCACGTCAATGCCGAGCAGCTCTTTGTATCGGCTTTTTTGGAATGTTTCCAAGAAAAAGCCTCGTTGGTCGCCAAACACGTTGGGTTCGATCAGTTTTACACCATCAACCTGCGTCTCTATCACTTTCATTAGGAACCTGCTCACAAGAAACTTTGCCCAAAGACCTGATGTTAGGTCTACCATCGAGTTTACATCCCAAGCCTAAGGTCTTTCTTAATGAACCTTAAACAAAATCGCACACAGCTGGCAGAAATAATATAAGGCTTTCGAAAGCTTGAGAGACTAGCACATTTCGTCAAAACATCCGACACCATTATGTAAAAAAAATACGTTACCCAGCTGCATAGACAGAGCAAAACCCGTCACTATCACTATGTTTTTAAACACAAAAAACCATAAAACAAGGAGGGAAAGGTAATGATTGAACGAGCAAGGCTTGCTGGCTCCATTTGGGAGATCGAACTCCGCTGAGATGTCAACAACTGCATCTAAATCGTTAACAAAGTTCAGCCCCCTAAGACTCATCTGATTTTGGCCAAAATAGCAGCCTTCGGACTATCAAAACGCTTCCTGAAGAGCGATCGGTCTGAGCCCCATCTTATCCCAAACCTCCCGTAATACTTACTTAAGCACTTTGAAAAGCTTACCTAGCTTATCTTTTTCAGATAATAGAGGGTCACTCAATGCCCCTCTCAGGATCGCTCCACAGCCCCCTCATAAAGCGGGTTGTAGAAATCAGTATATTTGTATGCGAAATAAGCGAGATCCGAGAATGCGACAGAGTCATGCTACCCGACCTGGCGGGCTCCTGAATTGAGTCTTGTTATTGTCGAAAAGCACGACGCCCTCCCATGCACCATCGCTCGACGAGTCTTCACAAAACCAACAACGACATAAAATACTTCACCACGAATAACGCAAACCAGTTGCCCTTGACAGCTTGCCGCTTGAAAAGGCGGACAGCGTAGCTTCTTTTGAGGAAAACAAATGATTATCCTGAACAAAATCCAGTTCTAAGCCCAGCCCCCGATGATCTCGTTTCTTTTCGAACGTTATCAAGAAGGAACTACGCGCATCGCCAAGCACTTTTGACTAGGCGATCTTTACGCCATGAATGCGCGTATCGCTCACTTGCATCTTATTTCTCTACCAGCAGTTGCGCTAAATATTGACCGTATTGCGTTTTACTCAACAACTTCGCCTCTTCCGCCACCTGTTCTTTGCTGAGCCAGTCTTTTCTATAGGCGATCTCTTCCAGACAGGCGACTTTAAAGCCCTGTCGGTGTTCGATAGTGTGGATAAACTGCGATGCTTCAATCAGGCTATCGTGCGTGCCGGTGTCCAACCAGGCAAAGCCGCGGCCGAGAATCTCAACGTTCAATGCCCCACGTTCCAGATACATTTGGTTCAACGTAGTGATTTCCAGCTCGCCACGTGCGGAAGGTTTTACCTGTTTAGCAAGCTCAACAACATGGCGGTCATAGAAATAGAGCCCGGTAACCGCCCAGTTAGACTTCGGCACCGCTGGTTTTTCTTCCAACGATAGCGCCTTGAAGCTTTCGTCAAACTCCACCACACCGAAGCGCTCAGGGTCCATCACTTGGTAGCCGAATACAGTTGCGCCTTCCAGCTGCCCAGCAACGCTTTCCAACTTCTTGCCGAAACTCTGACCAAAGTAAATATTATCGCCCAGGACCAACGCACAGCGCTCACCATTAATGAACTCTTCCCCAATCAAAAAAGCCTGTGCCAATCCATCTGGGCTAGGTTGCTCCGCATAGCTCAGGCGGATGCCGAAACGCGCCCCATCACCTAACAAGCGCCGGAATGAAGGGAGATCCTCTGGCGTTGAGATAATCAGAATATCGCGGATACCAGCAAGCATCAGCACCGAGATCGGGTAATAAATCATCGGTTTGTCATAAATAGGCAGCAACTGTTTTGATACGCCTCGGGTGATAGGGTAAAGACGCGTACCTGAGCCCCCCGCAAGAACAATGCCTTTCATAAACACTCCTTAGATTATTGTTGACGCGAGCCCATAGTTTTACAACGAGGATGCATCCCAGTGAGATAAGCTTTGACTATTGAAGCCGCATTATTGCCATTGAGTTTTATGACATTAATTATGAATTTTTTCATCAAATGAATATGCAAACGTACCGTAGGATATCTTCTTGTTGTTATAGCTGTATCGATAAGTCGCTCTCTTATACGAAAAGGACTCTCTTTTCCCTCCGCACGAGAAAGAGAATGGTAGATGTAAGAAGAACTTTTTATTTTAAAATCCACCCCTTTATCTATAAGCTGATAAATTCTACGAAAAACGCTTACATCTACCCCATATAGAGCATAGTTCTCATCGAATAAATTCACGTTATGTTTTTTAAATTTTTTAACCAGAGAATTATTGATGACCATGCCAGAACCGATAGAATAGGACGTTTTATGATCCAGATAACGCTCGGTTGTGACAACTTTTTTCGCTTCAATAGGGTAATATGTCACACCATCAACCCTAGAAATAATGCGAGGAAGCTCCATATCATCTTCGTTATAATTCACTGCCCTAACAAACGCCTCAGTGATCGTCGAATCATCGTCTAATATGATAAATCGCCCGGCCTCTTCATTATTTCGAATAAAATCGTTATATAGCATACTGAGTGGCAAGTTGTTTAGACTATTTATCAACTCAACACATTTAAACTTAGCTTCTATTTTTTCTGCCAATTTCCCTTTCAGGGTAATACTCTCTGGCCCATTATTATGAATAACCAGTTTACTGTTAAAAAAGTCATGCTCAACAAGTGTATTGAGAGTGGCTGAATCCTCAATTTTTTTATTGTAGACAACAACCACTATTGCATTATCGTATCGCATTATAAACCTACCGGAAGCACGAATCTGTAGTTAACACCATGCAGCCAAGTGCCGATATAAAATGAGTTTTAGGTGAAAACACATTAATAAAACAAGGCTCACCTAATATTCATTTATTGAAATTTAAATAATAAACAACGAATCAAAAAGAAACACTCCATATATACAATAATATCCTCTTGTAAAATATGAAAGCCATGCCTAGCTATTATAAAACATTTTTGTGGGGCATGAGGTTTTACATGCCCCAACGATTTTCATCCTGTACTTAATTATCCGTTTATAATTATTTATCACTATCAAGACATATCAATCAAGGTTAGCGGTAGCCATGCGGGTTTTTACTTTGCCAGTTCCAAGTATCACGCATCATATCATCGATACCGCGACGAACCTTCCATCCCAGTTCCTGATAGGCCAAGTCGGCGTTCGCCCAAAACGCAGGCAGATCGCCTTCACGGCGTGGCAGGATTTGATAGGGGATCGTTACACCTGACGCTTTCTCAAACGCCTGAACCATCGCCAGTACCGAGTGCCCTACGCCAGCCCCCAGGTTATAGGCCTTGAAACCGTTGAGCTTCACCAGATGATCCATCGCTTTCAGATGGCCCTCAGCCAGATCCATGACATGAATGTAGTCACGCTCACCCGTGCCGTCTTTGGTCGGGTAATCGCCACCGAAAATCCCCAGTTTATCCAGCTTACCGATCGCCACCTGTGAGATGTAAGGCAGCAGGTTATTGGGAATGCCGTTCGGATCTTCGCCTATCAGACCGGACTCATGTGCCCCTACCGGATTGAAATAACGCAACGCAATGATCGAAAACTGCGGCTCAGCCTTGGCGAAATCCTGCAGGATCTGCTCTACCATCAGCTTAGACGTGCCATAAGGACTGGTCGTGCCGCCAATCGGCGTAGTCTCGACATAGGGCACCGGCGAATTGGCGCCATATACGGTGGCGGAGGAACTAAAGATGAAATCATGTACACCGGCACAGCGCATGGCATCCAACAGCACCAGCGTGCCGGTGACGTTATTCTGATAATACTCGAGCGGTTTGCGCGTTGACTCCCCGACGGCCTTGAGGCCAGCGAAGTGGATCACGGCAGTGATCTCATGCGCACCAAAGATACGATGCAGGCATTCCGCATCCTGAACATCGCCCTGATAGAACACCGCGGCTTTACCCGTCAACTTTTCCACGCGCTGTAAAGACTCCGCAGATGAGTTGGACAAATTGTCCAACACCACCACATCTTCACCTCGTTCCAGCAAAGATAAAACGGTGTGAGACCCGATATAACCGGCGCCACCGGTAACTAAAATTGCCATATCTACCCCTTATACTTCGGTAACACTCTTGGTTCGACAAAAACACCCCATTGATAATGGATGCATCATACAACCGTCTGAGCGCACCATGAAGAGAGAGCGGCAAAAGCCGCTCTCATCCTGGACTCTTAAATATGCCAAGCATGCTAATCGTTAAATTTTTGCAGCGAGCAGCGAAAGAATCTCGTCGGTTTTCTCTTGCATCAGCGCAATATCGGCACGCGACTCGACATTAAGACGCACCACTGGTTCCGTATTGGAAGAACGCAGGTTGAAACGCCAGTTTGCAAACGACATGCTAATGCCATCGGTATAGTCCACCTCATCAGCATGCGGTAAATAGTGTTGTTTAACACTTTCAATGGACACGGCCGGCTGGGCCAATTTGATATTGATCTCACCGGAGGACGGGTAGGCAGCAATGCGATCCTGTACCAGCTGCCCCAGAGTTTGTCCCTTCACGCTGACCAACTCAGCGACCAGCAACCACGGAATCATGCCACTGTCACAATAAGCAAAATCACGGAAATAGTGGTGAGCGCTCATCTCTCCGCCATAAATGGCGTCTTCCGCACGCATGCGTTCCTTAATGAAAGCATGGCCGGTTTTTGACATCACAGGCACGCCCCCGGCCTCGGTGACCACATCGATGGTGTTCCAGCTCAGACGCGGATCGTGGATGATCTTCGCCCCTGGCTGTTTCTGCAGGAAGGCTTCCGCCAGCAGGCCAACGATGTAATAGCCCTCGATGAAATCGCCTTTTTCATCGAACAGGAAGCAGCGATCGAAATCACCGTCGAACGCAATGCCCATATCAGCGCCATGCTCACGTACCGCATCCGCGGTATCCGCGCGACACTCAGGCAGCAACGGATTGGGAATGCCGTTAGGGAAAGTGCCGTCCGGCTGATGATGCACCTTGATGAACTCCAGCGGGATACCCTGCGCCTTCAGTGTTGCTTCAATGGCATCGATCACATGCCCCGCCGCCCCGTTACCCGAGTTGATCACCAACTTTAACGGTTTGAAGTTTTTTACATCGACATAGGAGAGAATATGTTCAACGAAAGCCCCCAACACATCCTGGCGGACATAGCTACCGCGCGTTGCTGCTGGCGCATCAAATTGGTTGTTCTCCGCCAGTTCTTGAATAGCCCGTAATCCGGTATCGCCGCTAATCGGGCGAGAGCCCTCACGCACCAGTTTCATGCCATTGTAATCTATCGGGTTATGGCTGGCGGTCACTTCCACGCCACCATCCGTTTTCAAATAAGTCGTAGCGAAATAGATTTCTTCGGTACCGGTTAAGCCGATGTCAATCACGTCGGTGCCCGCATCCTGCAAGCCTCTCGCCAACGCCAGCTTCAAACTTTCGCTGGTCAACCGCACGTCGCTGCCCAATACGATGGTTTTAGGCTGCAAAAACTCGCCGTAGGCGCGCCCAATACGGTACGCGATGTCCTCATTCAGCTCTTCGCCCAATTTCCCCCGGATGTCGTACGCCTTAAAACAGGTTAACTTTTTCATCAAAGATTCCTTAATTAGGTTCTGCCATATCGATCGTGCAACCGTTCGATATCATCCTCTTCCAGATAGCGTCCTGACCTAACCTCAATCATTTCCAAATTGATTTTTCCTGGATTTTCCAATGTATGCACACTGCCGGCAGGGATAAAGGTTGACTGGTTTTCGGACAGCAAAAATTCCTTACCATCGACATTCACTTTCGCCGTTCCGCTAACCACCACCCAATGCTCCGCACGATGCAAATGTCGTTGCAACGAGAGCCCCTCGCCTGGACGTACGATGATTTTTTTTACTTGGAAATGTTCGCCGCTATCGATATCACAGATTTTCCCCCATGGGCGATATGAAGACGAGTGCTGACGAAAATGATGCAAATTACGACTTTTAAGCTCATCAACTACTTTTTTAACATCCTGGACTTTTTCCTTGGCCGCGATCAGCAATGCATCATCGGTATTTACGATAACTAAATTATCTAACCCAATTGTTGCGACTAATGCCCCACCCGACGAAATATAATTATTCGACGAATCTATTGAGATAACTTCTCCCAAATTGACATTGCCTACATGATCCTTTTCTGAGACCTCCCATAGTGAGGACCAGGAGCCCACATCACTCCAACCAGCATCAATAGGAATAACAACTGCATCGTGCGTTTTCTCCATTACTGCATAATCAATAGAGTCGCTAGGACAGCACTTGAATACCTCCTGCTCCACACGAATAAAGTTCATGTCACGCTGGCTTTCCGCCATGGATTTTCGTGTTGTAGAAAAAATATCCGGACTAAATAACTCTAACTGATTCAAAAATTTGGCAGTTTTAAACATGAACATGCCGCTGTTCCAGCTATATTCCCCACAGGAGACATACTCAATAGCTTTTTCAAGGCACGGTTTTTCGACAAATGAATCAACTTTAAAGCAATCGTTCGAAAGAAAGCTTCCACGTTTAATGTAACCATAGCCCGTTTCAGGATGCTCTGGAATGATACCAAACGTAGCCAGATAATCACGTTCAGCATAGTCTATCGCTGTTTTTATAGCTAAATGGAAATTCTCAACTTTCTTGATCAGATGATCTGCAGCCAAAACCAACAATAGGCTATCCGCATCTTCCTCAGCGGCCAAATGGGCGGCCAATGCAACAGCCGGCGCAGTATTTCGGCCAACAGGTTCTAAAATAATATTCGTGCCCAACTGGTTAATTTCACGCAACTGCTCAGCAACTAAGAAACGATGGCTTTCATTACAAATGACCAGCGGTTCAACAACTACAACTCCTGGCAGACCAGCCAGACGCAGCACAGTCTGTTGTAGTAGACTAAATCCAGTATCATCAATGGAAAGAAATTGCTTGGGAAATGACTCTCTGGACAATGGCCAGAGACGACTACCGACCCCTCCCGCCATGATAACAGGAATTAACTTAGACATGAATAAATCCTTTATCGGTATGCTGTTAGAAAATTTTAGGTCTTGGGAAGAAAAACATACGCAGGATTAATTTTGGCATGACATCATTGCATGACTCTACCTCTTCAAAACACAAACCCTGCAGCAAAAGACATCACTAAAATTGTTATTAATCAATACCCATAAAATTAAAAAAAGAATAAACTTAGAGATCACTCACTGCGATTTACAATAATTTATAGAGAACAGTCTCGCCTGTTCTTTAAATACGCTAAATTCAGCAGATATCTTACTTTTATAATCCTCAAAATCCGCATAGCATTTTTCATAATCTTGAAATATATTTTCAATTACATTCTGAAAGTCTTTCTCGAAGCTTTTAGCTGATTCATCAAGCTTATAACAAGATGGAACTGGCACGTCGACTTTATTCGCTGCGCTGCCTCTACGTCCGGTTACCACGCAGCACCCTGCCATAACAGCTTCTCGAGGAAAGCGATCTTTCCCAGGATGATCACCAAAGTCGATATAAACTTTACTACGCTCTAAAAGCTTCCTGACTTCAATTGCCGTCATATTCTTAATTGGGATGAATTTATAATCTGGATATCGACCAATCAGTTTGTTAGAGTATTTTTCGCCTTTCTTTGGATTGTAAGCAATGATATTTTCCCGTTTAACACTTTCATCTATATCTTTCAAATGCGTTTCATTCAAATAATCAGTCAACATGTCACAATGAATCCCTCTGGACTCAAGAAACATCCTTGCATACTCACTCTGCGACAGATGCTGGTAGTTTTTCATCGAACTGATAGATAAGCGATGGCCAGTTAAGATTGACTTAAAATGTCCTACATAGCGTCGTATAAACCAGTTATATTTTTTATGGCTAAAATAGTTATCTACCGAAAGCCACCAAATACAAATCTGTGCAGCACTAAAATTTTTCGCCAATGCGGTGGCAACTTCAGGGATAATAACAATGGCATTGTCACAAACGACATCTTTGTGCTGTGTCACTCTAACATTATAGTGAGCATATTGTTGAGGTAGCTGAAAACTAGTGTCCAGTGGGTAGTATACCATACTGGCATCAACACCGTTTCTGCTAAGAGCATCACAAAATTGGTGCAACAATTCAGGTCCACCAGTAATGCTACCACCAGGGCAACAAATATAAACTTTCTTATTCATAAGATTGCCTTAAATATCATCAACCAAGCTAAACGCGGAACGGATTACCTGATGCATATCATAGTACTTGTACTCTGCAAGGCGACCGCCGAAGTGCACATTCGCCTCATTCTTCGCCAACTCTCTATATTTTTTAAAGAGTGCCATATTCTTTTCATCGTTTACAGGATAGTAAGGCTCACTTCCTTCCTGCCACTCTTCAGGATATTCCTTTGTTACTACGGTATGTGGCGTCTCAACGGGATCAAAATGTTTATGCTCAATAATTCTGGTATATGGCACAGAGCTTTCGGTATAGTTGACGACCGCATTTCCCTGATAATTATCTGTATCATGTAGCGTCTCAGTTTCAAAACGCAAGGAGCGATATTCGAGCTTTCCAAATTCGTGCCCAAAGTATTCATCAATAGGTCCGGTGTAAATAACCTTATCTGCCAGAGCGGTAAAGTGCTCCCGATCTTCCAGGAAGTTTACTCCCGTTCGCACATCAATCCCCTCAAGCATTTTTTCCACTATTTGCGTATAACCACCAATCGGGATTCCTTGATAACGGTCGGAAAAGTAATTATTATCATAGGTCATTCGAACCGGTAAGCGCCTAATAATGAATGAGGGCAACTCAGTGGCTTTACGACCCCATTGTTTTTCTGTATATCCTTTTATCAAGATCTCATAAATGTCTCTGCCGACCAGATTTATGGCCTGCTCCTCCAAGTTTTCCGGCTCTTTACCAGCTAACTCCTGCCGCTGCTCATCAATCTTTGCCGCCGCTTCTGCAGGTGTTCTCACCCCCCACAGTTGGTAGAACGTATTCATATTAAAAGGCAGATTAAATAGCTTTCCCTGATAACTTGCTAAAGGAGAGTTGGTAAAACGGTTGAATTCCACAAATGAGTTAACAAAATCCCAAACCCTTTTATCATTGGTATGGAAAATATGCGCGCCATATTTATGCACATGAATACCATTGTTATTCTCGGTATAAATATTCCCACCAATATGATTGCGACGCTCAAGGACAAGGACCTTTTTACCCTTTTTATTTAATTCATACGCACACGTTGATCCGAAGAGGCCCGCCCCAACGATTAGATAGTCGTACTTCATATTTTTTCCTTACTGAAAAGAGGTATTTTTAACTTAATAATCACAAGAAGCATAGAGAGCGTTACGAAAGACTCCGTTACCAAGACAGAAATAGCAGCTCCATCTTGCTTAAAATAATATGCCAGTGGGAATAGTATGGAAACGTTAAGTATCCCTGACATTATCAGTATTCTGCTAAACACTTTTTTCTTACCGAGGACCAGTAAGGTCTGAATACCAAACACGTTGCTCAGACAGATGATAATTGGAATGAAGGCTATGATATTTAACACAGTAATTGTCGGTTTATAGTTTTCACCATAAACAATCGTTACCAGCTGTGAACTGAATATGAAGAGGAAAAGACTCGCTGATAATCCAATGATTGAAAGAATAATAAGAAGCTTTCTTATCACCGCAAATCCCAAACTCTTATCTTTTGCCATCGACGAATTGACTCTAGGGAAAAATGCCTGTGATATAGGTGAGATAAGCCCCTGAGCAGCCTGTCTAAGTTTGTCTGCAGCTACAAAATAGCCTACAGCCGTTGGCCCGGCAAGAAAACCAAGAATGACTGTTGTACTGGTCGTATAAAGACTGATAGCGGCCGTTGAGATAAAAACATGCCATCCTTCTTTATATTCTCTCTTTATCCCATCCCAATCAGGTTTTATCCAGGCGATCCATTTATTTCTCCAAATAAGGAATAATGCTATGCCGCCGGCAAAAATAGATGTCATGCCATTAATTCCACCAGCCAACCAAGCATCATCAGCATGTTGTACCAGAAGGAATATTAATGGAATTGTCGTCAAACGAGCAGTTATATTAGATATCGCGATCCACCCCATAGTCTCTTTACCTTGAAAGAGCCACACAGGAAATATTGCCGAGCCAAAGACAGCAATATAACTTGCAACAAGTATCCACCGCAAATTATAAATTTCATCATTGAATGATGTTAATAAAAGCAACACCCCTCCACCTAGAACACCGAGTAATAGCTTGCAGGCAATAACATTCCAAAATACTTTACTCACATAAAGTTTATTGTCTTTATTAACCGCGATCTTCTGTGTTACAGAAAGGTTGAATCCATAGTCAGTAACAATGACAAAATATTGAATAATCGCTAAAGCAAAACCTAAACTACCGTAACCTGCTGGTTGTAATACTCTAACCAAATAGGGTAGTGTGATCAAAGGTATTAAGTAGTTAACACCTTGTATACCAACCAATGAAACTATGTTCTTAAGTATTTTCCTGTCCAAACCATTTCCCTCACAACAACGCTGAAGTACTTCTTTAATTATAAATATAGTTTCTCAATAATTTCGCGATGGCTACTCATGATATAGACATGGGTAGGCATGATGCATTCTTTCTATCCACACTTATGAAAAAACGGAGATACTTAAAATATGAATCCCAAACAGAATACATTGCACAGCACAACTGCCAAAATGACCTGATATTCGACTCTTCTGACAACAGATTAACACGGATAAGGCACGCTACCGCCCTTGGCTTACAGATACCAAACTCTGATATGGCTTCATCTTGCTGTTGCCGCCCGCCTGATTCTGTTGGTACAACCATTCAGTACAAAAACAAAATCAGCAACATACCCCCTTCTTATGGCGGTAGCTGACCTCAAACCGTACAAAAAGAATACAGAACGATAATCAAGCAGTGCCGCTGACATCAGAATGTGAATTCACAATAGGTAGACCGTTGAGACATTCTATGGAGACCAGCGACAGGAGTAACATAACGTATTGAAGCTAGAAAGAGCAGCGCCAGGCTGCTCTTTCAGAATAATACGCAGCTTTCACTTAGCTGCTTGATGATTTATTAACCTCGACTGCGGGCAAAATACTGCGCCACGCGCAGCACATCCTTCTCGTCCAACGTGCCGGAGTCGCTCAGCAGGGTAATCCAGGACTTGATGTAGGTATACTTGGCAGAAGCCAGATCGCGCTGGGCGCTATAGAGCTGCTGTTCGGCGTTGAGCACATCGACGTTGACGCGCTGCCCCGCCAATACACTCTGCCGGGTCGCCGTCACCTGGGTAGTCGCCGACTTCACCGCCAGCTCGTAGGCCGCCAGTTTGGCACGACTGCTGATGCACAGATTGAACTGCTTGCGCAGATCGTTCAGCGTCGTGCCGACTTGCGTGTCCATTTCGGCCATCGCCTGGCCGTAGCGCGCCGCGGCCTGCCGGGTGGAGGCCGCCACGCCCCCGCCGGAGTAAATCGGCAGGCTCACCTGCACGCCGATGCTGTCGGTACGATATTTCTGGTTAACCGTGTTATCGCTGCTGGAGTCGTTTTCCGAATGCGAAGCGTAAAGTTGCACGTTCGGCATAAAGCCGGCGCGGTTTCTCTCCACTTCGTATTTCGCCGCATCGACGCCATGGCGCGAGGCGGCCAGCACTGGGTTATTTTCCAGGGCGATCTTTTGCCACTCTTCAAACTTCGACGGGATCAGCGGCGCCACCTTGAATTGCCCTGGCCGTAAGCTCTGCAGCTCATCCAATTGATTCAACGGCACACCGATGATCACCTCCAGCTCACGCTGCGCAGCGTCCAGCGCGTCGCGCGCTTCTATCACCTGCGCCTCTGCCAGGCTGTAGCGCGCCTGCGTTTCGGAGACGTCGGTCAGGGTCCCCTCACCCGCGCTCATCAGACGATCGTTCAACGCCAACTGTTCTTTATAAGCTGCTTTCTGCGCCTCGGCCAAGGCGATTTGATCTTTGGCATAGGCCACTTCGACATACGCGCTGATCACCCTCACCGCCAGGTCGAGCAGTTTGCCGCGATAGCGCTCATCCGACATCATCGTCTGCGCCACGCCGCCTTTATAACGCGCATAGGCCTCATAATCGAACAGCGGCTGCGTCAGCGTCACCGAGCTGGAG
The DNA here is from genome assembly GCF_052166775.1 of Serratia sp. CY74737. Lineage (NCBI taxonomy): Bacteria > Pseudomonadati > Pseudomonadota > Gammaproteobacteria > Enterobacterales > Yersiniaceae > Serratia > Serratia sp. CY74737. Next base: position 135,222 of record NZ_JBJNOF010000011.1, read on the forward strand.
TAGCTGCGGTACTGCTGGCGCCGCGTCGCTTCCGTTATGTTGCCAAAGAAGTCGCTTTGCGGATATTTCTGGGTTTGCCAGTTACGCGGCGAATTCTGGTAATTCAGCGATACCTTCGGCAGCAGCCCCGCCCTGCCGATATTTTCGTTTTCATCCCCCGCTTCTTTCTCTTTTATAGCCGCCCGGAAGGTCGGGTCCTTTTCTAATGCCAGCGAATATGCGTCTAAAATCCCTATCGAATAAACCGGCGCAGACATCGCAAACAAAAGGGTGCCGATAACCAGACCGGCAGCCTGTCGTTTTGAATGAATCAAAATTATTCCTCGGTTAATGAAGTATGAGCGCGATCCAAAATAGGTTTAAACAGATAGCTCAGCAGCGAGCGCGACCCCGTTTTCACGAACACCTCCACCGGCATCCCCGGCTTGATGTCCTCGCCACTGAGCATTTTCATGCCCTCCGGCGAGACCGTGACCTGCATCTGGTAGTAGGGTTCGCCATTGGTTTTGTCGACCAGACGGTCGGCGGAAACCAACGTGACCGTTCCCGGAATTTTCGGGGTTTTGTTTTGGTTGAAGGCGGTAAACATCAGATCCACCGGCAACCCGTTGTACACCTTATCGATCAGGTCGACTTTGAGGCGAGAATCCACCACCAAAGTCGCCTGGCTGGGCACAACGTCCATCAGGTGGTCACCCGCTCCCACGACGCCCCCCTGAGTGAAGATATTCAATCCGACCACGGTGCCGTCCACCGGTGAGGTGATGGCGGTGTTGCCCAGATCGAAATCGGCCATTTGCAGCTTGTTGCGAAATTCGCTGGCGTCCATTTGAGTTTGCGCCAGCTGCGTTCTGACTTCGCGCTGGTAGTCGGCGAAACGCTGATCGATGCGTTGCTGAGATTCCTGCAGCTGCTTTTGCAGTTGGCCAATCCGCCCGACGGTTTCATCGATGCTGCTGTTCACCTCGGCGAACTGGCGTTGAATTTCCAGATAGCGGTTGCGCGGCAGGTAACCGTCCGCCGCCAACTGCTTCATGCTGTTCATCTGCTCACGCAGGCTGGAAAGCTGGATCTGTTTATTGGCACGCGAATCCTGCAGGCCTTTCAACTGGAAACGGATCCCATCCATCGACTGCTTATAACCGTCGATTTCACTTTCCAGCCCTTGGCGGCGGGAGGCGAACAGTTGCGTTTGCAATGCAATGATTTCTGCCACGCGAGGCTGATCCTTGATCTTGGCGAAGATCGGGGAAAACGTGACATTGCCCAGCCCGTCCCGTTCAGCAAGCAGGCGCCCTTCGGTAGCCAAGGTGGTGTAGTACTGATCGCGCAGCGAATCGACCTGCGCTTGCGCCTGCACCTGGCTCAGTTGCACCAGCACCTCGCCGGCTTTCACCTTATCACCGTCTTTCACCGCGATATTTTTGATGATGCCACTGGCCGGAGCCTGCACCGTTTTACGATTGCCGGAAACGGTTACCGAGCCCGGCGACGCCACCCCTTTATCCAGAGGCGCAAACGCCGCCCAGGCCAAGAAGCCGAACACGCCCACTCCCAGCGCCAACCACCCCAGGCGGGTATAACGACGCTCATCCAACGGGATCTGTTCTGAGTACGAGTCATGCGGCTCGCCAATATGCGTAGACATACCAACTCCTTTGACTGCCGGCGACGCAACGGCGCCGCCAGGCGAGTTCACGGCTTAATTAGTTTGAGTTTTAGGGATATCGCCTTCATCCGGCTCGGAGTTCACCGCACGCACCGCCTGCGGAGGCACCTGCGCTTTTTGCGCATTCGCCAGGGCCTGCAATACCTGCTGCGTTGGGCCAAATGCATTGACGTTCCCGTTAACCAGCAGCAACAGCTTGTTGGTCATCGCCAGCAGATTGGTGCGGTGAGTAATCAGGATCACCGTTTTATTGCGCTGTTTAAGGAACGTAATGGCTTGGTTCAACGCCCGCTCACCGGCATCGTCCAGATTGGAGTTGGGTTCATCCAGCACGATAAGAGACGGATCGCCATACAGCGCACGCGCCAAACCGATACGCTGTTTCTGGCCGCCGGACAACCCGGCGCCACCGCTGCCGATCACCGAATCATAGCCATTGGGGAAGCGCAGAATCAGCTCATGCACGCCGGCCAACTTGGCGGCCTCAATCACTTTCTCCGAGTCCAGCTCGTTGAAGCGGGCGATGTTCTCCGCGATGCTGCCGGCGAACAGCTCAATATCCTGCGGCAGATAACCGATATAGGGCCCCAACTCGTCCTTGTTCCACTGGTAGATGTCGGCATTGTCCAGTCGCACGATGCCTTCACTGACCGGCCAGATGCCGACCAATAGACGCGCCAGCGTCGATTTGCCGGAGGCGCTTGGCCCAATAATCCCCAGCACGTCTCCCGGCTGAACGGCGAAACTGACGTTATGCAATACCGCGCTCCCCTTCGAGCCCGGCGGCGTAGCGGTCACCCCTTCAACGGAAACCACCCCTTCCGGACGCGGCAGCGACATGCCGGTACCGCGAGGCGGATGCTGTTCCAGCAGGCGCACCAGACGCTGATAAGCCAGCTTGGCGGAGCTCCAGCTTTTCCATACGTTAATCACTTGCTCAATCGGCGCCAGCGTGCGCCCCATCAAGATGGAACCGGCGATCATCATGCCCGGCGTGATGTGCCCATCGATCGCCAGCCAGCCCCCCAGCCCCAAAACCAGCGACTGGAGCGACAAACGCACAAACTTGGTGATCGATGTCACCCGCGATGCCCGCTCGCTGGCGATACGCTGACTATTCAGGAAGCGCTGGTGTAAACCGAACCAGCGTCCCTTCAGGTTAGGCAGCATCCCCAGTGCTTCGATCACTTCGGCATTGCGCAAATTCGTGCTGGCCAGATTGCCTGACATGATTGAAAGCCGGCTGGCATCCGCCAGCGGCTTCTTCGACACCACTTCGTTGATCACCGCCAGGGCGATCAACAGCAAGGAGCCCACCAGGGCGAACAACCCCAACCAAGGGTTAAACAGGAAAATCACCAGCAGATAGATCGGGAACCAGGGCGCATCGAAGAAGGCAAACAGCGCACTACCGGTCAGGAATTGGCGCACGTTGGTCAGATCGCTCAGCATCTGGCCGGCATCAGACGAGCCGTTCTTTAAATTCGCCTCGTAAGCCGCCGTATAAATGCGCGTATTGAGGCGCATGTCCAGCTGGCTGCCGATGCGGATCACCACCATGCTGCGCACGTATTCCAGCAAGGACATCATGCCGAACATACCCAGCATGATCAGCGTCAGCATTAACAGCGTGATTTCATTGCGCGAAGGCAGCACCCGGTCGTAAACCTGGAGCATGTAAATGGAAGGAACCAGCATTAACAGGTTAATAAACGCAGTAAATATACCAACGGTCCAGAAGACTTTGCTGCGTGTACGTATAACATCCGCAATTTCGTTGCGCGGGATAAATTGATTCACGTTCTGCCCTTACATCATGTGCACTGTCAGTCCAATCCGCATTGACCCCCTCCCTAAAGAAATTCCTAAAAAAAGAATTATCCCGAGAAGGCTCACCCCAAAGAAATGCCCGAGACTGCAGATACTTTCGTTAACTATAGGTAGAGAAAGTGAAAACCGGCAAGGTGAGTCATAAAAAAAAAGCCGGTCAACGCGCCTGATAAAAGCCCAACAAAACAATGCGATATGAGAAAATAAAAGCAGGGAGGGAAGAGAACGAAATGGAATAACTTAGAGAGGATGACGCCGCTCACAAAATTAAACATGCGGGGGATTACGCCCCCGCATTATTTAACCCCAAATAGTTCCACATGGAATTATTTGTTATTGCAACTTTACCCTTAGGCGTAGTGCAGAGTATCCACCAATTGCTGGTGGTTCTGGCCAGTCAGGTAAATGACCGTATCGTTGGCATCCAGCGTGTGGTTATTGTTATTGTCAATAATCACATAGGAGTCAGCATTGTTACCTGTCCCGCTGAACACCACAGAGGCCACACCCACTTTCCCGGTCAGCGAGTTTGGATTGCTCAGCCCCAGGATGCCGCCCAACAGGCCGACGACGCCGGTGGTCAGACCGCCAACCAGCGATCCCAACAGCGCATCCAGCGTATCTGCAGCGCGGGTACCGTAGTCTGATACCGCAGTGCCGGTATTGGACAAGGTCAGGCCGGAAGCGGCATCGACGATCTTGTCTTTCGCGGTGCTGAAGTCGGTGATGGTGACCCCCGCCTGCGAGTTACTGGATTTCAGATCGTAAGTATTCGCTCCGTTACCGCCAGTCAGCGTGGTGTTACCCAGCACGTTGAAGCTGTCGGTCGTCGACGTCCCTTCCACCGTCAATTGGTAACCGTTCAGACCCAGCGTGTTCAGCAGCGGAGTCAGCAGCGCCGTGGTAGCCGCACTCAACGGCAAGGCTTTCAGCAGTTGCACGATAATACCGTCACCGGTACCCGCATGACTTGAATCCAGGTTCAAACCACCGGTATTGGCAGAGGCATTGATGTCGCGCACGTTGCTGTAGCCCGCGCCCACGGTCAGGTTCAACGCATGGTCGCCGGTCACGTTGATATTCTGAACCTGCGCGTTGGTGCCTGCCAGAGACAGAATATTGCTGAACGCACCGGTCCCGCCGGAAGCCACGTTCACCGTCGTCAGCGCGGTGCCCAACAGCGCACTGCTGCTGCTGTTCAGGCTGATGGCACCAGCATTCACGTTGGCAGAACTCACCGCATCAAAGTTGATGTTGAAGTGATCGGTGGCGTTCTGCACGAAGGTAAAGTTCAGCGTGCTGGCAGCGGTGGCATCCCCTTTCACTTCCAGCTGCGCCGCGGTACCGCCGGCGGCGTTAATGACGTTGACATTAGCCAGGCCGGAGATCACGAACCCTTGCGCCCCCAGGTTGGTCGCCGCCGCGTTCTGGGTGACAGTGCCCCCCGTGGTGCCTTCCACCGTGGACGTGCCGTTGGTCAGGCCAAAGTCGAAGGTATTGGTCGGTGTCGTGACGGTAGTGGTAGTCGGTGAACCAATCAGCGGTGTCGTAATCAGCGTACCAACAGACTTACCGATATAGCCAGTCAGGTCGATCTTCTCGAAGTTCGAGAAGTTGTTGGCGTTGCTGGTCACGGTGCTGGTGCGAACACCCAGGGCGTTCTGGTTGGTCACGACGGTTTTGGTGATGAAGTTGGCAGAGATGGAATCCGTGCCGGTACCGCCGTCAGCCTTGACGGTATTGGCAACGGTGTTCGCACCGCCGGAAACCGCGTTACCCGCCCAGTGCAGGCTGTCGTTGCCGGCGCCGAGGTTAAACTGTGCGGTCCCGGTCGCGATGTTAGCCGTCGAAGTCACGACCACGTTGTCTGAACCGGAGCTGGCGTTCAGAATGACGTTGCCGTTGTTGACAGTCACCGCCACGCCAGGGTTGACGCCGTTATCAGACAGGTTAACCGTTGCCGCGCTAGTGCCGTTGATGGTCAGGTTAGCCAGGTGATCGGCGAACTTCAGGTTGACCAGGCTGGCGGCGTTGGCGTTCAACACCGCGTTAGCAAGTACAGCTGTTTCTGCATTGCTCAGGGTATGACTAGCCCCCGTATTTACAGTACCAGTAGCATTCCCGCCTCCAGATGTGACAGAAAGTGTGGCCGCTGTTTTGTAGAGTAAGCTGCTACCAATATCATATTCGAAAGCATGTTGTTGCGTTAAGGTCGCTGCATCGGTTGCCGTCGACGAGCGTAGGTCATTTATGATCGCCTGTGTGAGTACAGTCTTGTCTGAACTCAATGCACTATATTGTGCCAATTGCTGCGCTGTAGCGGCGACACCATGGACAGCGGTAAATACATGCTGAATAAAGTCATTTCCGGTAAGCGCTGCCCCTTTATTTTGGAACTCAGTAGAGGACAAGACTTTGGTGATAAAGCTATTATAAGTATTTTTGCTAATAGCTAAGTATTTACTCCAGTTATCAAGCCCACCAGCATCAACACCACGGGTAGGGACGGCAAGATAAACGGCGGCAACTTGTTCTTGCGTACTTAAAGAAGGCAGTTGTCCAGGATTATATTGCACCAGCGCAGCGTTAAAATCAGCTTGAGCCTGTATGTCTGTCGGTGCAACAGTGCCACGCAGAGAGGTTATCACTTCAGCAAGAACAGAACCACGCGACGTCCCCGAAGTCAATTCGCCTAAGTAGTGAGAAAGTTCCGCATTCGTTGGTGCCCGCTCATAACCACTGGTGAACAGCAAAGTGATGAAATCAGTATTACTCATCTGTTTCAAAAAACTTTTACCAGTAACGAAAGCCTGAGAAACGCCAGCTAAAGTTGTACTCCCGGCGTTAATCAAAGCGCCATATGCATTTACCGTAGAGGATTCGGGGACAAGGCCAAGTGTATAGTAAATAGCTAAGACATCAGAGGCTCCAAGCCCTGCCGCCTGACTTGATACCGATGGATAGAGAATGGTAGAGATAGTGTTGGTAAACGTATTTTGAGCAGAGAGTATTGTGCTATCGAAACCACTATAATTAATTAATCCGTCAATCACAGTTGAAACGGCACTCTGCAACGTACCTGCAGCAAGTAATGCTGAAAGCTGTTGTGGTGTCGCCGGAGCACCATAGACATTTGTATATATAGTTTGCAGAATCGCAGTATCGCTTTGAGAACCATATAAACTTTGCCCAGCAGACGAGCTCAAAAGATTTGAGACATAAGCACTGTTCAACAATGTCCCACTTTGTAACTGGTTGCCGACAGAGTCATAGTTTGCTGCTGTCGCCTTTTGCCCTAAAACTGCATACAAAATTGCAGCCGCTTCGCGCTGCGAATACAGAGAAGCCATAAAACCCCCTACATAGTTCAGGTAGTTAAATCAGAAAAGCATTACTTTCCTGCAACTTAAAAACATTGAATTCAATGCATTAAAATAAAGCCTCACGCCAACTTTCGCTCTGATGAGGCTAAAATTAAGTTAAGTGCATCATTTCTTTCTTGTCAATGTCCGGAAAGAATGAAAAAAGACTTTTATTATTAGTAAAATAAATTACCCTCCCCCATTAAAACTCAGAAAACACCTTGCAAAAGAAAAAATTAATTTCATGTGAAATTATAATTTCAGTTATTTATAGATAGGTAGGAATTTTATTATATACATTACAATTAAGAACAAACATAAAAAACAACAAGTTAATGAATTATTAATTTCTAAATAGGTATATGGATAGATACACAGGCAGGAGTTTTGACGGGAAAACTGGACTGACCCCATGGCTGTAGACATATCCTGTCCTCACGACGAGGTCTGTTCAAAGGCCTCCGGACTGACCCCGCCGAGATGACTGTGGCGCCGGGCCCGGTTGTAGAACACTTCAATGTAATCGAAGATATCGGCCCGGGCCAGATCCCGGGTTTTATAGATGCGTTTTCTGATCCGCTCTTTTTTCAGTGAACTGAAGAACGATTCGTCCACTGCATTATCCCAGCAGTTGCCACGCCGGCTCATGCTCGGGACCAGGTTATTGGCCCGGCAGAAGCGCTGCCAGTCGTCGCTGCCGTACTGGCTGCCCTGGTCTGAGTGCACGATGACCTCGCTGTCCGGTTTACGCCGCCAGAGCGCCATCATCAGTGCATCCAGCGCCAGTTCGCGTGAGAGAGTGGGCTTCATCGACCAGCCGACCACGTTACGGGCGAAGAGATCGATAACCACCGCCAGATACAACCAGCCCTGCCAGGTGCGGATATAAGTAATATCGGTGACCCAGACCTGATTGGCCCGGACAACGGTAAACTGCCGCTGCACGCGATTAGGAGCGACCACTGAAGGTCTGCCGGCGATACGACGTGGCGCTTTATAGCCGCGTACAGCTTTAATCCGGTTCAGCTGCATGATGCGGCCCACCCGGTTTTTACCGCAGGTTTCCCCGATTTCGTTCAGATCGCCATGAACCCGCCGGTAACCGTATACACCTCCGCTCAGTGAATATGAGTCGCGGATAAGCATCAGCAGACGCTGGTTATCTTTATCACGCGCCGAGACCGGGTTGTGCAGCCACGCATAGAACCCGGCCCGGGCGACATTCAGTACCCGACACATCGTCATCACACCCCATACAGTGCGGTGTTCATTGATAAAGCGGTACTTCAGTCGGGCTCCCTTGCAAAGTACCGCGCGGCCTTTTTCAGGATATCCCGTTCTTCTTCGGTGCGTTTTAGCTGCGCCCGTAGTTTCAGGATCTCGCTTTTGGCTTCCAGTAAATCCCGGGCATGCTGTTCGCTGTTATCAGGCTTGATAGCCCGTAGCCACTTGTAGAGGCTGTGCGCAGAAACGCCCAGACGGTCGGATACTTCGGCAACGGAATAACCGCGTTCTGTTATCTGACGGACGGCTTCTTCCTTAAATTCAGGTGTAAATCGTGGTGTGCCCATATGCTCCCCCTATGCTCCAACTATAGGGCAGGATCGTCTACCGGGGTGGGGTCAGTCCAATTCATCCAGACACAAACCTGAAAGACAGATTTTGCCAGATCGATAACTTTTATCGCGTTCATTATGCAGTACCTCTGAAAAAATAACACTAAGCATAATTTTGGCAGGACTTGCGCCGAGGGAGGGACGTCCATCACATCACTATGTAAGCATCCCGGCTTTAGTTCCATGCACTTTTTGAGATATCCGGTGTTTCAGCCATCAGCCGGTACTCTGCCGGCGTCAGGTTGTTCAGGGATTCATGAGGCCGCTCGTTGTTATAT